>NZ_JBFAHS010000005.1:0-489995 GCF_040654315.1 Nocardia sp. NPDC050713 | reverse complement strand
GGGGGCGGGGTCGCGCGCCACATTTCCTCCCGCCCGCTGGGGTTATTTTTTTGCCCTGGCTCGGCTGGCCCCCCCCCCGCTCGGGCGCGAGACGGCCGCGAACTTTTACGCTAGGTCTCGCTTCGCTCGAAACCTGTTGCTGGACAGGCTGATTGTCGTGGCGCTTCAGCGACGGACAGCTCTCGCACATGGTGCATGCCCTGTTCGAGCAGCCCATACCGGGCGGACAGCCACGGCACCGTCACATGACGGCGGCCGCCTGCCACAGCGCGCCTAGCGGCCGATCGGGGCTACCCATGCCCCGACGGTAGGCCCAGGTGAGAGCGGTCAGCGCCCCGAACGACGCCCAAGCGGCACTCGTAGGACCGCGTCCGTGCCCACGTCAGCACCCGGATGCAGGCCGATGGAACCGCCCAGTTCGGCGGTGACCAGCGTGCGGACGATCTGGAGGCCGAGGCGGTCGGAGGCTTCCAGGCTGAAGCCGGGCGGGAGGCCGCGGCCGTCGTCGCTGATGATCACGTCGAGCCAGCGCGCGGAACGTTCCGAGCGAATCGTCACGGTACCCGTCTGGCCGGAGTCGAAGGCGTGCTCGATGGCGTTCTGCACCAGCTCGGTCAGGACCATGACCAGCGGGGTGGCGCGTTCGGCGGAGAAGACGCCGAGCGAGCCCGCGCGCCGCACCTTGATCCTGGTGGTGTGCACGGTCGCGACGTCGGCCATGATCGGCAGCAGCCGGTCGACGACCTCGTCCAGATCGACCTCTTCGTCCACCGACATCGACAGCATCTCGTGCACCGAGGCGATCGAGGTCACCCTGCGCACCGACTCGGTCAGCGCGACCTGCGCCTCCTCGTTCTCGGTGCGCCGCGCCTGCAAGCGCAGCAGCGCGGCGACGGTCTGCAGGTTGTTCTTCACCCGGTGGTGGATCTCGCGGATCGTGGCGTCCTTGGACAGCAGCGCGCGGTCGCGCCGCTTCACCTCGGTGACGTCGCGCACCAGCACCGCGGCGCCCGCGAGTTCGCCGTGCGGGCGCAGCACGAGGGTGCGCAGCAGCACGGTCGCGCCGCGCGCCTCGACCTCCATGCGCCGTCCGGTGCGCCCGGCCAGCGCGGCCTGGATGTCGCCGACGACCTCCTGTGCGTCGAACGGGTCGGTGATCAGCGAGCGGGTGGTGACGGCCAGATCCTGTCCGGCCAGATCGCTCTGCAAGCCCATCCGGTGATAGGCCGAGAGCGCGTTCGGGCTGGCGTAGACCACGATGCCGTCGGTGTCGAGACGGATGAAGCCGTCGCCCGCGCGCGGGCTCGAGTGCGTGGCGGCTCGGTCCTCGGGAGTGGGGAAACTGCCGTCGGCGATCATCTGGCACAGGTCGTCCGCGCACGCCACATAGGCGATCTCGAGGGTGCTGCGAACTCGGGAGCGCTGCATGTCGGTGTCGCGAGAGAGCACCGCGATCACGTCGTCGCCGCAGCGCACCGGGATGGCCTCCCGGATGGCGTGCACCGGGTGCGGGTGATAGACGCCCTGGGCCTCGACGTCGCTGTCGGCGCGCACGATCTTGCCGGTCATCAGCGCGTCGAAGACCTGGGGATGGTCGGCCTGCAGAGCGGTGGTGCCGACAAGATCCTCGACGTGCACCGTGGCGGCCGTCGTCGGGCGGCACTGGGCGACGCACACGATGTCCGCGCCTTCGACGATCGGTCCCGCTCCGACCCACAGCAGCAGGTCGGCGAAGGACAGATCGGCGAGCAACTGCCAATCTCCGACCACCCGTTGCAGGTGATCGACGGCGACGCCGGGCAGGTCGGTGTGTTCGGCAAGAAGCTCGCTCAGTGTCGCCACGTTCGGTCTACCGCTCCGCCCTAGGAGATGACGGCGATGAGATCGCCCTGCTGTAGCACTTGGCCGGGCGCCACCGCGATCGAGGTGACCTCGCCGCCGGTCTCGGTGATGACCGGGATCTCCATCTTCATGGACTCCAGCAGGATCAGCGTCTGATCGATATCGACATGATCGCCGACCGCCACCTCCACGGTCAGCACCGTGGACACCATCTCCGCGCGCACTTCCTCAGCCATGACACCCCATTCACTCGGTTGTTCGGACGGCTCCGCCGGTGGTCCGGCGGCGACACCGCACCGCGCCTGTATCCGCTGAAGGTACAGCCAACCACATATGAAACAATGGCCTTCAATCAGATGTGTTCAACCAAATGTGTTCCCCGCGATGGCGGGGGTGATCCAGGAGACTACCGATGGGTAAGCGTGGACGTAAGAAGCGCAGCCGCAAGGGCAACGCCGCGAACCACGGCAAGCGTCCCAACGCCTGAGCCGATTCGCTGACAAACGACTGAGCGGCACGCTCCTCCGAACGGAAGAGCGTGCCGCTCAGTCGTTTCCGGGCAGCGATCGGTGAGAACGCCGCCCGGCGCCAACTATTCGCTCTCGGACTCGAGCACCGTGAACCGCTGGTGAATCTCCAGGGTGAGCCGGTCGCGCAACGAGTCCGGCGCCTTGTCGCCACCGCACTTGCGGCTGAGCAGGCTCTTGATCTTCTCCTCGATGCCGTACGCCTCGATGCACGGCGAGCAGTGATCCATGTGATGCTGCAGACGAGCGCGGGTCGCATCGTCGCATTCGCCGTCCAGCATGAGCCAGACGTCGGCTAGTACCGCCGTGCAGTCGAGCTCCATGTCGGGGTCCCGCTCCACACTCACTGCTTGACCTCCTGGCGCTCGCTGCGGTTGAACCCCCGTTCGCGCGCCACGTCGGCGAGCAAACCCTTCAGTTGCTTGCGGCCGCGGTGCAGCCGGGACATCACCGTACCGATGGGAGTGCCCATGATGTCGGCGATCTCCTTGTACGGAAAACCTTCGACATCCGCGTAGTACACGGCCATGCGGAACTCCTCGGGCAGTTCCTGCAGCGCGGCCTTGATGTCGTCGTCCGGCAAGGCGTCGAGCGCCTCGACCTCGGCCGAGCGCAGACCGGTGGAGGTGTGCTCAGCCGTCGCGGCCAGCTGCCAGTCGGTGATCTCGTCGGTCGGGTACTGCGCGGGCTGGCGCTGCTTCTTGCGGTAGGAGTTGATGTAGGTGTTCGTCAGGATCCGGTACAGCCAGGCCCGCAGGTTGGTGCCCTCCTTGAAGGACTTGAACCCCTGGAACGCCTTGACGTAGGTCTCCTGCACGAGGTCCTCGGCATCGGCCGGGTTCCTGGTCATACGCAGCGCCGCGCCGTAGAGCTGGTCGAGCAGCGGGAGCGCGTCCCGCTCGAATCGCCGCGCCAGCTCGGCTTCATCGACCGTGGTGCCGACCTCGCCGTCGTCGCGCACCACGCCTTCGTCGCTCGTCACACCTGTCCCTTCGATAGCTGTACCTGCCAAATCTACCGGCAAGTCCAGCGTCGAGGGGAAACCGGCTTCCGTCGGCGACGCGACGGTCCACACCGGACGTTCGTCGAGCAGTACGGACACCGACATCTCCTTCACGTCGTCCATCGAGCTGTTCGCTCGGCGCCGCGGCGCCTGTATCGCATGCAACATGCCCGCCGCACGCTGTGTTCCCACGCGGTCCGTGTCTGGTTTCGCACGGTCGGAAATCAGGTTGCGGCCCGGATAGGGCCCGCAATTAAGGTGTCGCCCATGGCAGGCGCCTCGACTCCCGCGATCCGCACCCTGGCCAAGGCCGGTATCGCGCACCGCGTGCACTCCTACGCCCACGATCCGCGCGCCGACTCCTACGGTGCCGAGGCCGTCGACGCACTGGCCGCCGAACTCGGGGTGGTCGCGGCGCAGATCTTCAAGACGCTGGTCGTCGAACTCTCGACGGGCGCGCTCGCGGTCGCGGTGCTTCCGGTGCCGAACACCCTCTCGCTCAAAGCCGCCGCCGCGGCGCTGGGCGCGCCGAAGGCGACCATGGCCGACAAGACCAAGGCCGAACGCACCACCGGCTACGTGCTCGGCGGCATCTCCCCGCTCGGGCAGCGCAAGCGGTTGCCGACCGTGATCGACGACTCGGCGCTCGGTTGGGATCGGATGCTGTGCAGCGCGGGCAAGCGCGGGCTGGAGATCGAGCTGGCCCCCGCCGACCTGGTCCGGGCCGCCGGGGCGGTGACCGCGCCGATCACCGCGTAAGGGCGCTGTCTGGCGAAGTTCCGTCCTCAGCCCGCGCATGGCCGGAGCGGATGCGGAGATCGACGCTGTCCGACGGAGTCCGTCCTGAGCCTGCGCATCACCCGAGCGAATGCGGAGGTACATGAGCGGACCTGCGGGCGACACCGCCGCGAAAACGCCGGTCTCGCGGCCGATCTGTGCGTTACTGGTCTCTGCGCGACCCGCTTCGCGCGTTGCTGATTTTCTGCGTTACCCGAACAAGGTCCGATTCGTCCGACCCGAGGATGTGATGCGAAATGTCCCAGCACTACCGTCTGCGCACCGCGATCGTCGCCCTCGCCGGAGCCGCTTCGCTGACATTCGGCTCCGCCGCGCTCCAAGCGCCCGAGGCGACCGCCGTTCCGGGCGGACCGGCCGCGACCCAGGTCGACCACCCGTTCGACTTCGGTGGCGAAGAGCAGCAGGACGACCCCGAGAAGGAGAAGAAGGACGAAACGGCGGAGAAGGCCGAGAAGAACGGAGGCGGCGTCACCACCAAGGTCATCGACTTGCTGAAGGGGAACGCCACCGAGGCCGCCGACCTGCTCAGCGGCATCCTCAAGTGCACGCTCAACGTCTTCACCGACTCGGTGAAGTGCAAGATGTGATCGACGGATTGGGCGGCCGGGCGATCACAACAGGCTGATCTGCCCGGCCTTTTCCGTGCCTCCGCCGGACACCTCAGCGAGCAGTTCCGGCCCGTTGTTCTTCACGCTGTTCACCAGCGGCGACACCGGCCGCGCGACGATGCCCGCCACCGTGTCCTCGCTCGGGGTCGCCAACAGCTCCGCGGGGGCGGGGTGATCCGGATCGAGCCAAGCGTCCCAGTGCTCGCGCGGCATCGGCAGCGGCATCCGGTCGTGGATGCGGGTCAGGTCGCCGACCGCGTCGGTGGTCAGGATGGTGCAGGACAGCAGCGGCTCGCTGTCGCGCACCGAACGATCCCGCCACACCGACCACAGGCCCGCCATGTACAGCAGGGAGCCGTCGGCGTTGGCCATGAAGTACGGGTGCTTGACGGCTTTGCCCTTCCCGCCGCCGACCGGATCGGGTTCGGTCAGCCACTCGTACCAGCCGTCCATCGGCACCAGGCAGCGCCGGGATTTCACCGCGTCGCGGAACGAGGGAGTGGTCGTCGCCTTGTCCGCGCGCGCGTTGAACAGCGGTTTGCCCTTGGCCGGGACGCCCGGCTCGGCCGCCTTCGTCCAGACCGGGATCAATCCCCAGCGCATCCGCCGGATGCGCAGCTTCGGATCGTCGTCGGGCTGGTCGTGGTCGTGCCGCTCGACCACGGTCAGCACCCGGTTCGTCGGCGCCACGTTATAATTCTCGAAACCACCAGCGCGCGAATCGTTTTCGCTGCCGGTCTCGTCGATGGCGTCGAGCTCGACCGCGAGCCTGCCGGGGTTCGTCGTCGTCGCGTATCGTCCGCACATATCTCCGATACTCCCACCCCACACCGACAAGCTCGGGGACAATCGAGACAGAGTGGTGACCTGGTGAGAGTTTTGACCTAGCATTCTCTCAACGGATGGGACGGCCATCACACCCATCCGCTCCGGCACGCGCACCGACCGGCCACCGTAGAGGCAAGAGGAGAGCACCACGTGACAACCACCGAGACCACCCCCACCGCGCCCGACACGCTGCTGAAGTCTGTCGATCCGGCCACGGGCGAGGTCATCGCCACCTACCCCATCGCCGACGAGGACGCGGTGCGCGCGGCCGTCGCCAAGGCCCGCACCGCCGCCGCCACCTGGGCCGCGCTGAGCTTCGACGATCGCCGCAAGCATCTGCTGCGCTGGTCCAGCCGCCTGGTCGCCGACTCCGAGGAGTTCACCCAGCTCATCCACAAGGAGAACGGCAAGCCGCTCGACGACGCGTTCCTGGAGCTGATGCTCGCGCTCGAGCACATCGCGTGGGCGGCCAAGAACGCCAAGAAGCTGCTCTCGCCGAAGAAGGTGTCGCCCGGCGTGCTGATGTCGAACTTCGGCGCGCGCCTGGAACAGCGTCCGCTGGGCGTCATCGGCGTCATCGGACCGTGGAACTACCCCGTCTACACCCCGAACGGCTCCATCGCCTACGCCCTCGCCGCGGGCAACACCGTGGTGTTCAAGCCGAGTGAATTCTCCACGGGCATCGGCAATTTCCTGGCCGACGCGTTCAAGAAGGCCAACCCCGAACTACCCGAGGGCGTCTTCGAGACCATCAACGGCTACGGCGCCACCGGCGCGGCGCTGGTGAAGTCCGACGTCGACAAGATCGCCTTCACCGGCTCCACCGCCACCGGCAAGCGCATCATGGCCGCGGCCGCCGAGAACCTCACCCCGGTCCTGCTGGAGTGCGGCGGCAAGGACGCGGTGATCGTGGCGGGCGACGCCGACGTCAAGGCCGCGGCCGACGCGGTGGCCTGGGGCGCCACCGCGAACAGCGGCCAGACCTGCGCGGGTGTGGAGCGGGTGTACGTCGACCGTTCGGTGCGCGAGGAGTTCGTCGCCGAGGTCAAGCGGATCCTGTCCGACATCAAGCCGGGCTCCGACGACAAGGCCGCCTACGGCCCGATGACCATGCCGAGCCAGATCGACATCGTGCGCAGGCACATCGAGGACGCGCTGAAGAAGGGCGGCACCGCGGTGCTCGGCGGGCCCGAGTCGATCAAGGGTCCGTTCATCGAGCCGGTCGTGCTGGTCGACGTGGACGAGGACTCGGAGGCGGTGGCCGAGGAGACCTTCGGGCCGACCGTCACCATCCGCACCGTCGACGGCGTAGACGAAGCCGTCGAACTGGCCAACAAGTCCAAGTACGGCCTGTCCTCCGCGGTGTACTCGAAGAAGAACGGCCTGGACATCGCGCGGCGGTTGCGTGTCGGCGCGACGTCGGTGAACTCGGTGCTCGCCTTCGCCGCCATCCCCGGACTGCCGTTCGGCGGTGTCGGCGACTCCGGCATCGGCCGCATCCACGGCGAGCCGGGTCTGCGCGAGTTCGTGCGGCCGCATTCGATCGCGGTGCAGCGCTTCACGGTTCCCGGCATGGCGCTGCTCAGCTACACCCGCACCGATTCCACGATGAAGCTGCTGCGCAAGTTGGTTCCGTTCCTGCACGGGCGGCACAAGTAGGAAGCGCTCGGTACGCGCGATCCCGGCGGGTTCGCGCGTACCACGCGGGCCGGGCTCCGTACGACCCAATTCGGCCGCAGTTCGCGACCGCCGGTGTGTCCGAGGACCCGATGGGCCAAGATGGACTGGTGACTTTCTGGCCAGCGCCCCACGTCGATGTCCCGGTACACGCGACCGTCACCCTGCCCGGATCCAAATCGATCACCAATCGTGCCCTGATCCTGGCCGCTCTCGCCGACGGGCCGTCCACGATCACGGGGGCGCTGCGCAGCCGCGACACCGATCTGATGATCGCGGCCCTGCGTGCGCTCGGCGCGAGCATCTCCGGTGACGCCGACACGCTGCGCGTCACCCCCGCGAAGCTCGGCGGCGGCACGGTCGACTGCGGTCTGGCGGGGACCGTGATGCGATTCCTGCCGCCGGTGGCGGCGCTGGCGACCGGCGACGTGGCCTTCGACGGCGACGCGCAGGCCCGGGTGCGTCCGCTGCGCACCATCCTGGAGGCGCTGCGCGGGCTCGGCGCCGACATCGACGGCGACGCGCTGCCGTTCACCGTGCACGGCAAGGGCGCGCTGCGCGGCGGCCCCGTCACCATCGATGCCTCCGGATCCTCGCAGTTCGTCTCCGGGCTGCTGCTCTCGGCCGCGCGCTTCGACGAGGGACTGACCGTGCACCACGACGGCAAGGCACTGCCGTCCATGCCGCACATCGAGATGACCGTGGAGATGCTGCGCCGCGCCGACGTTCGCGTGCAGGCGCCCGAGGACAGCCGCAAGGCGCAGACCTGGGTCGTCGAGCCCGGTCCGATCCGCGCCGTGGACTGGGACGTCGAGCCGGACCTGTCCAACGCCACGCCGTTCCTGGCCGCCGCCGCGGTCACCGGCGGTGAGGTGAAGATCCCGCACTGGCCGCGCCTGACCACCCAGCCCGGCGACGTCATCCGGGAGATCCTGGTGCGCATGGGCGCGGAGGCGCGCGTGTTCGACGGCGTGCTCACCGTGCGCGGACCGGAACGACTAGCGGGTATCGACATCGACCTGCACGATGTCGGCGAGCTGACGCCGACCGTCGCCGCGCTGGCCGCGCTGGCCGATTCCCCGTCCCGGCTGCGCGGCATCGCGCATCTGCGCGGGCACGAGACCGACCGGCTCGCCGCGCTGTCCACCGAGATCAACCGCCTCGGCGGAAAGGTCACCGAGACCGAGGACGGGCTGGAGATCGTGCCCGCACCGCTGCACGGCGGGTCCTGGCACTCCTATGCCGACCACCGGATGGCCACCGCGGGCGCGATCCTCGGCCTGCGGGTGCCCGGCGTGGGGATCGAGGACATCGGCACCACCGCCAAGACACTGCCGAACTTCGTGTCCCTGTGGGAGCACATGCTGAACGACGGAGCCGCACACTGAGCCGGCCACGTCGCTCCGCCGCGGGCTACGACGAATCCGATGTGCGGGTTCGTCCGGGCCGAAGTTCGCGCCCGCGCACCAAGACTCGTCCGCAGCACAACGACGCGGAGTCCGCGATGGTGGTCTCCGTCGACCGCGGCCGCTGGGGTTGCGTGCTCGGCGGCGACCCCGAACGGCGGATCGTGGCGATGCGGGCCCGGGAACTGGGCCGCACACCGATCGTGGTCGGCGACCAGGTGGACGTCGTCGGCGATCTGTCCGGCAAGCCCGACACCCTCGCCCGCATCGTGCGCGTCGGCGATCGCCGAACAGTGTTGCGCCGCACCGCCGACGACACCGACCCCTTCGAGCGGATCGTGGTCGGCAACGCCGAGAAGCTGTTCATCGTGGTGGCGCTGGCCGACCCGCCGCCGCGCACCGGTTTCGTCGAGCGGTGCATGGTCGCCGCGTATGTCGGTGGGCTGCAACCGGTGCTGTGCCTGACCAAGCACGATCTGGCCGCCGACTCCGAATTCGCCTCGGCCTTCGACGATCTCGATCTCACCATCATCTACGGCGGCATCGACGATCCGCTCGAGCCGACCCTCGACCTGCTGACCGACCACCTCACCGCGTTCATCGGCCACTCCGGCGTCGGCAAATCCACCCTGGTGAATCGCCTTGTGCCGGATGCTTATCGGGCTGTCGGCGAGGTCTCCGGCGTCGGCAAGGGCAAGCACACCTCCACCCAGTCCATCGCGCTGTCGCTGCCCGGCGGCGGCTGGGTGATCGACACCCCGGGCGTGCGTTCCTTCGGCCTCGCGCACATCACACCGGACGACGTCATCCTGGCCTTCAGCGATCTGGCCGAGGCGATCGAGGACTGCCCGCGCGGGTGCACCCATCTCGGACCACCCGCCGACCCCGAATGCGCGCTGGACACGCTGCCGGACAAGGAGCGCCGCGTCGCGGCCATTCGCCGGTTGCTCGTCGCATTGAACTCGAACGAGTCCTGGTAGCGGCGCGACCACACCATCGCGTACACGTTCGGGTGTACGGCCGCGCGTCGTGCGCTCCGGACGATTCCGCAGCACGACGGCATACGGCTTTTGGTCGCGCTCACATTGCTTGGCGACGATCCCTACCGACGCGACGGAGTAGACGTCAAAGCCCTGACCGGTCGGCCCGGCTTTCGACTTCGCGTCGGCAACTATCGGCTGGTCTACGAGGTGGACGACGGCAAATTGATCATCCTCGTCGTCACCGCCGGACACCGCCGCGACATCTACGAATAGTCATGAGCAGAGCGGTATCGCCGCGTTCAGAACTACAGTGGAGCGGGTGACTCAGGAAGCCGCCGTCGCCGATCTGCTCCGCGCCGCGCTCGGGCCCCAGTTGCTCGGTGCCTACCGCCACGGTTCGGCGGCGTTGGGCGGGTTGCGTCCGCACAGCGATATCGACGTTCTGGTGGTCACCGATGGTCATCTGGAGACCGACCAGCGGCGCGCGTTGGTCGATGGATTGCTTGCCGTTTCGGGGGATCCGCGCGTATCCGGTGCGCCGCGGCCCGTAGAACTCAGCACTGTCGCGCAGACCGACGTCCGGCCGTGGCAGTATCCGCCGACCCTCGATTTCCAGTACGGCGAATGGTTGCGCGACGACTACGTGCGGGGCGCGCTGCCCGTCGCCGCGCCGGACGCCGACCTCGCCGTCTTGATCACGATGACCCTTCAGGCCGACTCCCCGTTGCTCGGGCCGCCACCGGCCGAACTCCTCGACCCAGTCCCGGCGGAGCATCTGCGCGGCGCGTTGCTCGACGGCATCCCCGACCTGCTCACCGAACTCGACAGCGACACCCGCAACGTCCTGCTCCGCCTGGCCCGCGTCTGGATGACGTTGGAAACCGGCGAGATTCGCGCCAAATCCGAGGCCGCGAGCTGGGCCATCGACCGCCTCCCCGACGAACTCCGCCCCGCACTCGCCCACGCCCGCGCCGTCTACCTGGGCGACGCCGCCGACACCTGGGCCGAGCGCCTGCCGCAGGCGCACGACACAGCCGCCGCCCTGGCCGGCGAGATACTCCAGTACAGCGCGTGAATCGCGGGCCTGCCGGAACGACCGCGGTAGTCGTTCGGCTCTGAACCGCCCCGCTCGTCGGCGTGGATGTGTTCAGTGACCGTCGGGTTGACCCGGCGCGAACGGCCACTCCTCGAAGTGGACGCAGCGGCCGGAATCGTCGAAGCGGACGACCCACAGGTCGCGCCAGCGGGCGGGGTCGTCGCGCTCGTATTCGACCTCGACCCGGACCACTGCGGTGTCGCCTTCCACCGCGACGGGGTCGGAAGTCATGGTGAACGGCTCGTCGGGTCCGTCCCGGCCCGCTTCCCAGAACTCGGCGAGTGAGGCTTGCCCGACGATCGGGGCCGCCCACGGGGATATCACGTATACGGCGTCGTCGGCGAACAGTTCGGCGAGCGCGTCGGTGCCCGGTGTGCGCCAAGCCCGTTCGTAGGCCGTTACCCATGCGCGAACAGCATCGCGATCCATAGTCCGGACGGTACTCCTCCGATCGGCTACCTCCCGTGAACCGGACCGTTCGGAACTGAGCGCACTCGAGCAATTCCCTGGCCGCCACCCGGTTTCCCGAGCCGTCACCGAAACGGCGCCTGCCGCCGACGGCGTGTCCAGACCATGATCAGGACAGGCACCGAACGGGCCCCTAACAGCTGCCCGAAAATGCCCTCGGTCCAGCGCTTTCCGCTAACGTCCAGACTTCCACCGGGGGGCTTCGGCTAAACCTCGAGCCGCCCGGCGCGAACCGTCGCTTCCGACGGCACGCCATCGAACCGCCGCGCATTTCCGTGCTGTCGCGTGCGGCAGTCCCAGCACCGCGCTCCCCCGCAGTCGAGAAAGGAATACCGGCATGACCAATCCACAGATGCCCCAAAAGCCGTGGCCCGGCCCGAATCCGCATTACTCGCCGCCGCCGCAGAAGAAACGTGCGGTGTGGCCGTGGGTGCTCGGCGGGTTCTTCGCGTTCGTGGTGCTGCTGTTCGGCGGATGCGTCGCGCTGTTGAGCAGTGCGGCCGACGAAGTCGCCGAGAGCACAGAGAAACGGACCTCCGTCTCCCCCGCGGGTTCCGAGGTCCGCGACGGCAAATTCGGTTTCGTCGTCACCCGCGTCGATGCGCCGGTCGCCTCCGTCGGCGACAACCAATTCCTGAAGAAGGACGCCCAGGGCGAATTCATCCTGGTGTACGTCGACGTCAGCAACACTGGCGATCAACCGCAGACCTACTTCGGCGACAACCAGAAACTCGTCGACGCCCAAGGCCGCCTCTACAGCAACGACACCGCCGCCGAAGTGAACCTCAACAAGAACCTGGTCACCGAAATCAACCCCGGCAACAGGATTTCCGTCGTCCTCGCCTTCGACGTCCCGAAGGGCACCACCCCCACCGCCATCGAATTCCACGACTCGGTCTTCTCCGGCGGCGCCCGCGTCGCCCTCAAATAACCCCGAAACGGCGAAGGCGCCCAGAGAAATCGCTGGGCGCCTCCGGCTCGAAGATCAGGCCCGCAGGACCGTGACTGTTCGACCGGCGGGGGTGGTCGCTTCGGAGAAGACCGTGCGCTGATCGATCGGCTCGGCTCGAGGGCGGCGGTCGAAGATGACCAGGACTCCGGTCGAGAGGACGAAACGGTCCAGGTAGCCGTCGAGTTGGGCGAGGCCGGTGGTGAGCGGGTCGGGTTCCCTGTCCCGCCACACCTTCAACTCCATGGCTTCGAGCTGCCATGCCCGGCGGCCATCGGCATCCGTATACGGCTGGCGGAGAAGCAGATCGATGCGACCGCGACCGACGCCGTATTCGCGGTCGATGTAGCCGCCACCGTTGACGATCCGGTGCAGAAACGCCATCAGCACCAGTTGCGCGGCCGCCTCGTGGTAGCCCTGCTGGGCGGCGAGGACTTCGCCGTTCAGCTTCCAGAACGCGGCGAACTCGGTGAGCAGACGGGGGAAGTCGAGGCGGCCGTCCGGGAGCCGGAAGCTGCTCGGTTCCAGGAGAACGTTGTTCTCGATCGCTGATCCCAGGACCCGGAGGATGACTTCTTTGTAGATCGGGTTGGCGACGCGGACTGGCCGGTCCTCCGCGATGAGGCCGAGATCCCGGACGTAGGAGACGGCGTCGTTGAAGGTCAGATCCGCTTCCAGCAGCGTGCCCGCGATGAGCGGTTCGATGACAACGCGTACTCGGTCCTCACCCAGCTTCGAGACTAGCGAGTCGAGGTGGGTTGCACGCGCGACGATCAATCGTTCCTTGGCCTCGTCGATGTGGTCGCCGGTGATCTCGGTGCGCACTCGCATTTTGTCGATCACTTCGGCCGCAAGGGCGTTGACGAGCCAGGGCTGACCTTGCGTGTAGTAGTAGGCGAGGTCCACCGCACGGGCGGTGAACACCTGCCCCGTCTCTTCAGTGTGCTGGGCGTACAACGCGGCCACCTCGGCATGAGTGAAGTCGCCGATGCGCATCGACTCGACCTTGATGTTGAAAGGGCTTGCCGATCCCAGTCGCGAGGGATCACCACCCGAGGCCGCCTTGTAGTCCCTTACGTCGCGCAGCCCGCACAGCACGACCGCGTGCACGAAGCCATTTCTGTGGGTGGTGTAGCCGCCCCGCAGCTGCCGCAACAGGCTGCGCAGGCTCTCGCCCCGGACAGCATCGATCTCATCCAGGAACAGAACCAGCGGCCGAGGACAGCGAGCGACCCACGCGGTCAGCGCCGCATCGAGGCGATAGCCCGGCTCCGCTTCCGGCCACGGGTCCGGAGGCAACAACTCGGCAGCGAAACCCCGCGCGGAGGCGGTCTTGCTGATCACGTCGAGCAGCAGCAGTTCGGCGTGGCCGTAGTCGTCACCGACAGGTTCGGCGTACTCGGCGGAGAAGTGCAGCGCCAGGTACTCCCCCTCATCGGTCAACTCCCGCGCCAATGCCGCCAGACTGGTCGTCTTCCCCGACTGCCGGGGCGCATGCACGACGAAGTACTGCCCGCGGCTGATATACCGACGAGCATCGGTCAGCCGCTCGGCGGCGGGAAGCATGTAATGCCACTGCGGATTGCAGGGACCCGTGGTGTTGAAGTACCGCACTGACAGTCCTTCCCCTCCTGGCCGCAGGAGTCACCTCGCTCGCGGCTTCGACCAGCACACCCTAATCGCGACCCCTCGGCTAACAGTGGCGAAGGGCCTGGCCTCGAGAATCCCGAAAGGCACCACCCCACCGCCATCGAAGTCCACGACTCGGCCCTCTCCGGCTGTGCCCGCGTCGCCCTCGAGTAACCCCGAAACGCCAAAGGCGCCCAGGGAAACCCTGGGCGCCTTCGATGTTCGGTTCACTCAGTGCCGACGACGCGTCTTCGGCCCGCGCTTGCCCTTGCTCTCGGCGCGCGCCGCTTCACGACGTTCCCGCCGGGTGGCGTGGGCGCCGGACTCGGAGCCGTACTCCTCGGCGTCGCTGTGCACTTCGGCGCCGCCACGCTCGCCGGGGCCCGAGTAGCTGAAGCCGCGGGTGCTGCGCTCGTCGATTCCCTTGGCGCGCAAGGCGGCCGGGGCGCCGTTGGCGGCGGGGGCGGCCTGCTCGGTGGGCAGCGGGGCCGGAGCGCCGGACATGGCGCCGACCGGGGAACGCAGGCCCGGGTCGACGGCGACGCCAGCGGGCTGCGGCTGCTGCACCTCGACCTGGAGGTTGAACAGGAAGCCGACCGACTCCTCCTTCAGGCCATCGAGCATCGCGGCGAACATGTCGAAGCCCTCGCGCTGGTACTCGACGAGCGGATCCCGCTGCGCCATGGCGCGCAGGCCGATGCCCTCCTTGAGGTAGTCCATCTCGTAGAGGTGCTCGCGCCACTTGCGGTCCAGCACCGAAAGCAGCACCTGCCGTTCGAGATTGCGCATCGAACCCTCGCCGGCCAAGCCGTCGATCTCCTGCTCGCGCTTCTCGTAGGCGTCGTGCGCGTCGTCGAGCAGAGCGTCGAGCAGCTCCTCGCGGGTCAGGTCGCCCGCCTCGCCGATGCCGGTCTCACCGGTCAGCTCCTTGTAGTCCACGCCGACCGGGTAGAGGGTCTTCAGCGCGGTCCACAGCTTGTCCAGATCCCAGTCCTCGACGTAGCCCTCGGCGGTGGCGCCGTCGACGTACGCGGTGATCACGTCGGTGATCATGTTCTGGACCTGGCCCTCCATGTCCTCACCGCGCAGGATCCGGTTGCGCTCGCCGTAGATGACGGTGCGCTGCTGGTTCATCACCTCGTCGTACTTGAGGACGTTCTTGCGGATCTCGAAGTTCTGCTGCTCGACCTGGGTCTGCGCGCTCTTGATGGCCTTGGAGACCATCTTCGCCTCGATCGGCACGTCGTCGGGCAGGTTGAGCCGGGTCATGATCGCCTCGAGCGCCGCGCCGTTGAAGCGCCGCATCAGCTCGTCGCCCAGCGACAGGTAGAAGCGGGACTCGCCAGGATCGCCCTGACGGCCGGAGCGACCGCGCAGCTGGTTGTCGATACGCCGGGACTCGTGGCGCTCGGTGCCGAGCACGTACAGACCACCGGCCTCGCGGACCGCCTCGGCGTCCTCCTCGGTCTGCTGCTTGACCTGCTCGAGGGTCGGATGCCAGGCGGCCTCGTACTCCTCCTGCGTCTCGACCGGGTCGAGGCCCTGCTTGCGCAGCAGGATGTCGGCGATGATGTCCGGGTTACCACCGAGCACGATGTCGGTACCGCGGCCGGCCATGTTGGTGGCGACGGTGACCGCGCCCGGCCGACCGGCCTCGGCGATGATCTCGGCTTCCTTCTCGTGGAACTTGGCGTTCAGCACGTTGTGCGGGATACCGCGCCTGGTGAACTGCTTGGACAGGTACTCCGAGCGCTCGACGCTGGTGGTGCCGATCAGCACCGGCTGGCCCTTCTCGTGCCGCTCGGTGACGTCGTCGACCACGGCGGCGAACTTGGACTCTTCGGTCTTGTAGATCAGGTCCGACTGATCGGCGCGCACCATCGGCCTGTTCGTCGGAATCGGGACGACGCCGAGGCCGTAGATCTGGTGCAGCTCGGCCGCCTCGGTCTCGGCGGTACCGGTCATGCCGGAGAGCTTGTCGTAGAGCCGGAAGTAGTTCTGCAGCGTGATGGTGGCCAGCGTCTGGTTCTCCGGCTGGATCTCGACGCCTTCCTTGGCCTCGATCGCCTGGTGCATGCCCTCGTTGTAGCGGCGGCCGACCAGGATGCGTCCGGTGAACTCGTCGACGATGATGACCTCGCCGTCGCGGACGATGTAGTCCTTGTCGCGCTGGTAGAGCTCCTTGGCCTTGACCGCGTTGTTCAGGTAGCTGACCAGCGGCGAGTTGGCGGCCTCGTACAAGTTGTCGATGCCGAGCTGGTCCTCGACGAACTCCACGCCCGCCTCGTGCACGCCGATGGTGCGCTTCTTGATGTCGACCTCGTAGTGCAGGTCCTTCTTCAGCAGCGGCGCGATGCGCGCGAACTCGGCGTACCACTTCGAGGAGGCGTCGGCCGGACCCGAGATGATCAGCGGCGTGCGGGCCTCGTCGATGAGGATGGAGTCGACCTCGTCGACCACGGCGAAGTTGTGCCCGCGCTGGACCAGATCGTCCAGCGAGTGCGTCATGTTGTCGCGCAGGTAGTCGAAGCCGAACTCGTTGTTGGTGCCGTAGGTGATGTCGGCGTTGTAGGCGCCGCGGCGCTGGGCCGGGCTCATGCCGCCGAGGATGACGCCGACCTCGAGACCGAGGAAGCGGTGCACGCGGCCCATCCACTCCGCGTCGCGCTTGGCCAGGTAGTCGTTGACCGTGACGACGTGCACGCCCTCACCGGACAGCGCGTTCAGGTACGCGGGGAGCACACAGGTCAGGGTCTTGCCCTCACCGGTCTTCATCTCCGCGATGTTGCCGAGGTGCAGCGCGGCGCCGCCCATCACCTGGACCTTGTAGTGCTTCTGGTTGAGCACCCGCCAGGACGCTTCCCTCGCCACCGCGAACGCCTCGAGCAGCAGGTCGTCGAGGCTCTCGCCGTCGGCGTAGCGCTGCTTGAATTCGTCGGTCTTCGCGCGCAGCTCGGCGTCGGTGAGCTGCTCGTGCTCCGCGTCGAGCGCGAGGACCTCGTCGGCGAGATGAGCGAGCCGCTTGACGGTGCGACCCTCACCAATCCGTAGCAACCTCGTCAGTGTCAGCGCAGGCACGGGTCTCGTCAGTCCTCTGGTCGGTGTGTCATATGTTTCGGCCCCCACAACCTCCGCCGGGCACGGCGGAAGCCGCAGCACCCCTCATGGTAATGCCGCAACCATGCCGAGCGCGGGTGACCAGCGTCGTATCACGTCGCCCGGCATCGCCGCGGTGGCCGCGTGGCGTTGCTTCTCACCGTACTCGCCTCGCTTCGCGCGCGACGTCCGCAGCGGCCCGGGACCTGGGGCTCGGCGACACGCGACCGTGTCGTCGGGCCGGTCCCTTCGCCGAACCTCGAGTGAATCACGCTGGAGCCGAACCGCTTCGAACGCCGGTGCCATACGATGGCAGACGTCCGGCGCGCCGTCGGCGGCGTGCGATCGGACCGAACGTTCCCGCAACACCTCGGCACGCGGGACGGGCAAGGGCAGTGCGGCTCGTGATCCCCCGATGCGGAGCGAGCGAAAGCGGCGGTCGTCGACTGTGCAGTCCCCACCATTCGAGCGAAGCGGACAACCCTGCCACGCGGGCGGCCACGGGTAAAGAAATGTACCGATTTCGCTGGATATGCCACAGGATCCACCACCTTTCGGTTGTCGCGAACGACAATGAGGCGGGGACACGGCATCGGAAGGAGCACCGGGCAGCGTGATCACGCGTTTGACGCCGCAGGACGCGGCGTTCTATCGGCTCGAGTCGAGCAGCAATCCGATCCACATCGGCTCGCTCGCGATCGTCCGCAACACCGACGAAGGTGATCTCGACGGCGAAGCGGCCCTCGACTACGACCGCCTTGTCGACCTCGTGGAGAGCAGGCTCTCGTTGGTCCCGCGCTACCGGCGCAAGGTGCGCGAGATCCCGTTCGCGCTGGGCAGGCCGGTGTGGGTGGAGGACAGCCGCTTCGACATCACCTATCACATCCGCCGCTCCGCGCTGCCGAGTCCGGGCACCGACGAACAGCTGCACGACCTGGTCGCGCGGCTGGCCTCGCGGCCGCTCGACCAGAGCAAGCCGCTGTGGGAGATGTATCTGATCGAGGGACTCACCGAGGGCCGCTGCGCGATCTTCACCAAGACCCACTCGGCGCTGGTCGACGGCGCGAGCGCGCTGGAGATCGGCCACGTCATCCTGGACAACAGCCCCTCGCCGCGCGGTCTCGCCGACGACGCCTGGGTCGCGCCGCGCGAACCCACCGACGTGGAACTGCTGGTCGGCGCGCTCACCCATCTGGCGGCCCAGCCGCGCGAGGCGCTGGAGGTGGCGCGGGACGCCAGCGCCGACGCCTTCGCGATGATCGGCGCCGCGGGCCGTGCTGTCGACTCGGTCGTCTCGGCGGTGCGCACCGCGGCCATCGGCGCGCCGGACAGCCCGCTCAACGCGCGAACCTCGCGCAGCCGCCGCTTCGACGTGGTGCGCACCGACCTCGGCGACTACCGCAAGATCCGCCAGCGCTTCGATTGCTCGACCAACGACGCGATCCTCGCTGTGGTCACCGGCGCGCTGCGCAACTGGCTGCTCTCCCGCGGGGAGGCGCTGATCGAATCGACCACGCTGCGCGCGGTGGTGCCCATGTCGGTGTATGTCGAGGGTCCCGACCACGATCGGCTGGAGCCCGCGAGCGAGGTGTCCTCGTTCCTGTTGGATCTGCCGGTCGGCGAGCCCAATCCGGTGATCCGGCTCTCGCACATCGCGCACGCCACCGAGGCCAACAGCAGGGCCCGGCGCGGGGTGCGGGCGCGCACGCTGGTGCACATGGCCGGGTTCGCTCCGGCCAGCCTGCATGCGATGAGCGTGCGGGCGGCGAGTACGTTCGCAGAGCACACGTTCAACTTGGTGATCACCAACGCGCCGGGTCCGCAGACGCCGATGTACATCGGCGGCGCGCGGATGCTGGAGATGTATCCGGTGTCGCCGCTGCTGCGCAATCAGGCCTCGAGCATCGGGATCACGTCCTACGACGGACGCGTCTTCTACGGACTCAACGCCGACCGCGACGCGATGGCCGACATCGAGGTGCTGGCCGCCGCGGTGCACGAGTCCATGGAGGAGATGCTCGGTGCCTGCGTCTGATCAGAAGAACACCCTGCGGGTCTACGTGCCCGCGACGGTGCCGATGCTGCGCGAGCTGGTCGCCGAGCGGGAGCTGTTCCCGATCGGCGGCACCGCCTTCGCGGTCACCCCCGCGCTGCGCGAGGCCTACGCCTCCGGCGACGACGAGGAGCTGGCCGAGGTGGCCATGGCCGAGGCCGCCCGCGCCTCGCTGCGCCTGCTCGCCGCCGAACGCGACGCCGTCGTCGAGGACATCGAGGACGGCGAACCCGCGGCGGCGCGACCGTCCGGCGGGCCGGTGTACCGGCGGGCGGTGATCGCCGCGGACGTCGCGGGCGCCAAGCTCCGGCCCGACCTCGACGACGCGGTGGTCAAGCTCGCGGGACCGATCGGCTACGACCGGATCGCCTCGATCCACGTCGACCTGGCCGAGGCCGAGCCCGAGGTGGCCAAGGCGGTGGACGTCGTCGACGCGGCCGATCTGGGCGACCCCGACGCGGAGTTCGTGCTCGGCGACGCCGAGGACCACCAGCTCGCCTGGTACGCGGCGCAGGAGCTGCCGTTCCTGCTCGACCTGCTCTGAGCTGCCAGGTCGCAGTCGGGGGCTGCCTGCAAACCTACGATGCCGTAACCTAGCCGAAAGCGACCCCGACGGCGGTCGCCACCTCGACAGAAAGACGAAACGGCACCGATGGTCTTCAAGAATGTCCGCGACTGGCTCGAAGCGCCCGCGGCGAGCGTCGCCGACCGCGGGGGTCGGCTCAACGTGTTGCGCGGGGCCGTCGCCCGGGTGACCACGCCGCTGCTGCCCGACGACTACCTGCACCTGGCCAACCCGCTGTGGTCGGCGCGCGAGCTGCGCGGCCGGATCGTCGATGTGCGCAAGGAGACCGCCGATTCGGCGACCCTGCTGATCAAGCCGGGCTGGGGCTTCGACTTCAAGTTCCAGCCGGGCCAGTACATCGGCATCGGTCTGCTGGTGGACGGCCGCTGGCACTGGCGGTCCTACTCGCTGACCTGTCCGCCGGACTGGAGCGCCCCCGAGCACGGCGGCAAGCGCCTGATCTCCATCGCCGTGAAGGCGATGCCGGAGGGCTTCCTGTCCAGCCACATCGTCGGCGGCGTCAAGCCGGGCACGATCGTCCGGTTGCAGGCGCCGCAGGGCGGGTTCGTGCTGCCCTATCCGCCGCCCGCCAAGGTGCTGTTCCTCACCGCGGGCAGCGGTATCACGCCGGTGATGTCGATGCTGCGCGCGATGGACCGGCGCGGTCTCGTCTCCGACGTGGTGCACCTGCATTCCGCGCGCACCGCCGAGGACGTGATGTTCGGCGACGAGCTGCGCGCGCTGCACGACCGGCACCCGAGCTTCCAGTCGCACCTGCACCTGACCGGCGAACAGGGCAAGTTCGCGCTCGCCGATCTGGACGCGAAGTTCCCCGACTGGCGGGATCGCGACACCTGGGCCTGCGGTCCCGCCGCCATGCTCGACGAGATCGAACAGCACTGGCGCGCGGCGGGTCTCGCCGAGCGGCTGCACGTGGAGCGGTTCGAGATCGAGCGCTCGGCGGTCGGTGAAGGCGGCACCGTCAGCTTCGGCAAGAGCGGCCGCAGCGTCGAGGTCGACGGCGCGACCAGCCTGCTCGAGGCGGGCGAGTCGGCCGGGGTTCAGATGCCGTTCGGCTGCCGGATGGGCATCTGCCAGACGTGTGTGGTGACCTTGAGTTCCGGGCACGCGCGCGACTTGAGAAACGGCGACGAGCGCCGCGAGGGCGACAAGGTGCAGACCTGTATCTCGGCCGCCGCGGGCGACTGCACGTTGGACGTGTGAGCGGTCGCGTCGAAGGAGCACCGCGCGGCGTGACCATGCGCTGCTCCCTGGCGGACCGCATCGATACCGCCTGAGACACGGGTACCCTCGACCCCATCAGTCGAGCAGAGAAGGGACTCCGGTGGCCATCACCGATATCCAGACGTTCTCCCACCTCACGGCCGCCGATATCGAGACCCTGGGGCAGGAACTCGACAGCATCCGGCGTTCCGTCGAGCTCTCCCGCGGCGAACGCGACGCGAAGTACATCCGCCGCACCATCGCGGCCCAGCGCGGCCTCGAGGTCGCCGGGCGCGCGGTGCTCTTCGGCAGCCGCAACCGCTGGGCCTGGCTCGCCGGCACGGCGCTGCTCTCGGTCGCCAAGATCGTCGAGAACATGGAGCTCGGGCACAACATCAGCCACGGGCAGTGGGACTGGATGAACGATCCGGAGATCCACTCCGGCACCTGGGAATGGGACCAGACGGGTCCGTCGTCGCAGTGGCGGCGGGCGCACAACTACTCCCACCACACCTACACCAACGTCCTCGGCAAGGACGAGGACCTCGGCTTCGGCATCCTGCGGATGACCCGCGACGAGGAGTGGCGCCCGATCCACCTGGTGCAGCCGCTGGCCAACCTGCTGCTGGCCGCCACCTTCGAGTGGGGCATCGCGCTGCACGACTGGAGCATCGAGAAGGAACTGACGGGCACCCCGAAGTCGGAGCTCCGGTCGGGGCCGAACAAGGAGTTCGCCCGCAAGATCGCACGCCAGGTGAGCAAGGATTTCCTGCTCTACCCCGCACTGACCGGCCCGGCGTGGAAGTCGACGCTGAAGGCCAACGCCACCGCCAATCTGGTGCGCAACCTCTGGGCCTACGCGGTGATCTTCTGCGGCCACTTCCCCGACGGCGCCGAGAAGTTCACCATCGAACAGCTCGAGGACGAGACCCAGGCGGAGTGGTACCTGCGCCAGATGCTCGGCAGCGCCAACTTCAAGGCCGGACCCGCGATGGCCTTCATGAGCGGCAACCTCTGCTACCAGATCGAGCACCACCTGTTCCCCGACCTGCCGAGCAACCGGTACCCGGAGATCGCCGCGCGGGTCCGCGAACTCTGCGACAAGTACGACCTGCCCTACACGACCGGCTCGCTGGGCAAGCAGTACCTGCTCGCCTTCCGCACCATCCACAAGCTGGCGCTGCCGGACCGGTTCCTCAAGCGCACCGCCGACGACGCGCCGGAAACCTCCTCGGAGCGCAAGTTCGCGGGCATCACGCTGCCGAACGCCGAGCGCTGGGCCGACAACAACTGGCTGCTGACCGATCCCGAGACCGGGCAGCGGCGTGGTCTGCGCTCGGCGCTGCACGAGGCCAAGGTGGTGCTCGAGGAGAAGGCGCGGCACGAGAAAGAGGTGTTGCGCGAGGCCAAGCGGGCGCTGAAGGAGAAGGCCCGCCAGGAGAAGGAACTGCTGCGCGAGGCCAAGGTCACCCTCCAGGAGAAGGCGCGCGTCGAACAGGCCGCGTTGCGCCGGAAGACCGGGCGGGAGAAGGGCTTCCGCGCGCGCTGGCGGCGCGCTTGATATAGCATTCGGCCGTCGCGTTCGCAATGCGAGATTTGCCACGGTAGAGACTCGAATCCCATAACCTACGGTGTCGTAACTTACGGTACTGTAACCACCATGGCGATCTCGGATGTCAAGGAATACGCGCACCTCACCGCCGCGGATGTGGAGGCGTTGGGCGCGGAATTCGATGCGATCCGGCGGGAAATCGAATCCTCGCGCGGTGAATCGGACGCGCGGTACATCCGCAATGTCATCAGGCTGCAGCGCGCGCTGGAGATCAGCGGGCGCGCGGTCCTGTACGCCGGTTTCCTTCCGCCCGCCTGGCTCGCGGGCGTCGCACTGCTCGGCACCGCCAAGATCATCGAGAACATGGAGATCGGGCACAACGTCATGCACGGGCAGTGGGACTGGATGAACGATCCGGAAATCCACTCCAGCTCGTGGGAGTGGGACAACACCGGCCCGTCCAAGCACTGGAAGCACACCCACAACTACCTGCACCACAAGTACACCAACGTCCTCGGCATGGACGACGACATCGGCTACGGCCTGCTGCGGGTCACCCGCGACCAGCGCTGGAAGCCGTTCAACATCGGCAACCCGGTGTACAACCTGCTGCTGCAGTTGTTCTTCGAGTACGGCGTGGCGATTCAGCACCTGGAGCTGGGCAAGCTGGCCGCGGGCCGATACAAGCCGGGCAGCCCCGAGCGCGCCGAATTCGAGCGCAAGCGCAGCGAGGTGCTGAACAAGGTCGGCAAGCAGGCGCTCAAGGACTACGTGGTCTTCCCCGCGCTCACCGGTCCCCTGTTCTTCTCCACGCTCACCGCGAACCTGGCCGCCAACATGATTCGCAACGTGTGGTCCAACGCGGTGATCTTCTGCGGCCACTTCCCCGACGGCGCGGAGAAGTTCACCAAGGCCGACATCGACGGCGAGACCCAGGCCGAGTGGTACCTGCGCCAGATGCTCGGCAGCGCCAACATCTCCGGCGGCCCCGTCATGCACTTCATGACCGGCAACCTGAGCCACCAGATCGAACACCACCTGTTCCCGGATCTGCCGAGCAACCGCTACGCCGACATCGCGGTCCGGGTGCGCGCGCTGTGCGACAAGTACGACCTGCCCTACACCACGGGATCGCTTCCCGTGCAGTACTTCAAGGCATGGCGCACCATCCTCAAGCTCGCGCTGCCGAACAAGTACCTGCGCCACACCGCCGACGACGCCCCGGAGACCGCCTCCGAGCGCAGGTTCGGCGGCAACGCCGTCGCCACCATCGACCCGGTCACCGGCAAGCGCCGCGGGTTGCGCACCGCCCTCGCCGAGGGCAAGCGGCGCATCCGTCGCGCGACTCGCCAGGAACCCACACTCCAGCTCGCGAAGTAATTCACGGGCTCCAGATAGAGGCCCTCGCACAGCAATCGGATGAGGCCGTGCGTGGGGCCGGGAATCACTGTGACCGACTCTTGCTGCCGCGCATGCCATTCCGCGTTGACCCGAGGCGGCGCGGTACGGCAGGCGACGTTGTCCAAGCCCTCTCCGTGCAGGATGAAGCGCAGATGTCGGGCTCGTCCGGTCGAGGTGTGGTCGGGTCTGTCATAAGGCGCGCGCACGCGGTCCGCCAGGGTGACCGAGGCGTTGGTCGTGCAGGCAAACGCAGCTGGCGAAGGACTCAGCTGGCGGTTGGTGCAGGAGAGGCCGGTTCCTGGATCGCGGGCGCGTTCGGGTCGGTGTGGTCGTTGCCGCGGACGGGGAAGAGCAGGAAAAGGATTGCGGCGAGGAGGGCCAGCAGGACCCAGCCGACGACGCCACCGTGACCGCTGAGCAGTTGATTCGGTTTCTCGTCGAGGGAGCCGAAGGCGCTGACACCGATCGCGTGCGCGTTCCAGGCGGCGTGCGCGACGACGCACGGCCAGACACTGCCCGAGCGCATCCGCAGCCAGCCCAACACCAGGCCGAAGAAGACGCAGGTCACGACGAATACGGCAGCGGCCCAGGCGCCGAGCTCTGGGTAGTTGTAGCCGCGCAATGTGAGCGGCAAATGCCACAGACCCCAGATCACCCCGGTGGCCACCAAGCCGAAGGCAACGCCGAAGCGGCCGGTCAGCTGTGGTTGCAGCCAGCCACGCCAGCCCAGCTCTTCACCGAGCGCAAGTGGCAGTGTGGCAAGGGTACTGCCGACAAGCGCCTCGAGGATGATGAGCACCGTCCAGTCGACACCGAGCGAGAAGTCGAATTCGTTCATGCCGAGCAAAACACTCACTCCGAAGGCCAGCCAGACGAAGGCGGCGGTGCCGAACCAGGCGGCTACGATCAGCCACACGGTCTGGCGCGGGCGCGAACCCAACCTCGAGCCGGTCTCGGCCACCAGTTCCGGCATCGACCGGCGGCGAAACCACCACAGCGCCAACACGGCGAGGGTCGGTGTGAGCATCATCCAGACGGCCGCGGAACTCACGAACACCGACGGCGCCTTCTCGTTGCCGATCCACGGCCACAGCGCGAACAGCCACGACAGCCCGAAAGCGACTACCAAGAACACAACCAAGTCGTTGCGCCGCACGATCATTCGATTTCCCCCACTTGCTATCCCCGGCCCCTGGCAACGCCTGAATCTGGCGATGCGCGGATCATGCTATCGATTATCCGAAATCTACCACCAGCCGCCCGGACGACGTATTCTTCTGTTACGCAGCGCATTTCGTGCAGCCTGCGGTGCAGCCGGGGCCGAATGGCTAGCTGCCGAACGATTCAAACCGCTGGATACAGTGTTCATTCATAGAGCGAAGGCCTCGGCGGGCAGGCCGTCGAGCTGCGCCCGCGCGTCATCGACCGGCAGCGAGTGCCGCGCCGCATTCCTCAGTAACGAACGTCATGGCGGGACCGTGAAACGCCGTGCGACCGCTGGGTGTGGACCCGCCGGTCCGTTTTGATTGACTGGGCCGGTGAGTGCTGATCGCCTGAGTGTCTACGAGGCCATTCGGTTGCGCCGCGATGTGCGCGCCGAATTCACTGGGGAGCGCGTCGACGAGGAGACGCTGTGGCGGATTCTGGATGCCGCGCATCGGGCGCCGAGCGTGGGCAATTCGCAGCCGTGGGATTTCGTGGTGGTGCGTGAGCCGGGCACGCTGCGCCGGTTCGCCGATCATGTGGCGGGCAAGCGTGTGGAGTTCCACGACGCGCTGCCGCCCGAGCGCGCGGAAACCTTCGAGCCGATCAAGATCGAGGGGATCGTGGAGAGCGGCACCGGCGTCGTCGTCAGCTACGACCACGGCCGCGGCGGGCCGCAGGTGCTCGGCCGCGCCACGGTTCCCGAAACCGGTGTCTACTCTGCGGTTCTGGCGATCCAGAACCTGTGGCTCGCCGCCACCGCCGAGGGCATCGGCGTGGGCTGGGTGTCGTTCTACGACCCGGCGTTCCTCGCCGAAATCGTCGGACTGCCCCCTGGCATCCAACCCGTCGCCTGGCTCTGTGTCGGCCCGGTGCGCGAATTCCAAACGGTGCCAGACTTGGAGCGCTTCGGCTGGCGCACCGGCCGGCCGCTGTCCGAAGCGGTGCACCGGGAAACGTTCGGCGGGAACAGGTTTGTCGCCGAACTGCCGACGGACAGCACGCCGATGGATACCGCCGCACCCTGACCAAGCGCCCACGGAGTCGGCGAGCACCCGATGCCCTATCTGGCGAGGCGCTGTGATCAGAACGGCTCATCGCTTGCCGTGCCGCACGGCGGCGGCGCGGCGGTCGCAGACGAGGGCTCGCGATCCTGGGAATCGCGCACAAGCGCACGATGACCCAGACGGCCAGCGGGCCTGGCGAAAGGGGACCGCGAAGGGCGACGGCGGAGCATCGCCGGTGCGCCCCAAAAGAATCCGCACCGGCGACGACCGGAATCAGACCCGTTCGAGAACGGCCGACGCGCCGATGCCGCCCGCGGCGCAGATGCCGAGCAGGGCGGTGTTCTTTCCTGTGCGGGCGAGCTCGTTGGCCATCGTGGTGACCATGCGGGCTCCGGTGGCGCCGAAGGGGTGGCCGAGGGAGACCGAGCCGCCGTGCACGTTGAGTTTGTCGATGTCGACGGTGCCGACGGCGGTGTCGCGGTCCAGCCGCGTCTTGGCCCATTCGTCGCTGGCGAGCGCGCTCAGCACCGAGAGGGTCTGGGCGGCGAAGGCTTCGTGGACGTCGACGAAGTCGATGTCGGACAACGACATTCCGGCCTTGTCGAGGGCGCGCGGCATGGAGATGGCGGGACCGATGAGGACCTGATCGGTGGGATCGACGCTGACATAGCTCCAGGAGCGGAACGCGGCCAGCGGGCGGTAGCCGAGCTCGCGAGCCTTCTGCTCGCTCATCAGCAACACCGCCGAGGCGCCGTCGGTGAGGGGGCTGGCGTTGCCCGCGGTGACGGTGCCCTCCTTGGCGAACACCGGCTTCAGCTTGGCCAGCTTCTCGACGCTGGTGTCGGCGCGGACCAGACCGTCGCGCTCGATGTCCACGCCCTCGGGCGTGCGCACCCGCAGCACCTCGTCGTCGAAGCGCCCGGACGCGATGGCGGCCGCGGCGCGCTGGTGCGAGCGGGCCGCGAACTCGTCTTGTTCGGCCCGACCGATGCCGTGGATGCGCGCCATCTTCTCGGCCGACTCGCCCATCACCTCGCCGGTGGTGCGCTCGGCGATCTTCGGCCTGCTCGGCAGGATGTCGGTGAACGGCGCCAATTGCGCTGCGGCGGAAAGATAGTCCTTCACTTTCGGCTTGCCGAGCGCCAGCGGCGCGCCCGCGTGCACCAGCTTCTGCGGCAGTTTCACCTCGGCATTGCTGGTGGAATCGCTACCTCCGGCGATCATGATGTCGTATTCGCCGCGTTCGATCGCGGCCGCCGCGGCGGTCACCGCCTGCAAGCCGGACGCGCACGCCCTGGTGACGGTGTAGCCCTCGCAGCCGGGATCGAGGCGCAGATCGAGCGCGATCTCCCTGGCGATGTTGGGCGCGGCACTCGGCAGGATCACCCCGCCCCACACGATGGCCTGCACTTGGGCGCCGGGCAGCCCGGTGCGCTCTAGCAGACCGCGCACGGCGGCGTCGGCCAGCGCGATGGAGTCCATCCGGGTGAAATCGGTGAACGCGCGCACGAACGGGGTGCGGGCGCCGGACACGATGACGGCACGGCGAGCGGCGTCGGAAGCCATGCGAATTCCTTTCCAGAGACGTACACCACAAACTTACTCTGAAGTAAGTTTCTGGTCCACGCTCGCAGGGGAAAACGCCTCCCCGCACCCCACCGGGCGGGCAGGCTTTCCGCCCCGAGCCGCAGGGCGGCTCAGCGATCCCCTCCAGATGCCGCTGAGCCGGCCTGCGGCGCGCCGTTGCGCTGCAGGCCGGGGCGCCCGTCCCGTCGAACGCCCCTGCTCGTCCCGGAACGCTTCGAGTGGTCGGTATCGCGCATCCGACGCAGAAAGAACAGTACCGTTCTTTCTACCGATTTTTCAAATCTTTTCTATGAAGTTGTCATGACCGCCCGGTCCGGCCTACTATGAGGCCCACTATGAGAAGCCCTTCGGAGCTGTCGCGGCAGAAGCGCTTCGGCCGAATCATCAAGGAACGCCGAGACGAGCTCGGCCTCACCCAGCTGCAGATCGGCGATCTGGGTGGGCCTTCCGCGCCGACGATCCGGAAGATCGAGGACGGCGACGCCGCGATCAGCACCCACACGCTGAACAAGCTGGACGCACCGCTGCGCTGGCTGCCGGGCAGCGCGGCGCGCACCTACGCGGGCGGCTCGCCCGCCGTGCGAGAGGCCGGGTCGGGTGAACACGCCACCGACGAGTCGATCGTCGCGGGCCCCACGTCCATCCGTTTCGACATCTCCGACCTCACCGGCCTGCTCGCCGCGACCGGCAGGCTGACCGACGCCGTCGAGCGCGGCCAGGCCGCCGAACCCGCTGTGGTCGAGGCGATCTCGGACCTGAACCGGGTGGTGTCCCGGCTCTCCGCCCGCTACGCCACCATCATGCTGGAACGCAACGGAGGACCGGGCCGCCAGCTGCACCCGCTGGTGGAGATGGCGTTCTCGCACCTGCTCGAGGTCCCCGCCGAAGCCGACGACGCGACCGAGCTCGAGGAACGCCGCTACCGGCGCTGGCTCGCCGGTCGCTCCGAGAACGTGAGCGCCGCGACCGAGGCCCAGTTCCGGGCCAGGTGGTTGGCCGCCAACAGCACGACCGCGCCGAATCGCAACGGCAAGCACTGAGGTGATCGACATGACCGAGGCCGCGCACCTACCGCTGAGCCACAAGATCAACCGACTCTTCGCGGTGATGCACCCGCGCTCCGCGCCGGAACGCAGCACCGAATCCGTCGCCGAACAGGTCAGCGACCAGCTGGACCGCGCGGTGGCGGCCAGCTACCTGGAAGAGCTGCGCGACGGCCGCTTCGACGACGAACACGACGACGCCGCTGTCGAATTCGAGATCCTCGCGGCGATCGCCAGTTGCTTCGGCGTCGCGCCGCGCTATCTGACCACCACCGGGCAGGCCGCCGCGAGCATCGACAGAGAACTCGAGCTGCTGGCCACCATGCGCGACGCCAACGTCGCCAGTATCGCGCTGCGCGGCTCCGACGTGGACCGGGCGATGCTCGCCCAATTGATCCGCGGCACCGAGGATTCCGCCGAATCGGGCGCCCCCTCGCACTGACCTCGGGTGACGGCCCGCGGGTCGCCCGCGGCACCCCGCCCTGGGTACCATTCTCAGCTACACGGGGCGGGACCGCGGAACTGCTGTAGGAGATCGCATCGCATGGCCGGTATGGACACCCGGTTCCGGGAGCTTTCCCGGCACGTACCGATACCGCACCCGTGGAATCTGAACACCTATCTCGATACCGTCGCCGAGTTCCGTGACCGCCCGATCACCTTGCAGCCGGTGGACACCGCGGTGCTCGCGGGCGCGGGGTGCGGCACCGGCAGCGGATTGTGGATCGCCAAGCAGGACAGCGATGTGATCGTCTACGGCGCCGACACCACCGAATGGCACGCCGAGCACATCATCGCCCACGAACTCGGGCACATGCTGCTCGGACACGGCCCGGAAGCGGAGCCGACGCCGAGCGACCAGACCGCGCACACCCTCGCCGCCGTCGCCGAGTTGCTGCCCTCGATCTCACCGGAATCCATCGCGCACGTCCTCGGCCGCACCGACTACGGCACGAGCAGGGAACGGGACGCCGAGACCTTCGCCGACATGGTGATGCTGCAGGCGATGCGCCCGCCGCGCCGCGACTCCCTGCTGCACCGGACGTTCTTCCGCGACCGTCGCAGGTGAACTCCCCCATACCGGGGGTAGTCGCCGCGCCGCTGATCGGATTCGTCGCCCTGGTGACCATCGGCAGGTGGGCGCTGCTGCACCGAACCATCACCGACCGGCTGCTGAACCGGGCGCTGGCGTGGGCGGCGGTGGGGATGGTGCTGCTGGAGCGTGGGATCGCGCCGCGATTCGGCAGCCTCATGCACCAGCTTTCCATGGGCTGCATGCTGTTCGCGATCATGAGCGCCTACGGCGCGGCCATGCTGTGGGCGGGCGCGGACCCGTCGGGCGCGCGGCGACGGCAGCGTCGCTACTACCTGATCGCCGCCGTGTGCGCCGTCGTCATCCTGGTCGTCGGCACACCCGCACGGCACAACGGAACGTTGCTCGGCCAGACACCGGGAATGTGGTCGGCGATCTCGGCGCTGGCATTCTGCCTGCCCGCGATCGCCTGCGGCCGCGTGATGGCGGGCGCCCTGTGGCGGGAGCTGGCTCGCGCGGACACCACGCGGCGGGAGCGGTTGGTCTACGGCTCACTGCTCGCGGCGTTGGCCACAGGCGCGTGCAGTTTGCCGTTCTCGGCGCTGCTGTTCGGCGGGATCCTCGGCGACGCCGTGCGCATCGAGGATCCGGACCTGATCCGCTGGGCGTGGCCGAACTTCACCGTCATCGTGGTCAGCGCCGCCGTGCTCGCGGTGCCGCTGCTCGGCGTACTGGTGACGCGCGCGGGCTGGGATCGGTCCCGGCGCTACTGCCGACGGCTGCGCCCGCTGTGGACCGATGTGACGCGCGCGGTGCCGGAGATCGTTCTCGACCTCGCGGCGACCGGGCGCGACGAGCCCGAGGTCCGGCTGATCCGGATGACGGTGGAGATCCGCGACGCCCTGCTGCACTTGAACAGGTATGCGCCCGAAGATCTTCCGATGCCCGATGGAGCGAGCCCGACGGAGCGCTACGCACGGCGGATCGCGCACGGGATATGCGCCAAAGCCGAAGGATGCGGTCCCGCCAACGCGACCCCGAGAACCGTGGCGCCCGCGTCCCGCGATCTCGATTCGGAACTGCGCCAGCTGCTGGAACTGGCGCGCGCGTGGCCGCGAGCGCGAGCCGGTGCGGAGACCAAGCGGCCGACGCCCGCGGGGGCGTCGGCCGGGCGACTCTTTCGACGTTCGGCTATGCGAGCCTGATCAGGCCGTAATCGAAGGCATGACGTCGATAGACGACCGACGGTCGGTCGGTCTCCTTGTCGTGAAAGAGGAAGAAGTCGTGGCCGACGAGTTCCATCTGGTACAGGGCATCGTCGACTGTCATCGGTGTCGCGGTGTGCTCCTTGGTCCGCACGATGTGGCCGGGACCGGCCTCGTACTCGGGTTCCCCCTTCTCGGCGCGCTCACCGGGGTGCGCGTGCGCCGTGGAGGTTTCGTCCGTCAGGGTGAACAGCGAATCGTCGACCAGATCGGCCGTGGCCTCGGCGACCGAGACGGGGGTCTTCTCCCCGTAGTGGACCCGGCGCCGGTCCTTGATGCGGCGCATCCGGCTTTCCAGCTTGGCGGTCACCGACTCGAAGGCGGCGTAGAAGCTGTCCGCGCAGGCCTCGGCCCGTACCACCGGGCCCTTGCCACGCGCGGTGATCTCGACGCGCTGGCAGGCTTTGCGCTGACGACGGTTGCGTTCGTGGAACAGCTCGACGTCGAAGAGGAAGATCGACGGGTCGAAGCGTTCGAGACGGGAGAGTTTGTCCGCGACATAGATTCGATAATGATCAGGAACCACGACGTTGCGGCCTTTTACCACGATGTCGGCGCGAGTGGCCGGTGGTTGGTCCGCTGCGGGTTGCTCTGTCGTATCCAGGGCGCCGGCATCCAGCACCGAAGGATCTGCGTCTTTCACTGAAGGACGTGAAGAAGTCGTCACGCGTACCTCCCGGATCTGGCCGCACGGACCGATTTCCCGTGCGGCGGGATTGAGCCGTGCCGAGCGGAATCCGGAGGTCATGGGGTGCGCGAGAGCCGTTCGTTGTCAGACAGGCTGACGCCTTCGGGCTTGGCTCACACCTGGGATTCGCACGACACGAAGTTGTCCGAGGCGCCACCTCCAAACTCTCGGTTCGGGTGTGTGATCGCGACGGTAGTACGCCAACGGGCGGTCCGCCAGTGTTCACGCAAATTTCCCGGAGTCAAGCAGAACACGTCACCAGGACGGCACTTGTCTCGACTCCGGCCGCGCGTAGCGCACGCACCGATTCGCGGGCTGTCGCGCCGGTCGTCAGCACATCGTCGACCACGACGACCTCGGTGTCGACCGTGCTCGGCAGGCTCGCGAGCGGCCCGCGCCGCACCGATACCCTGCCGCGCAGATTGTGTTGGCGCTCACCGATTGTCAATCCCACCGAATCGCGCACACCCCACCACACCCGCACCATGGGCACCACCCGGCAATCCGGTAGCCACCCCGCCGCCGCACGCGCCATCCGCAGCACCGGATCCCCGCCGCGACGTCGCGCGGAAGCGCCGCGGCTCGGCGCGGGCACCACCACCAATACGCGATCGGGCGTTCGCAATCGGGCGAGGCCATACGCCATCGCCAGCCCGAGCGGCGCGGCCAGATCGCGGCGGCCGCGTTCCTTGGCGGCGAGCACCGCGCGACGCGCGGGACCGGCGTACGGCGCGAGCGCCCAGCACGGGACGCCGGGATCGGTGCGCGGACGCACCCGTACGGGACCCACCTTCAGTGCCGCCGCGCAGTCCGCGCACCATCCGACGCCCACCACCCCGCAGCCCGCGCATGAGGCGGGCAGCGCCAAGTCCAGCAGGGCGGCGAGGTGTTCGGCGGCTCCCATGGCCGAAGTGTGCACCCGCCCACCGACATTCGGCGGGTGGCTCAGCCGGGCAGCACCGGCGCGGTGTCGGATCCGAGACCGGGGATCTCGGTCCAGTAGCGCAGTTCGCTCGTCTGGTTGTTGGTCAGCTCGAGCACACCGCGCGAGTCCGCCACGTACTGCGTGGTCGGCGAGGCGGACACGACCCGGACGGGAGCCGTGAGGTTCTGCGAGGTCAACGGGTACTGCTCGGAACCGTCGATGGTGACGGTCAGCACCGGATTGATGTTGCCCTCGCGCGCGACGATGAGCGCTTCGCCGCCGAGCCAGTCCAGCGAGAGCGCGCGGGTGCTCAGATCGACGGCCAGCGGCAGCGGCGAGGTGAGCGCGTACTTGCCGTCCGGCCGCCGTTCCACCACCGCGACGTACACCTTGCCGTCGGCGATGAGCGCGGCCCGCACTCCGGTGCGGGAGATGCGCAGTTCGGTGATCGGACCGCGGAAGTTGGGCCCGGACGACGACCCCGTCAACGCCGAGGTGTCCACGTCCTGCACCGAGACGTTGCCGGTGCCGCGGTCGTTGACGGCGCGGATCACCCGTTCCCCATCGATCACGGCCCAGGCGGCGCCGCCGTCGGCGATCCAGGACGGTCTGCTGATCGTGGTGCCCTCGGCGACCGGAAAGGCATTGCCGCCGTAGGTGCCGACCATGAGCGTGCGCGGCGGCTCGGGGTCCGGTCGTCCATTCGCGGCGACCCCGGCGACCAGCTGCCCGTCGGGCGAGAGCGCCACCGACTGCAGGTTGTTCACCGACCCGAAGTAGCCGGGCGCGTTCACCACGCCGCGCTCGTTCACCTGGGCGAGCGCACCGCCGCGTAAGGCGTGCAGTCCGATCCGGTTCTGGGCGAACAGCTCGGGGCTCAGCTGTTCCACGTCGGCGACCGACCAGCCGTTGGCCGCGAACCGGTCGTCCAGCGGTTTCCCGTCGGCGAGCAGCATGTACGGGCCCAGGATGTCGGCGCCCGCCAAAGTCAGCACCACCTGTGCGGCAAGCAGTTCACGATCGCGCGGACTCAACCCGCCCGCGCCCGCGAAGTCGACGCGCACGCCGCCGAGCCCGATGCCGACCTCCTCCGGGTCGCCGTTGGCCTTGGTGATCGGACCGCGCAGCGCGACCGGCTGGCCGAGCTGATTGCGCACGACCGAGGCGAGCTCCGGCTGCGGGCCCTCGGTGAGCAGCGTGAGCAGGCGCTGGGCGAGCTGATTCTTGGACACCGAGATCCAGCGCAGATCGGGCACGACCGAGGTGCCGCCGGGTTCCACGAAGTAGAGAACGTAGCGACGGTAGGACTTGTTGAACGCCGTGCGGTCCATCACGACACCGTCGGGCAGCTCATCGATGCGCCACTCGCCGTCGACCCGGCTCATCTCGATCTTGTTCTCGACCGTGCCGTCGACGGCTCGGTAGGCGCCGTCCGGAGCCAGCTCGCCGACCTTCTGGGCGCGGATCACGTAGGTGGCCGTGTCACCGCTGCGCGATTCGCGCAGCGTATCCGGCTTGTCGACGATCGTCGTGCTCGCGCCGTCCTCCCACTGCGCCGAGGCCGACGGCGTCATGTACTGGCGGGCGGCCAGATGTCGGTTCGCCGGGTCGGCGGTCGCCTGCAGGAAATCTCGCAGCAGCAGATCGGGATCGCGGCCCTGGATGGGTGGTGGCGGTCCCTCGGAGGTGGGTTCGCGATTGAGCGTGCCGAGCGCTTGCGGTGCCGAGGATTCCGGCAGGCTCGCACAGCCGCTGATCGTCAGCAGCGCCGTGACGAGCACCGCGACAGCGGCCAGTCGGGACGATCTGGCACCGAGCATTCTCATGACTGTACGTCTCCGCGTTCGGTGAGCACACGACCGGAGCCGGAAGCGTCCGGCGCTTGCGTCCGCGCCGCCCCGGGGCTACCCGTATCGGCGGCGTGCGGCCCCTCCTCTGCCTCGCTGACGCCATTGCGCGCGCGGGTCGGCTCCTCGGTACCGTTCGCCGCCGCCGCGTCCGCAGCGGGGTCATCCGACGCTCGGCGCGCGCTGACGCCGTTCGCCGCCGTACCGGTCGACGGCGTCCCGTTCGCGCCGAGCGGGTCCGCAAAGCCGGGAATGGCGTGCGGGAAAGGCACCGTCGGCGTATCGCTGTCGGCATCGGATGGACGCCGGCGGCCGGGCTCCAGCGGCAGCGGACTCGGACCCAACTTGCGGCCGCGCACCAGCGGCAAGGTCAGGCGGAAGCTGGCGCCGACGCCGACCTCACCCCAGGCGTCCAGCCTGCCCTCGTGCAGGTTGGCGTCCTCGACGCTGATCGACAGTCCGAGGCCGGTGCCGCCGGAGCGGCGCATGCGCGAGGGATCGGAACGCCAGAACCGGTTGAAGACCAGCTTCTCCTCGCCGGGTCGCAGGCCGACGCCTTGATCGCGCACCACTACGGCGACGGCGTTGGCCTCGCTGTCGCCGCGCATGCGGATCAGCACCGGCTTGCCCTCGCTGTGGTCGATGGCGTTGGCGAGCAGGTTGCGCAGCACCCGTTCCACGCGGCGCGGGTCGACCTCGGCGACCAGCGGATCCTCCGGCAGATCGATGACGACCTCGACGCCGGCGTCCTTCGCCAGATGCCGCACCGTCGAGATCGCGGCCCGCGCGCACATCCGCACGTCCAGCGACTCCACCTGGAGTTCGGCGACGCCCGCGTCGTGGCGGCTGATCTCCAGCAGGTCGTTGAGCAGACCCTCGAACCGGTCCAGCTCCGTGACCAGCAGCTCGGCGCTGCGCGCCAGCGCGGGATCGAGATCCTCGCTGCTGCCGTGAATCAGGTCGGCGGCCATGCGCACCGTGGTGAGCGGCGTGCGCAACTCGTGACTGACGTCCGAGGTGAACCGTCGCTGCAGATTGCCGAACTCCTCGAGCTGGGTGATCTGGTTGGACAGGCTCTCGGCCATCTCGTTGAACGCCTGCGCCAGTCGCGCCATGTCGTCCTCGCCGCGCACCAGCATGCGCTCCTTGAGGCGACCGTCGGCGAAGCGGCTCGCGATCCGCGCCGCGGACCGGATCGGCAGCACGACCTGCCTGGTGACCAGCGCGGTGATCGCGGCGAGCAGGACCAGCAGCACCAAACCGCCGATCATCATGGTGCCGCGCATCAGCGCGAGGCTGCGTTCCTCGTTGGCCAGCGGGAAGATCAGGTAGATCTCCAGGGTCGGCACCTCGGCGCTCGGGCTGCCGATGATCAGCGCCCGCCCTTGGTAACCGTCCGGGTCCTCGACCGTGGCGAACTGGTAGCTGACCTGATTGCGCTGCACGAACCGGCGCAGTTCCTCCGGTATCTCGGTGATCGGGCCGGAGGTGATCGGCTGCTGCGGCGTACCGCCGACCATGCTCAGCGCGGAGTCGAAACTACCTGCGGCGCCGGTGGATTGACCGGTCCCGCCGCGGTTGGACAGGGAATTGCGCGCGTCGGTGAGACGCTGCTGCTGGGTGCCCGCGTCCTGCACGCCGACCAGCTGGCTCTCCACCGAGTTGCGGGCGCGATCCATCTCCTCGACGGCGGCGTTGATCTTCGCGTCCAACAGCCGGTCGGTGATCTGACTGGTCAGCACCACACCGAGGATGGTGATCACGATGAGCGAGAGCGTCAGCGTGGAAACGATGACGCGCAGCTGCAGCGACCGGCGCCAGACATGACCGAGCGCGGTGCCCGCCTCTTTGAACCAGGCGGCCACCGGGGCGAGCGAACGCTCGAGACGCGCCAGCGTCCCGCCCGGCGTGCCCGCCCGATCACCCACGGCGGACGCGGCCTCTTTCGAGCCCTGGGCGTCCGCCTGCTGGGCATCGCCATCGATCACGGCGGTCCGGCCTTGTAGCCGACGCCGCGGACGGTGAGCACGATCTCGGGATTCTCCGGATCCTTCTCGACCTTGGCGCGCAGCCGCTGCACGTGCACGTTGACCAGCCGGGTGTCGGCCGCGTGCCGGTAGCCCCAGACCTGCTCGAGCAGCACCTCGCGGGTGAACACCTGGCGCGGCTTGCGGGCGAGGGCAACCAGCAGGTCGAACTCGAGCGGAGTCAGCGAGATCTGCGCTCCGCCCCGGCTCACCTTGTGCGCGGGCACGTCGATCACGATGTCCGCGATCGACAGCAGCTCCGCGGGCTCTTCTTCGGTACGGCGCAGGCGGGCGCGCACCCTGGCGACGAGCTCCTTCGGTTTGAACGGCTTGACGATGTAATCGTCGGCGCCGGACTCCAGACCGAGCACGACGTCGACCGTGTCGGTCTTCGCCGTGAGCATGACGATCGGGACTCCAGAATCGGCCCGCAGCACACGGCACACGTCGATGCCGTTCATGCCGGGCAGCATCAGGTCCAGCAACACCAGATCGGGGCGGATCTCGCGAACCGCCGCCAGTGCCTGCGTACCGTCGCCGACCACGTGCGGGTCGAACCCTTCCCCGCGCAGGACGATCGTGAGCATCTCAGCGAGTGCCATATCGTCGTCGACGACCAGAATCTTCGGCTTCATAATTACTATGTTGTCATCTCCCAGGCCAGGATCGGGCTGCCACGCCAAACACTGGTACCAACCCGACGTCTATCCAACGTTATCCACCAACGAGTTCGGCGCAGCGGGTGAGCAGCGCCGGGCGATCGTCGCCGGATCGGTATGTCCACCAGGGGCCGAACCAGTCCCGATCCGCCAGCTCGCGGTACACGGCCGCGGTGCGCCGCTGCAGGCCACCGTCACGCTCGTAGGCGTCCAGCGCACGAGCGGCGTCCAGTTCGCCACGGCGACGCGCGCGTTCGGCGGCCACCTCGGTGGGCACCTCGAGCAGCACGGTGAGTTGCGGCACCGGAAGTTTCAGGCGGCCGAACTCCAGTTCGCCTATCCAGGCGACGATTTCGCCGTCGGCCTGCTGATCGGCCCGCGCCGCGGAGTAGGCGGCGTTGGAGGCCACGTAGCGATCCAGGATCACGATGTCGTTGGCGGCCACCATGTTCGACAATTCCGCAGCGGCGTCGGCGCGATCGAGAGCGAACAGCACGGCCATCGCGTTGATCGACCCTGCCAGGTCACCATGTGCGCCGCGCAGCGCCTCGGCGGCCACATCGGCGTGGATCGACCGGCCATACCGCGGGAAGGCGGCGCTCGCGACGCGCAGCCCCTTCCCGGACAGCTCGGCGAGCAGCCCATCGATCAGCGTCCGTTTCCCGGCGCCATCGAGGCCCTCGACCGCTATCAGTACGCCCATGGCCAGCAGACTACCCGGCCGGGCGACCCGAAAAATCGTGGCTCCCCAACGACGCGACCAGTGGTCGGACTTCTGCGCACGGCCGCCCCGCTGCCGCTCGAGCCGTACAGCGCACCCGCCGAGGTGTCCGATGGCGCGATCAGCTCCGGCAGTGCCGATGTCCTGCGGCTCCTGTCCACCGGATCGGGCGGTTTCTGCGAACCTCCGGTGTGCTTCCAAGGCCCCGATAGCACGAATGCCCGTCGATCCGTGGATCGACGGGCCTTCGTCGGCCGACTCTACTGCCCGGCTCAGTACCGGTAGTGGTCCGGCTTGTAGGGGCCCTCGACGTCGACGCCGATGTACTCGGCCTGGTCCTTGGTGAGCTTGGTCAGCGTGCCGCCGAGCGCCTCGACGTGAATGCGAGCGACCTTCTCGTCCAGGTGCTTGGGCAGGCGGTAGACCTCGTTGTCGTACTCCTCCGGCTTGGTCCACAGCTCGATCTGAGCGATCACCTGGTTGGAGAAGCTGTTCGACATCACGAACGACGGATGTCCGGTCGCGTTGCCCAGATTCAGCAGACGACCCTCCGAGAGCACCAGGATCGACTTGCCGGTCTCACCGAAGGTCCACTGATCGACCTGCGGCTTGATGTTCAACCTGGTTGCGCCGGAACGCTCCAGCGCCGCCATGTCGATCTCGTTGTCGAAGTGACCGATGTTGCCGAGGATGGCCTGGTCCTTCATCGCCTTCATGTGCTCGAGGGTGATGATGTCCTTGTTGCCGGTCGAGGTGATGACGATGTCGGCGTTGCCGATCGCCTGCTCGACGGTCACCACGTCGTAGCCGTCCATCAGCGCCTGCAGCGCGTTGATCGGATCGATCTCGGTGACCTGCACCCGGGCGCCCTGTCCCGCAAGCGATTCCGCGCAGCCCTTGCCGACATCGCCGTAGCCGCAGATCAACACCTTCTTACCACCGATGAGCACATCGGTGCCGCGGTTGATGCCGTCGATGAGCGAGTGGCGGGTGCCGTACTTGTTGTCGAACTTCGACTTGGTCACCGAGTCGTTGACGTTGATCGCCGGGAACACCAACTCGCCGGCGGCTGCGAACTGGTAGAGGCGAAGCACGCCGGTGGTGGTCTCCTCGGTGACGCCCTTGACGCTCTCGGCGATCGCGCTCCACTTGCCCTTGTCGGTCTCGAAGCGCTCGCGCAGCAGGTTCAAGAAGACCGTGTACTCCGCGGAGTGGTCCTCGTCGGCGGGCGGAACCACACCGGCCTTCTCGAACTGCGCGCCGCGCAGCACGAGCATGGTGGCGTCGCCGCCGTCGTCGAGGATCATGTTGGCGGGCTCGCCCGGCCAGGTCAGCATCTGCTCGGCCGCCCACCAGTACTCCTCCAGGGTCTCGCCCTTCCAGGCGAAGACCGGGGTGCCCTTGGGCTCCTCGACCGTGCCGTGCGGGCCGACGACGACCGCGGCGGCGGCGTGGTCCTGGGTGGAGAAGATGTTGCACGAGGCCCAGCGCACCTGCGCGCCGAGCGCGGTGAGGGTCTCGATCAGCACGGCGGTCTGCACCGTCATGTGCAGCGAGCCGGAGATGCGCGCGCCCTTCAGCGGCAGCACGTCGGCGTACTCGCGGCGCAGAGCCATCAGACCGGGCATCTCGTGCTCGGCCAGTCGGATCTCCTTGCGGCCGAACTCGGCCAGCGACAGGTCCGCCACCTTGTAGTCGACGCCATTGCGGACATCGGGGGTCATGGACGTGCGTGCGGGAAGTTCTGAGGTCGTCATCTGCCTCTCCATGGTCGGCTGTACCGATGCAAGGCTAGTCGCTGAACGCCTCGCGACGTACCGCGTGCCCGTCGGGGCACGCCTCGACGGGCACGGGCGCGGCGCTCAGGCGGTCGCGCGGTAGCTCGCGAGGATCCGGGTGCGCTTGCGCGGCTGGATGTTCGCGCGGGTGATGTCGCCGTCGTAGTGGGCGAGCACCCGGTGGTCCATGATCGAGCGCCACAGCGGCGGGATGGCCGCGAAGACGATCATGCTCGCGTAGCCCGCGGGCAGCTGCGGGGACTCCTGCGAGCTCCGCAGGGTTTGGTACCGACGTCCCGGATTGGCGTGGTGGTCGCTGTGCCGCTGCAGGTGGAACAGGAAGATGTTGGTGACGAGCCGGTCGCTGTTCCAGCTATCGCGCGGGGAGCAGCGGGCCCAGGCGCCGTTGGGCCTGCGTTCGCGCAGCAGGCCGTAGTGCTCGACGTAGTTGACCGTCTCCAGCAGGGCAGCGCCGATCACCGCCTGCAACAGCAGCCAGGGCAGCACCGCGATCCCGAAGACGGCGATCAGCGCGCCGAACAGCACCAGCGTCATCGCCCATGCCTGCAGCACGTTGTTGTGCACGGTCCACCAGGGCAGGCCCTTGCGCGCCAGGCGCTCCTTCTCCAGCGCGAGCGCGGACCGGAAACCGCCCGCGACGCTGCGCGGCAGGAACTCCCACAGCGACTCGCCGAGCCGGGCGCTCGCCGGGTCCTCCGGCGTCGCGACACGCACGTGGTGACCGCGGTTGTGTTCGACGAAGAAGTGCCCGTACCCGGACTGCGCGAGCGCGATCTTGGCCAGCCAGCGCTCCATGTGCTCCACGCGGTGGCCGAGTTCGTGCGCGGCGTTGATGCCGATGCCGCTGACGAAGCCCAGCGTGGCGGCCAGTCCGAGCTTGTCGAGCACGCTCAGTTCGTCGCCCGCCCACATGTAGGCGGCGACGATCAGCCCGATCAGCTGGATCGGCAGGAACAGGTAGGTGCACCACCGGTAGTAGCGATCGTTGGACAGCAGCTCGTAGTCCTCGTCGCGCGGATTGCTGCCGTCCTCGCCGACCAGCCAGTCCAGCAAGGGAATGACCATCAGCACGATGATCGGTCCGATCCACCAGAACACCGCGGCGCCAGTGTGCAGCACAAGCTGTGAGGGCAGCAACGCGGAAGCCGGTGCGATCAGGCCGAGAACCCACAGATGGCGTTTGGGATCTGGCGATCCCGCCGGTTTGCCAACCGTTTGCACGTTTGCCCCGCTAATTAAGAATCCTAACTCCGATGTATGAGAATACTTACAGGCTTGAAGTCCGTTACACCGGAGTTCGCGGACTAAACGTGTCGACCGTTACAAGCGTGGCGGTCGGTTTTTCAGGGAGTTCACATGTGACAGCAGTCACCGCACACCTCCCGCAAATCGGGGCTTCGCCCCTAAGGTTCCCCTAACCAGGGCAGTCGGCGGCCCCTATTTCTTGGGGGCCTTTCCCCTAATCGAGCGAATCCGAGGCACTCGGTCGACGCGCCGCACGGGCGGCCAGGATCGCCTCGACGTAGGGCCCGAGCAGTTCGGCGAGATCGGCGGGCGCGTTGCGGCCCGGCGCGGGCGGTGTCGGAATGTAGCTGAGCGCGATCCGGACCAGCGCGGCCGCCAGCACGACCGACTCCGCCTCCGTCGCGTCGACCCAGCTGTCCTGGAACACCTTGGACAGCCGCTCGGTGGCGTGTTCGACCAGTGGCGCGGCGTCCAGGGTGATCAGGCGCAGCAGGTCCAGCTTCACCTCGCCCGCGATCAGCGACTGGATCAGCGGATCGGCGGCGGCGTCGAGGAAGAAGCCGGACAGCGCTTCGCGGAAGGCGGCGCGGACGTCGCCCTCGTTGCCCGCGATGGCGCTGCGGACATGGTCGACCAGGTCGTCGGCCAAGCGCAGGGCGTATCCCTGCGCGAGGCCCGCGCGCGAACCGAACTCGTTGTACAGCGTCTGCCTGCTCACCCCGGCCCGTGCCGCGACGTCGCCGAGCGTGATCTTGGACCAGTCCCGCTCGGTCAGCAGTTCGCGCATGGCGTCGAGGACGGAGGTGCGCAGGAGTTCCCGCGCCGCCTCCTGGTACGGAACCCTCGGTCCATTGCGCGGCATACCCGCGAGGTTGTCACGGGCATCCGCCGCAGTCAAAATCTCACGACCGCTCGATCTCGACCATGAAGAAGTCGGCCTTGGCCGCGCCACAGTCCGGGCAGGTCCAGTTGTCCGGGATGTCGTCCCACCTGGTGCCGGGCGCGATGCCGTCTTCGGGCCAGCCCTTGGCCTCGTCGTATTCGAAGCCGCACTGGATGCACTGGTACAGCTTGTATTCGGTCACGAGGTCACTCCTACCGGTTCGAAATCGATCTTTTCCCGCACACCGCAGTCCGGGCAGCACCAGTCGTCGGGCACGTCGGCCCACCGGGTGCCAGCCGGAAACCCTTCGCGCGGAGCGCCTTTGGTCTCGTCGAAAATGTAATCACAAACAGGGCAACGGTATGCGGTCATGATTCCACCTCCGCGCCGTAGCGCGCGAGGATCCGATCCCGCTTGCCCGGGTGGATGTTGGCCAGGGTGATGTCGCCGCCGTAGTGCGCGAGCACCCGCTTGTCCATCACCTTGCGCCACAACGGCGGAAAGTAGGCGAGCAGGATCATGCTCGCGTAGCCGCTCGGCAGGTTGGGCGCACCGTCCCAGCTGCGCAAGGTCTGGTAGCGACGGGTCGGGTAGGCGTGGTGATCACTGTGCCGCTGCAGGTGGTACAGGAAGATGTTGGTGACGATGTGGTCGCTGTTCCAGCTGTGCACCGGGGCGGGACGCTCGTAGCGACCGGTGTCGGTGCGCTGACGAACCAGTCCGTAGTGCTCGAGGTAGTTGACCGCCTCCAGGAGACTGAAACCGATCACGGCCTGCAACACCAGGTAGGGCAGCACGCCGAGACCGAACACCGCGACCAGCGCCGCGTACAGCACGACCGACATCAGCCAGGCCGAGAGCACCTCGTTGCCTGGCGACCACGGCTTCTTGCCCAATCGCTCGAGCCGCACCTTCTCCAACCGCCACGAGGACTTCAGGCCGCCCCACACCGTCCGCGGCCAGAACGCCCAGAAGGTCTCGCCCACACGGGAACTCGCCGGGTCCTCGGGGGTGGCGACGCGGACGTGGTGGCCGCGGTTGTGCTCGATGTAGAAGTGGCCGTAGAACGATTGGGCCAGGGCGATGCGGGACAGCCACCGCTCCAGGTCGACCTTCTTGTGCCCGAGTTCGTGGGCGGTGTTGATCCCGATGCCGCCGATCGTGCCGACCGTGATGGCCAGACCGATCTTGTCCACGACGTGCAGGCCGCCGTCGATGCCGAGCCAGCCGAGGTCGTCGGCGCTGATCAGGTAGCAGGCCAGGATCAGCGAGGCGTATTGGAACGGCAGATAGAGATACGTGAGGTAGCGGTAGTACTTGTCGTTCTCGAGGTACGTCATCACCTCGTCGGGCGGGTTCTCGCCATCGGGGCCGAAGAAGATGTCGGCCAGCGGGATCACCAGGTAGACCAGGATCGGGCCGAGCCAGAACGGCACCTGCGCCAGGCGATGCCAGCCGATTTCGTTCAGTGCCCAGATCAGCGGAAGCCCGATCGTGAACAAGCCGGTCGGCGCGAACAGCCCCCAGAGCCAGAGATAGCGCTTGCGATCACGCCAGGCCGGGGCTTCGACCGGGCGCTGCGGCGCGTCGGCATCCGTCGACATCGATGTCTCCCATCAGTGCGGCGCACACCGAGGTGTGACGCACAATACTTCTGAGGTGGACATTAGAACGACAACTGTCACATGTCTATACAAAAGAACTGATTTGTAAAGTTGTTATGACATAACGAAAGGCGTCCGGTCGGAACCGTCGACCGACCGGACGCCCTGCACCTTCTTCAGTACAACAAGACCTCGGCATCCTCCGGCAGCGCGTCCACCGGCCACCACCGCAGATCCGTCGACTCCGCGCTGCGCACCGGCACCGCACCGGCGGGCGCGGTGATACGGAACAGCAGATCGAGGTGGCGGGTCGGCACACCGAGTGAACAGGTGATCGGATGCGCCTGCGCACCATAGAGGCCGGGCTCGATCCGCAGCCCCGGGATGCCGGACTCCTCGGTCGCCTCCCGCAGCGCGGCGTCGGCGACGGTGTCGTCGCCCTCCTCGCAGTGCCCGCCGAGCTGAATCCAGCGCCCCACCTTCGGATGCAGGGTCAGCAGCACCTCGCGGGCGTCGTGGGAGAACACCACGGCGGAGGCCGTGATGTGACCGGGTGCGTGCTCGCGCAGACAGCCGCGCGGCGCGGAACCGAGGAAGGCCAGCATGGCCTCCCGCAGCGACCGATCCTGGTCCACCACGGGACGCCAGGTCTCCAGCAGCGATGTCGCCGACGCGTGCAGCGACTCAGCGCTCACAGCTCGACCAACCCTTCCCCCGGCCCCGTGACCGGACGCGGCGTCAGCTCCGTCAACGGATGACCGATGGCGATAGCGCCCAACGGGTTCCAGTCCGCGGCGAGACCCAGCACGTCCCTGGTGATCTCGGGGGCGAAGATGGTCGAGCCGATCCAGCAGCTGCCGATCCCCTCGGTGGCCAGCGCGACGAGCAGACCCTGCACGGCCGCGCCCACCGCCACGGTGAACATGGTCCGCTCGGCGGCGCGGCGGCGTTCGTCGGGATAGTCGTGCGCGCCGTCCGGCACGCAGAACGGGATGATCACCTCGGGGGCGTCGAACAGGATCCGGCCGCGCGCCACCCGCCGCTCCACCCGCTCGGGGTCGCGTCCGTCGGCCGTGAGGTCGGCGCGCCACTTGTCGGCCATCGCCTCCAGCAACCGATTCCGCAGTTCCCGATCGCGCAGCCAGACGAATCGGACCGGCCGGGTGTGATGCGGCGCGGGCGCGGTCAGCGCGACGGCGACCGCCGCCCGGACGCGTTCCGGATCGACCGGGGTGTCGGCGAACTGGCGCACTGAACGTCGCAGCAGCACGGCCTCGCCGCGCCCGCGTTCGATGGCCTCGGCGGTGCCGAGCCAAAACAGGTCGTCGGTACCGCGGCGCAGCAGATCCGTCGCGCCCGAACCGTCGTCGACGAACGGCAGGCCGCGCACCACCGCGACCGGGACGCCGCCCAGTTTGCCCTTCACCAGATCCGCGGCGGCGGCCAGCTCGTCGGCGACGGCCACCTGGGTGACTTGCAGTTCGTTGCCCTGCCCGTCCACCGAGCCCGCGTAGTCGTGCAGCACCCGCAGCCCGGCCGCGCCGATCGCGGCGTCGATCTGCCCGTTGCGCCAGGCTCGTCCCATCGTGTCGGTGATCACGACGGCGACGGTCACGCCGAGCCGTTCGGCCAGCGCGGTCCGCAGCGCCTTGGCACTGCCGTCCGGATCGCTGGGCAGCAGCACCAATTCGCCCTGCTCGACATTGGAACCGTCCACGCCGGATGCCGCCTGGACGATGCCGAGCTTGTTCTCGGTGATCAGGGTGCGGCCCTTGCGCGCGAGCACCCGCACGGCCTCCTGGTCCACCAGCGCCCGGCGGGCGGCGTCGCGTTCCTCGGGATCCAGTGGCGCGGCGACGATTCGGCCCTCGGCCTTGGCCACGATCTTGCTGGTGACCACGAGGATGTCGCCGTCGGCCAGCCAGGGCGCCCGTGTGGCGATGTGCTCGGCGATGTCGTCGCCGGGACGGAACTCCGGCAGGCCGGTGACGGGCAGGATGCTCAGCTCGCCCGCGGCGTGGTCGATCGAGGTCACGGCTTCACCCCCGCGAGATCCAGTGCCTCGCGCACGATTTCGGCGGTCGTCGGCGGGTCGGTCATGAGCAGCGGCACGCTGCGCACCTCGACGCCAGGCACGTCGGCGGTATCGGTGCTGTGGATCAGCCAGCCGTCGAGAATGCCGGTGGCCGAGCGGGCGCCGTAGTAGCGACCGATCGCCTCGGCCGTCGTCTCGACGCCGATCACCGACAGGCACTCGTCGGCCATGCCGCGCAACGGTTTTCCGTCGATCACGCCGGAGACGCCGATCACCTTCGCCTCGGTGGTGCGCAGCGCGCCGCGGATGCCGGGCACCGCGAGGATGGCGCCGATACTCACCACCGGGTTGGACGGCGCCAGCAGCACCGCGTCGGCGGACGATATGATATCCGTCACATTTGGGGCCGGTTTTGCTTCATCCGCCCCGATTGTGGCGAATCCATGGGTGTCGATGTTCGCGCGGTATCGAACCCACCACTCTTGAAAATGGATCGCGCGGCGTTCGCCAGGGTTCTCGGGGTCGCTGACAACCACATGCGTTTCACACCGATCGTCGGTTGCCGGGATCAGTTTCACGCCGGGTTGCCACCGGTTGCAGAGCGCTTCGGTGACCGCCGAGAGTGGATACCCGGCACGCAACATTTCGGTGCGAATCAAGTGCGTCGCGATATCGCGATCGCCCAAGCCGAACCAGTCCGGCTGCGCGTGATATTTCGCCAGCTCCTCCTTGGCGTGCCAGGTCTCGCCGACGCGGCCCCACCCGCGTTCGGTATCGATCCCCCCGCCGAGGGTGTACATGCAGGTATCGAGGTCGGGGCAGATGCGGAGGCCGTGCATCCAGACGTCGTCACCGACGTTCACGATCGCGGAAACGTCGGCTTCCGGCAGCAGTTCCCGCACGCCCTGCAGGAAGCGCGCGCCGCCGACTCCGCCGACCAGTACGGCGATCTTGGGCCCCTTGGCGGGCGCGATGTCCGCTTGTTGTCCAGTCACATCCGCACAGCCTATGCGGTGTCGAAGCGAGCGGTGTTCGGGCCATATTTGCTGGTCATTTGCTATGCCATACACCAAGATCAGCACGGAAATCGGTCGCGGATAGTAACGGAATAGCGTCGGCGGCTTGACCATCGACACGTCCGGCGTGTCTAATCACAGTCATGTCATTCCGGGTTCGCGCGAGAGTGCAAGGCGCGGACGACTTTTCGAACAGATGTTCGAGCCGGGGTGACGCGCTCGGGGATGTCCGCGGGACAACGTCGCGGGGTAGGGCCGTCGGTGTGCGTGTTGGTCCGACGGAAAGAATCATTCTGCGCTAACACACAGTGAGGAGGCGGAGCGATGGCCAACGATATGGTCTCGCAACCCGATTCCACAGCAGGCGCAGCACGTGGCGTCTGCGCAGACATCGGCCGGAGCGAGCAAGACGGCGGTGACGCGGTGTCGACACCCCGGCTCAGCCTGGTCGTGACGGGCTTCGACGAGATGTTCGAAAGCATCGAAGAGCAATGGCAGGAGCGTGCCCTGTGCGCGCAGACCGATCCGGAGGCGTTCTTCCCCGAGAAGGGCGGCTCGACCCGCGAGGCGAAACGGATCTGCATGGGCTGCGAGGTACGCGACGAGTGCCTGGAATACGCACTCGCACACGATGAGCGCTTCGGTATCTGGGGTGGCCTCTCCGAGCGGGAGCGCCGGCGCCTCAAGCGCGGTATCGGCTGACACGTAGGTGTCGCACCGACCTCGATGCGCGGGGTCGGTGCGAGTTCACCTAGATTTTGGGTATGTCCCGTTCCCGCCATCGACGCCCGCCCACCGCCCGGTCGGTGATCCGACGCGGCCGCGGGGTGCGCGGGCCGATGCTGCCGCCGACGGTGCCCGCCTGGCGCACCCGAGGCCAGCAGTTCGACCGGCTCGTGCTGGAGGCGTTCGCCCCGCTCGACAGCCGCTGGCACGATCGGCTCACCAAACTCGACATCGCCGTCGACGATGTACCGAAAATCCGTCCGCTGCACCCTGATTCGGTCACCTGGCCGGACGAGGTGGTGGCCGACGGACCGGTCCCGCTGTCCCGGCTGATCCCCGCGGGCGTCGACCGGCACGGTCAGGCGACCCGCGCGCGGATCGTGCTGTTCCGCAAACCGCTCGAGCTGCGCGCGAGCGATCCGGACGATCTGGTCGATCTGCTGCGCGAGGTGCTCGTGCAGCAGATCGCCACCTACCTCGGCGTCGACCCCGACGTCATCGATCCGGAGGCGGAGGAAGAGTAGGTCCCGAATCGGGCGATTCGCGTCCGACCGGCGTGGCCGGACGAGGTTCGCTCGCGACCGCGCATGCCCGGAGCGAGGGCGGAAGTACGCGTGTGAGCCGCCACTCTTAGCGCGTGTCTGTCCACATCCGGAGGCCAGGGGGGTTACTCTCATCGGCGTGATCCCCATGCGTCGTTGCTGCCGACCCGGCTGCAAGAATCCGGCCGTCGCGACGCTCACGTATGTCTACTCGGACTCCACCGCGGTGGTCGGTCCGCTCGCGACGGTCGCCGAACCACATTCGTGGGACCTGTGCGAAACGCACGCTTCCCGGATCACCGCGCCGAAGGGCTGGGAGCTGGTCCGCCACGAGGGCGGCTTCTCCACCACCCCGGACGACGACGATCTCACCGCACTGGCCGAAGCCGTTCGCGAGGCCGGTCTGCGACGCCGTCCCCCGGAGCCCGATCAGCGCGGCTACCGCGACTACGCACCCGCGCCGCAGCGCACCACGCGTACCGGCAGACGCGGGCATCTGCGCGTGCTGCCCGATCCGCCGAACTGACCTCGCGCGCTCTCGTTCCGAGACACCCAGACGCCTCTCGTCGGAACGCTCCTCCCGGTCCGGTCGCCACAGCTCTGTCGCGCGCCCGGCGAAATCGGTTGCCCGCGGCGTGTTCTCGAGCGCGACGGGGGGCCGGGGCCACAGCCCCACACCAGCCCCGCGGGGTGAAATCGGGGCGGAGGGTAGGGAGCGGTCCCACGGTGTCGGCGGGGCACACTAGGGTAGTGCCCATGACAGTCGCCCGCTCTGCCGAATTCGTGAACGCGGTGATCAAGGCCTACGACGTTCGCGGTGTGGTCGGTGAACAGATCGACGCGCAATTCGTCAGGGACGTGGGAGCTTCCTTCGCTCGGCTGATGCGCGGCGAGGGCGCCGGCCGTGTGGTCATCGGACACGACATGCGCGAGTCCTCCCCCGCGCTGGCCGCCGCCTTCGCCGACGGTGTGCGCGCCCAGGGTCTCGACGTGGTGCACATCGGCCTGGCCTCCACCGACCAGCTGTACTTCGCCTCCGGCCGCCTCGGCTGCCCCGGCGCCATGTTCACCGCGAGCCACAACCCCGCCCAGTACAACGGCATCAAGCTGTGCCGCGCGAACGCGCTGCCGGTCGGCCAGGACACCGGCCTGGCCGCGATCAAGGACGAGCTCGTCGCGGGCGTGCCGGAATTCGACGGCCCGCACGGCAGCGCCACCGAAGTGGACCTGCTCGCCGACTACGCGCAATTCCTGCGCGGGCTGGTCGATCTGGAGAACATCCGCCCGCTCACCATCGCGGTGGACGCGGGCAACGGCATGGGCGGGCACACCGTGCCGGAGGTGCTCGGCACGCTCGCGCAGGTGACCATCGTGCCGCTCTACTTCGAGCTGGACGGTTCGTTCCCCAACCACGAGGCCAACCCGCTCGACCCGAAGAACCTGGTCGACCTGCAGCGGCTGGTCCGCGAATCCGGCGCCGACATCGGCCTGGCCTTCGACGGCGACGCCGACCGTTGCTTCGTGGTGGACGAGCACGGCGAGCCGGTCTCCCCCTCGGCCATCACCGCGCTGGTCGCCGAGCGCGAACTGGCCAAGGAGCCGGGCGCGACCATCATCCACAACCTGATCACCTCGCGCGCGGTGCCGGAGCTTGTGCACGAGCTGGGCGGGACCCCGGTGCGCACCAGGGTCGGCCACTCGTTCATCAAGCAGCAGATGGCCGCCACCGGCGCGGTGTTCGGCGGCGAGCACTCCGCGCACTACTACTTCCGCGATTTCTGGGGCGCCGACTCCGGCATGCTCGCGGCGCTGCACGTGCTCGCCGCGCTCGGCGAGAAGGACCGGCCGATCTCGGAGCTGATGTCGTCCTACGAGACCTACGCCGCCTCGGGCGAGATCAACTCGACGGTGGCCGACGCCAAGGAGCGGACGCTGGCCGTGGTCGAGGCATTCGAGGATCGCGCCAAGTCGGTGGACCGCCTCGACGGGGTGACGGTCCAGCTGGCCGACGACGCCTGGTTCAACCTGCGCGCCTCGAATACCGAGCCGTTGCTGCGGCTGAACGTCGAGGCCAGATCGCCGGAGGAAGTAGACGCACTCGTGACCGAGATTTTGGGAATCGTCCGCTCCTGACTGGGATAGTGGAATTACGACGGAGTGGAATCACAAGCTCAGGATTCGACCGCGGAAGCAGACGGCTCTGCCTGATGCGAGATTCTGGGCATCGTCCGGTCCTGACTGGGATAGTGGAGTTACGACGGAGTGGAATCACAAGCTCGGGATTCGACCGTGGAAGCAGAGGGTTCTGCTCAGCGCGAGATCCCGAGCGATGCCCGCTCCCGACTGGAATAGTGGAATCACTGACAGTGGATTCGCCCGACCTGGGCTCGGTGTGGACGATCCGGACGCAGCGCGATGAGGGGAGGTGGAACGCCCGATGATCGCTGGAACACCGGTGCTCGACCTCGACGATGCCGCTTCGCTCGAAGCGGCGGACAGCGGCGGCGCCCTGCGCTCGGCCGCCTCGGGTGGCGCCCAAGTGCGCGCCACCGCGGCGGCCATCGGCGAGCATGCGCTCGCCCGTCTCGCCGACCTTCGCCCACGCAGCGTGGTCCTGGTCTCCGGCTCCGGCCGCGCCGCACGCGCCGCCGGTTTGCTCGTCGCCGCGCTCGGTGACCGCGCGGGTCTGCCGGTGGTGTCGGTCGCCGCGCTGCCGCCGTGGGTGGGCCCGCTGGACGTGGTGCTCGTCGCCGGTGACGACGCGGGCGATCCGCGCCTGATCGACGCGGTGGACCGCGCGCTGCGCCGCGGCGCCGAGGTCGTCGTCGCCGCACCGCACGAGGGTCCGCTGCGCGCCGCCGCCGCGGGCCGGGCCGCGCTGCTGGAGCCGCGGGTCCCGGTGCTCGACCACAACCGATTGCTGCGCTTCCTCGCGGCCGGTATCGCGGTGCTGCGCATCGTCGATCCGACGCGCACCGGCGCGGCCGTGCCGGACCTGACCGCGCTGGCCGACGTGCTCGACGCCGAAGCGCTGCGCGACGGACCGCACAACGAGGTCTTCCACAACCCCGCCAAGACGCTGGCCGCGCGCATGCAGCAGCGCGGCATCGTGCTGGCGGGCGACTCCCCCGCCGCCGCGGAGCTCGCCGAGCACGGCGCCGAGGTGCTGCTGCAGGCCGCGGGCAAGGTGGCGACGGCGGCCGATCTCGCCGAGGCGGTCGCCGCGAATCCGCGCATGGTCGAGGCCGCGGGCGAGTCCGCACCCGACTTCGATCCACTGTTCCACGACGAGGAACTCGACGGCCCCGCGCCGGTGGAGCGAATCCGGGTGTTCGTGCTCAGCGCCGATCCCGATCAGGCCGCCGCACGGCGCCGGGTCGCGGTGTTCGGCGGCGCCGGATCCGGTCTGGTCGACGCCGATCTGGTGAGCGCCGACGTCGACCTGTTACAGAACAGCCTGACCGATCCGGCCGCCCCGACGCCGGTGCGCGGCGAGGAGCCCGGCGGGTCCGGGCGCGGCACGGAACTGGAGCAACTCGCGGTGCTCGCGCTGCGCTTGGAGATGGCCGCGGCCTACCTGCGGCTGATCGGCTCGCGCGGCGCGGCCGCGGACACGTCCCGCGGTTTCGGCGGCGAACAGTACGACGGGGGACGCTACTAGTGCACGAACTCGTTGGTGCACTGCGTTCCTACGCATGGGGTTCGCGCACCGCGCTCGCTCAGCTGTGCGGCCGTCCCGTCCCCTCCGCACACCCCGAGGCCGAACTCTGGTTCGGCGCCCATCCCGCCGATCCCGCGCACGTCAAGACGCCGGTCGGCACCACATCGCTGCTGGAGTTCGTCGCCGCGAACCCGCATCGCGAACTGGGCGCGGCCGCACCGGAATTCGGTGACAAGCTGCCGTTCCTGCTGAAGATCCTGGCGGCCGAGGAGCCGCTGTCGCTGCAGGCGCATCCGTCGGCGTCGCAGGCGCGCGCCGGATTCGAGCGGGAGAACCGCGCGCGGGTGCCGCTGGACTCGCCGATGCGCAACTATCGGGACGAGAACCACAAGCCGGAACTGGTGGTGGCGCTGGACCGCTTCGAGGCGCTGGCCGGGTTCCGCGAACCGCGCCGCACCGTCGAGCTGTTCCGTGCGCTGGAGGTCCCCCAGCTCGCCTCGTACACGGAGATGCTTGCCTCCCAACCCGATTCGGCGGGCTTGCGAACACTGTTCACCACCTGGATCACGCTGCCGCAGCCGGTGCTCGCCACGTTGCTGCCCGCGGTGCTGGACGGCTGCGTGCGGTATCTGTCCGGAAAGGGCAAGCGCGCCTTCACCCTCGAGGCACGCACCGCGCTCGAGCTCGCCGAGGCCTATCCCGGCGACGCGGGCGTGCTGGCCGCGCTCCTGCTGAACCGGGTCACGCTGGAGCCGGGGCAGGGACTGTTCCTGGACGCCGGAAACCTGCACGCCTACCTGCGCGGGCTCGGCGTGGAGATCATGGCCAACTCCGACAACGTGCTGCGCGGCGGGTTGACGCCCAAGCACGTCGACGTGCCGGAACTGTTGCGGGTGCTGGATTTCGAGCCGATCGATCTGCCGGTCGTGCTGCCGGAACCGGCGGGCGACGGCTCGGTGCGGTATCGCACCCCCGCGCCCGAATTCGCACTGCGCCGATTCGATCTCACCGCGGGTTCCGGACAGGTGCCGCTCACCTCGGCGGGGCCGGGCATCATGCTGTGCACGGCGGGCACGGTGCGGCTGCTCCAGGACGGCGCGGAGCTGCTCGTCGGGCGCGGCGGCGCGGCCTGGATCTCGGCCGCAGACAGCGATATTCGCGCCCAAACGGTGGACGGACCCGCCCAGCTGTTCTGCGCCTGCCTCGGCGCGGGCAGCTGAGCGACGGGCGCACGCACTCGGCCGAGGATCGGCGAACAAGCTAAGTTAGCCGTGATCGGCGAAACGAGAGAGGACCTTCAGGACATGTCTGCTGGCGGTGGCAAGAAGGCGATTCTGGCCGCGTTGACGGCGAACGCGGGGATCGCGGTGGCGAAGTTCATCGGCGCGGCGATCACCGGTTCGGCCTCGATGCTGGCCGAGGCGGTGCACTCGGTGGCCGACACTTCCAATCAGGGCTTGCTGCTGTTCGGCCAGCGCCGCGCCGAACAGGAGGCCGACGAGCTGCACCCGTTCGGTTACGGGCGCAACCGCTACTTCTACTCGTTCATCGTGGCTCTCGTGCTGTTCACGCTCGGCTCGATCTACGCCATCTACGAGGGCATCCACAAGATCCAGCATCCCGAGGATCTCAGCTCGCCGATCGTCGCGATCGTCATCCTGTTGATCGCCATCGGCTTGGAGACCTTCAGCTTCATCACCGCGATCCGCGAATCCCGTCCGCTCAAGGGCGGCGCCACCTGGTGGCGGTTCATTCGCAACTCGCGCAGCCCCGAGCTGCCCGTGGTGCTGTTGGAGGACATGGGCGCGCTGGTCGGTCTGATTCTCGCCTTCCTCGGCGTCGGCCTGACCATGGCTACCGGCAACGCGGTCTGGGACGGCATCGGCACCCTGTGCATCGGCGCGCTGCTCGGTGTCATCGCGATCATCCTGATCATCGAGATGCAGAGCTTGCTGATCGGCGAGGGCGCGACCCCCGAGGAGGACAGGGCGATCCGGGAGAGCCTGATCGACGGCGAGCGCATCGACCGCGTCATCCACCTCAAGACTCAGTACTTGGGCCCGGAGGAGATTCTGGTGGCGGCGAAGGTGGCGATCACGCCGGGTCTCGACATCGCGACCATCGCCGCGGCCATCGACGCCGCCGAGGCGCGGGTCCGCCGCGCTGTGCCCGCCGCGCGGGTCATCTACGTCGAGCCCGATCTCTACCGCACGGCGCCCGTCTAGCGATCATCTCCGCGTGAGCACCGTTGTCCGAGGACAGCGGTGCTCGCGCGTTTTTCGGCGCGTGTGTTGGCGGGTGGTCGCGCCGCCCAGACACGGGTCTGCGCTGCGATGCCGACGGTGAATCGCGTTCGTCTGGAGCCGATCTGTTTCGGCCGGTGGCGGCGGCGGAAGGCCGCCCCGACGAGGAGGAACCCGTCCAGGCGATGTCAGCGGTGCTGTGGCTGACGGTCGCGCAGGAGTTCGAGCGGGTCGGTGTGGATGTCGAATTCGTGCCGGAGCACGTGGCGGGCGGCGTGCATGCCGTTCATGCCGTGCACGCCGGGACCCGGCGGTGTCGCCGCGGAGCACAGGTAGACCCCGGGCAGCGGTGTGGCGTACGGGTTCCAGCGCGGGGCGGGGCGGAAGGCCGTCTGGCGCAACGTCATCGCGCCCGCGGAGATGTCGCCGCCGACGTAGTTGGCGTTGTGCGCGGGTTGTTCGGCGGCGGTGATCACATTCGTGGCGAGGATCAGGTCGCGGAAGCCCGGCGCGAAACGCTCCACCTGGGCGATGACCGCGTCGCTGATGTCGCGATCGGAACCGTTCGGCACGTGGGCGTAGGTGTAGAAGGTGTGCGCGTCGCCGGGCGCGCGACCGGGATCGACGACGCCCGGCTGGATGGCGAGCACGTACGGGCGCTCGGCGTGGCGGCCCGCGGCGACCGCGCCCTCGGCCGCCATCGCCTCGGCGCGGCTGCCGATCAGGTGCAGGGTGCCCGCCTGGGCGCAACCCTCGGCCTGCCACGGCACCGGGCCGGAGAGCGCGAAATCGACCTTGCACGCGGCGCCGCCGTACCTGAACCGGCGCAGCCGCTTGGCGTATCGGGTGGGCAGCCGGTCGGCGGCCAGGCGGAGCAGCCCCGCGGGCGCGAGATCGAGCAGCACGGCGCGCGCACCGGCGAACTCGTCCAGCGAATCCACCCGGTGGCCGGTGTGCACCCGGCCACCGAGGTCCTCGAGTTCGGCGATGAGCGCGTCGGGAATGGCCTGGCTGCCGCCGCGCGGGATGACCCAGCCGCCCGCGTGGCCGAGCGTGGCGAGCAGCAGGCCCGCGCCGACCGCGGGGACGGCGCGCGGTGAGGTGATCGCGTGGGTCGCCACACCGGTCAGCAGCGCGGGTGCGATGTCCTCGTGGAAGCGCGCGTTCCACAGGGGCGAGCCCTGTTCGACCAGCCGCAGGCCGAAACGCACCGCGGTCGGCAAGTCGTCGGGTAGCGCGCGCATATCGGACATGGCCACGTCGACGACGCCCTGCCACTTGCGAACGAGCGGCGCGAACAGCCGCCGCCACGCGTCACCGTCGCGGCCGAGATCGGCGACGGTCCGCTCCAGATCCAGCCAGGCGAGTCCGGCCCGGCCGCCGTCCATCGGGTGCGCGTAGGACACCTCGGGAGTGAGCAGCTCGACGCCGCGCGCGCCGAGATCGAACGCGCGAAAGAAGGGCGACGCCAAGGCCATCGGGTGCGCGCCCGCGCACACGTCGTGGTGGAAGCCCGGCAGTGTCAGCTCCGCGGTTCGCGAGCCGCCACCCGGCTTGGCCTCGGCCTCGAACACCTCGACCGACAGTCCCGCCGAGGCGAGAACCACCGCCGCGGCGAGTCCGTTGGGTCCGGAGCCGACCACCACAACATCAGCCATGAACCCACGCTACCTGCGCGCGAGAACTCAGCGACGCGCCTCGGCCCCGACCCCGGCCAGCCACTCGTCGACCAGGATCCGCAGCCGCGCCTCCCAGAGTTCCGGCACCAGCCGACCGCCGCGCGCGAGGGTGGCCATGCCGTGGATCGAGCTCCAGGCCACCTCGGTGCGCGCGCCGAGATCGGGTTCCTCGACGTACGGGCGGAACAGACGCTCCAGCTCGGCCCAGCCCTCGCGCAGCGCCTGCGGCGCGTCCGGCCCGAAGGTCAGGTCGGTCTTCATCAGGAACATCGCGTCGTAGAGCGCCGGGTTGGCGGCCGCGAAGTCGAGGTAGGCCCGCGCCACCGACTCCAGCGCAGCGGCCGGAGTCTCGGCGGTGGCATGCGCCGCGCGCAGTGCCTCGGTGAGTTCGGCGAAGCCCTGCTCGGCGACGGCCGTCACGATGGCGGTCTTGCCCGCGAAGTGGCTGTAGAGCACCGGCTGGCTGTATTCGATGCGGTCGGCGAGCCTGCGCACCGTCACCGATTCCCAGCCCTGGGACTCGGCCAGTTCGCGGGCGGTCTCGATGATTCGCCGATGGCGTTCGGCCAGTTCGCGTTCCTTACGAGTCTGGGTGCTCATGGCCGAATTCTAGCACCGCTAGACAATCTATCCAGGCTCCGCGATACCGCCTCCGGGCTGGTCATCCTGGCACTGCTCGTCGCGAAGCAGCGGTACGCGCTCGGCATCGCCACGCTGGTGATCGCGCTGATCCCGTTCGGCGACATGCTCACGGTCCTGCGCTGGGACGGTTCGGCGGGCGCCGCCTTCGGCATCCATGGACTCACCGCGCTGCTGGTCGCGGTCACCGGTGCGCTGCTGATCAGGGAGCGGTCGGCGGCCAAGGGCGCGACCGCCCCCGCGGTGTGATCCAGGGCACAAACTCCAGCCCGCCGATGAGTCCCGCGACGAGGTCCCGTCCTTAACTGTGAACGCACTTCGAGCACAGGAGACGACCATGGCGACCAAGCCGCACGGCCCCGCGTCCTACTTCCCCAACATCGAGGCCAAGTACGGCCGCGGCATCGACGAGTGGTTCACCGTGCTGCGCGATTCGGGTCTTGCCGGGCACAAGGCGCTGGTCGAGTTGCTGAAGACCGAGCACGGCATCGGCCACGGCCACGCCACCGCGCTCGTCCAGTACCACCTGAATCCGGAGAAGTGGGCGGTCGCCTGACCGCCGGAAATACCTGAGCACCAACGCAAACGAACGAAGGGCCCGCGGGATAACGCGGGCCCTTCGTCGATCGCCAGGGCGGCACCGTGCGGAGGGGGTGGATGGAGCGATGCCGCCCGCGGCCCCGGCGTTGGCCGGGACGTCTCAGGGGTCAGGCCGAGACCAGGCTCTTCTCGGCGGGTTCGGCGGGTTCGGCGGACTCCGGCGCGCCGTGCTCGTCGACCATGGTGCGTTCGTCGAACGGCAGCTTGCGGTCGAGCACCAGCCGGACTTGGTCCACGTCGATGGTCTTGGTCCAGGTGCCGATCAGCACGGTCGCGACGGCGTTGCCGGAGAAGTTCGTCAGCGCGCGGGCCTCCGACATGAAGCGGTCGATGCCGACGATCAGGCCGACGCCGTCGAGCAGTTCGGGCCGGTGGCTCTGCAACCCGCCCGCGAGGGTGGCCAGACCCGCGCCGGTGACGCCCGCGGCGCCCTTCGACGCGACGATCATGAACAGCAGCAGTCCGAGCTGTTCGGGCAGGCTGAGCGGCTTGCCCATCGCGTCGGCGATGAAGATCGAGGCCATGGTCAGGTAGATCGCGGTGCCGTCCAGGTTGAACGAGTAGCCGGTGGGCACGACCACGCCGACGGTGGTCCGCTCGACGCCGAGGTGCTCCATCTTCGCGATCAGCCGCGGCAGTGCCGATTCCGAGGACGAGGTGCCGACGATGAGCAGGTACTCGCGAGCCAGGTATCGGACCAGCTTCAGGATCGACACGCCCGACACCACCCGCACCAGCACGCCGAGCACGCCGAACACGAACACCAGGCAGGTCAGGTAGAACGCGATCATCAGGGTGGCCAGCTGCACCACGGCGTCCAGGCCGGTCTTGCCGACGACGTTCGCGATCGCGCCGAACGCGCCGATCGGCGCCAGCCACAAGATCATCGACAGGATGCGGAAGACCAGCTTCTGCGCCAGCGTCACCGCGCGCAGGATCGGCTCGCCCGCGCTGCCCATGGCCTGCACCGCGAAGCCGACGAGCAGCGCGACGAACAGCGCCTGCAGCACGCTGCCCGCGGTGAGCGAGGAGACCAGCGTGGTCGGGATGATGCCGTTGATGAAATCCCAGGTGCCGCCCGCGCTGTGCGCCTGATCGGCGTACTTGGCGCCCGCGCCCGCGGTCTTTGCGATGTTCATGCCGCTGCCCGGTTCCAGCAGGTTGCCGACCACGAGGCCGATGCCGAGCGCGATCGTCGACATGACGAGGAAGTAGCCGAGCGCGAGCCCGCCGACCTTGCCGACGGTGGCCGCGGTGCGCACCGAGCCGATGCCGAGCACGATGGTGCAGAAGATGACCGGGGCGATCATCATCTTGATCAGGTCGACGAACATGGTGCCGAGCGGCGCGAGCGAGACGCCCACGTCGGGCGCGAGCCAGCCGACGAGGATGCCCGCGCCGACCGCGGCGATGACCGCCAGATACAGCCAGTGGGTACGGTCGCGCCGAACAGCGCGAGGTCTATCGCTCATGGCGAATCATGTCCTCCGAGTGGTACCGGAATGCGAGCCGTCCCGGCCGCCTGTGCAAAATGATGACGACCCGCGTGACGCGGGTCACTGTTTGGTGCATAACGTTCAGTGGAGGTCAGCTCGTGCGACGTCGTCGCTTCACAGACGCCGCCGGGTCCGGGTCGCGCGCGCGTCCTCGCCGGGACGAGCGGCCGCGCCGCCTCCGGCTCTCCCTGGCGGGTCAGGCCTTCGTCCTGCAACTCGTGGTGCTCGCGCTGATGATCGCCGGCGCTGCGGTGCTCGCGGTGTTCGACGCCAGGCACACCAGCGACGTGACCACCGAGCACGAAGTCACCGACGTGGCCGTGAGCCTGGCGCAGGCGCCGTCCACCCGCGCGGCGGTGCTCTCGGCCGATCCCAGCGCGCAGCTACAACCGGTGACCGAGCGGATCCGGTTGCAGACCCGGATGGATTTCATCGTGGTGATGGCGCCGGACCGGACGCGGTTCACCCACACCAATCCCGAACGCATCGGCCAGCCGTTCAGCGGCAACATCGACAGGGCGCTGGCCGGGGAGACGTTCACCGAGACGTTCACCGGAACGCTCGGGCCGTCCATCCGCGCGGTGACTCCGGTGTACGACGGCGACCGCATCGTGGCGCTGGTGTCCGCGGGCGTCACCCGGGCGCGCATCGGCGATCAGGTCGCCGCGCAGCTGCCGAAGATCCTCGGCGTGGCGGGCGCGGGTCTGGTCGTGGCCGCGCTCGGCTCGTTCCTGCTGAGCCGCCGGTTGCGCCGCCAGACGCACGGCCTCGCGCCGGACGAGTTGCGCGTGATGTACGAACACCACGACGCGGTGCTGCATTCGATCCACGAGGGCCTGGTGGCCTTCGGCGCGGGCGCGCGGGCCGAGGTCGTCAACGACGAGGCGCGGCGGCTGCTCGATCTGCCGGAGGGCGACGTGCACCGCGAGGATCTGCCGATCTCGTTGCAGCGCATGAGCTGGGGCGTGGTCCGCGACGAGATGCACGTGACCAACGACCGGATTCTGCTGGTCAACCAGGACGTGGTCACCTCACAGGGCCGCACCCTCGGCACCGTGATGACCATCCGCGACCACACCGAATTGCGCGGCGTCCTAGGCGAACTCGACTCGGTACGCGGTTTCGCCGAATCGCTGCGCGCCCAAGCGCACGAGTCGGCCAACCGGTTGCATACGGTGGTCACCATGGTCGAGCTCGGCAAGCACCGCGAAGCGGTCGAATTCGCGACCGCCGAACTCCAGCTCTCCCAGTCGCTCATCGACCGGATGATGGGTGCGGTCGGCGATCCGGCACTGGCCGCTCTGCTGCTCGGCAAGGTGAACCAGGCCGCCGAACGCGGTGTGGAGCTGACGATCTCGGAGGACACCGCCCTCGACGCCATCGCGCCGCTCTCGGCGCGCGAGGCGGTCACGCTGGTCGGCAACCTGATCGACAACGCCATCGACGCCGCCGCGGGCAGCGCGGGCGCGTGGGTGGAAACCACGCTGCGCCAAGCCGATTCGGACCTGTTTCTGCGCGTCACCGACAGCGGGCCCGGTATGTCGGCACAGATCTTCGCGCGCGCGGCCGAGCGCGGCTACACCACCAAAGACGATCATCACGGGCTCGGCCTCGCGCTGGTGCACCGCGTGATCGCCAGGCACGGCGGGGCGATCGACGCCCGCCGCGAGCCGGAAAGCGCGGTGACCGTGACGATTCCGCGCGGCGCTGGAAAGGACGCATCGTGATCCGAGTGTTGATAGTCGAGGACGAGCCGCTGATCGCCGAGGCGCACCGCGCCTACGTCGAGCGCATTCCCGGCTTCACACCGGTCGGCATCGCGCAGACCGGACGCGAGGCGATGCGGGCGACCGCCGCGGCAGCGGCCGAGGGCACACCGGTCGACCTGGTGCTGATGGACATCGGCCTGCCCGACACCAGCGGTTTGGACGTCGCGGCGGCGCTCAGCGGGATGGCGCCCAGTCCCGACGTCATCGCCATCACCTCGGCGCGCGACCTGGCGATGGTGCGCACGGCCGTCGCCAACGGCGTGGTGCTCTACCTGTTGAAGCCGTTCACCTTCGCCGCCTTCCACGACAAGCTGGAGCGCTACCGGGAGTTCCGCACCGCACTGCCCGCGGGCGAGTCCGCGCTGACCCAGCTCGACATCGACCGCGCGCTCAGCGCGCTGCGCACTCCGGACCAGCGCGCCAACACCCCGAAAGGCGTCGCGCCGCAGACACTCGAGGAGATCTCGCGGATCGTGCGCACCGCCGAGGACGGCATCACCGCCGCCGACACCGCGACCGGCATCGGCGTCTCCCGGATCACCGCATGGCGCTACCTCGAGAAGCTGGCCGACGACGGCCTGGTCGTCCGCCGCTCCGATTACGGCCGCGCGGGCCGCCCCAAAACCCGCTACGTCTGGAAACGCACCGACTGATCGCGAACTCTCTGGCGTCCGGTGCGGATCTCAGACGTCGGTGGAGAAGCGGATGCCGCCGTCCGGGATCTCGACGCCGGGCCAGACGCGCGCGCCGCGCAGCAGCTCGCAGCGGGCGCCGACGTTCGCGCCGTCACCGATGACGCCGTCGCGGACCAGCGCGCGCGGGCCGATGCGGGCGCCGAAGCCGATGATGGAGCGTTCCACGGTGGCGCCCGCCTCGACGACGGCGCCGTCGAAGATCACCGCGCCGTCGAGGCGCGCGCCCGCGCCGATCTCCGCGCCGCGACCGACCACGGTGCCGCCGATGAGCAGCGCGCCGGGGGCGACGCCCGCGCCGGGGTGGACCAGGGATTCGCCGCGCTGACCCGGCAGCGCGGGCGAGGGGGCGATGCCGCGGACCAAGTCGGCCGAGCCGCGCACGAAGTCCTCGGGAGTGCCCATGTCACGCCAGTACGACGAGTCGACATGGCCCTGCACCCGCGCGCCCTCGGCGAGCAGCGCGGGGAAGACCTCGCGCTCCACCGACACCGGACGCCCGGACGGGATCTTCTCGATGTACTCGCGGCGGAAGACGTAGCAACCGGCGTTGATCTGGTCGGTCGGCGGATCCTGGGTCTTCTCCAGGAACGCGGTGACCCGGCCGTTCTCGTCGGTGGGCACGCAGCCGAACGCGCGCGGATCGGAGACGCGCACCAGGTGCAGCGTCACATCGGCGTTGGTGGACTCGTGGGTGTCCAGGATCGCGCCGAGGTCGGTGCCGCCGAGCACGTCACCGTTGAAGACCATCACGTTGTCGGCGCGCAGCTTGGGCAGCACGTTGCGGATGCCGCCGCCGGTGCCGAGCGGTTCGGTCTCGGTGACGTACTCCAGCTCGAGACCGAGCTCGGCGCCGTCGCCGAAGTGCTCCTCGAACACCTCCGCCTTGAAGGACGTGCCCAGCACGACGTGGGTGATCCCGGCCTCGGCGATGCGGGCGAGCAGGTGGGTGAGGAACGGCAGGCCCGCCGTCGGCAGCATCGGCTTGGGCGCCGAGAGGGTCAGCGGACGCAACCTCGTGCCCTGGCCGCCGACCAGAATCACGGCGTCGGTGCCTGGATGTCCTGCCATCAATATTCCCCTAGTTCGTCGGCCGCGCTGCTACGCCTGTCGGCCCTGTTCCCGAGCCAACTCACGCAGCGCAGATCGAACCGCAATCCGGGAGCGAATCGCAAGTCCGGCGCGCAACGCGAGCCGCAGCGGCGCCTGCCACCAGTGCGGATGCCGGTCGGCCTGGAACCGGTACGCGCTGGCGTGGTGCGCGGGCAGCATCACCTCGGGATGGCGTCCCGCAGCGTGGCCCTTGGCGTGGGTGACCTCGGCGGTCGGCACGAACACGTTGTGCCAGCCCGCCTTGCCCATGCGGTCGCCGAAGTCGACGTCCTCCATGTACATGAAGTAGCGCGAGTCGAAGCCCTCGATCGAGTCGAAGGCGGCGCGGCGCACCAACAGGCACGAGCCGGACAGCCAGCCGACGGTGCGCTCGGAAATCTCCTCGTTCTCCTGCCGGTAGCGGCGGGTCCACGGGTTGCCGGGCCACACGGTGCCCAGGATGGCGTGACCCGCGCCGTCCAGCAGACCGGGCACCGAGCGCGCCGACGGGTACACGCTGCCGTCCGGCTCCAGCACCATCGGGCCGAGCGCGCCCGCCCGCGGCCAGCGCTTGGCGGCTTCGAGCAGCTTGTCGATGGAATCGGCGCCCCAGCGGATATCGGGGTTGGCGATGACGACGAACTCGATACTCGGGTCGATCTCGGCCACGGCGCGGTTGATCGCGCCGCCGTATCCGATGTTGCCGCCGGTGCGCAATAGCCGCACGTGTGAGTTGGCCTCGGCCACCAGCTCGGGCACGCCGTCGACCGACCCGTTGTCGGCCAGGATCACCTGCGGTTTCTCGCTGGTGGCGTGGGCGAGGGTGGTGATGAAGTGCTCGAGGTGCTCGCCGGGCGAATAAGTCACCGTGACGACGGCAAGGCCACCGGGGCCCAAGGAATCGGAAGCGCTCACATTGGGCGAGCCTAGTCGGAACGACGCGACCGCGCGTGCCCTGGTGCAGGACCGATGGCAGACCGATCGGTCTTCCGAGCCGGTCGGCGACGGACCGCCGAGCGCGTCGAAAAGGGCACGGGCCGAGCGGTTCTCGCCGTCATTCCCGGCTCGCGCGCAGCGCGTCGTGCAGCGCGGCGCGCCAGTCCCGCAGCGGCGTCAACCCGGCCGATCGCCAAGCCCGGTCCGACAGCACCGAATAGGCCGGGCGCCGTGCGGGTCTGGGGTAGGCCGTGGAATCGCACGGTCGCACCCGTTCCGGGTCGGCGCCGACCTCCGCGAAGACCGCCCGCGCCAGGTCGAACCAACTCGCCACGCCCGCGTTGGTCGCGTGCAGCAGCCGCGGCGCGTCCGGCCGCGCGACGAGCTCGAGCAGGCCCGCGGCGAGATCCGCCGCGTAGGTCGGTGACCCGATCTGGTCGTCCACCACGTCGACGGTCTCGCGCTCGCGTTCCAGCCGCAGCATGGTCGCGACGAAATCACCGCCGCGCCCGCTGTACACCCAGGCCGTCCGCACCACATGCGAATTCGGCGCCGATTCCAGGACCGCCCGTTCCCCCGCCAGTTTGGATCGTCCGTACACCGTGGCGGGCCCCGTCGGATCGTCCGTGTCGTACGGCGCGCGCTGGGTACCCGGGAAGACATAGTCGGTGGAGAGATGGATGAGCCGGGCCTCGACGGTCGCGCAGACGGCGGCGAGCACGGCCGGGCCGGTCTCGTTGCCCGCGAAGGCGGCATCGGGCTCGGACTCGGCCTTGTCCACCGCGGTGTACGCGGCGCAGTTGAGCACCACGTCACCGGGGGCGATCGCGGCACGCACCGCGTCGGCGTCGGTGATGTCGAGGTCGGCGCGCCCGTATCCGCGAGCGCGCGGCGCGAGGCGCAACAGCTCCCTGCCGACTTGTCCACCGGCCCCGGTGACGACGAGACGAGCGGCGGCGGGCGGTACGGCGGCGGTCACGGTCGCAAGTCTGGCACGCCGTGACACTCGCGGGTGCCGTCCCGTGGGGTAACCGTTGGTTAGCCTTGAGCGACGGCTCCGGGGCTGCGGGATCTACGGATCGGCCGCGGGAGCCGCGGGGGTGGTCGGGGTGAACATGGGGCTTGTCGAGAGGATGCTCAGTTGCAGCGGAGGAGCACATCGATGCCGTCGCGACCAGCCGGCGCACAGACCGGCGACGGTTCGTGGGGCCCGGTGCACGCCTTCGTCGCGGCACTGGCCGCCGTGGTGCTCGTCATCACCGGATTCGCCTGGCACAGCGTCGACTCGCTGATCTCCAACATCCAGCGCATCGGCGACCTCGGCCTCGGCGGCGGCCGCGACGGCGCGGTCGACATCCTGCTCGTCGGCGTGGACAGCCGCACCGACGCGCACGGCAACCCGCTCACCGACGCCGAGCGCGCGATGCTGCACGCGGGCGACGAGGTGGGCACCAACACCGACACCATCGTGCTGGTCCGGGTGCCCAACGACGGCAGCTCCGCGACCGCCATCTCGCTGCCGCGCGATTCCTACGTCGACATCCCGGGCATCGGCACGGGCAAGATCAATTCGGCGTACGGCGCGACCAAGGAGACCGAGCGGCAGAAGCTCATCGAACAGGGCGTCGCGGAGGTCGAGGCCGAGCAGAAGTCGACCAAGGCGGGGCGGCAGGCGCTGATCAAGACCGTCGCCAATCTGACCGGCATCACCGTCGACCACTACGCCGAGGTCAGCCTGCTCGGCTTCGTGCTGCTCACCGACGCCGTCGGCGGCGTGGAGGTGTGCCTGAACAATCCGGTGGACGAGTGGATGTCGGGCGCGGACTTCCCCGCGGGCCGTCAGCGGCTGGACGGCAGGCAGGCGCTGAGTTTCGTACGCCAGCGCCACGACCTGCAGCGCGGCGACCTGGACCGGATCGTGCGCCAGCAGGTGTTCATGGCCCAGCTGGTCGGTCAGGTGCTCAGCGCGAAGACGCTCAGCAGCCCGGCGCGGCTCAGCCACCTGAGCGAGGCGGTCGGGCGCACGGTAGTGCTCGACGAGGGCTGGGACGTGGTCGCGTTCCTCCAGCAACTCCAGGATCTCTCCGGCGGCCAGGTCGAGTTCGAGACCATTCCGGTGGCCGATCTCAACGGCACGACCAGCGACGGCGAGTCCGTGGTCCGGGTGGAGCCGAAGGCGGTCAAGTCCTATGTGGCCTCGCTCGTCGGGGAGAAGGCCGAGGAGTCCGCACCCCCCGCGGTGGATCCCGCGACCGTCGCGGTGAACGTGCTCAACGCCAGCGGAGTCGGGGGTCTGGCCGGTCAGGTGTCGCAGGCCTTGACGGCGAAGGGTTTCCAAGCGGGCCGGGTGGGCAATTATTCCGGTGGAAGTGTCACCGGTAGCCGCGTGCTCGCGGCGGACAGCGCGGATCCGAAGGCCAAGGCGGTCGCCGAAGCCCTCGGCAAGCTCACGGTGGTCGCGGATCCGTCGATGTCACCGGACTCGGTGAGCGTCGTGCTGGCGAGCGACTATTCTGGGCCGGGCTCGGCCGCGAGCTCCACGTTCGACTTCTCCGGAACGTCGACGACCGCGACGCCGGTTCCGCCCGCCCCACCGATCGACGCAGGCCAGAATGGACCGAAATGCGTGAACTGAAGCGTGAAGCCACTGATGCGTGACAAGACCCATGCACTGACCCTCACCGAGGCGGTGCTCGACCCGATCCTCGCCCGCGAGCCCGCGGGACCGCGCGTCACCTACTACGACGACGCCACCGGCGCCCGGATCGAACTGTCCGGCCTGACGCTGGCGAACTGGGCGGCCAAGACGGCCAACCTGATCCGCGACGAATTCGGCCTGAGCCCCGGCGCGCGGGTCGCGGTGCTGCTGCCCGCGCACTGGCAGACCGCCGCCGTGCTGCTCGGCTGCTGGTGGGCGGGCACCGAGGTGGTGCTGAGTCCCGATCCGGACGCCGATCTCGCGCTGGTGACGGCCGACCGCATCGATGACGCGGAGGGCGTCGCCGAGGTCGCCGCGCTCTCGCTGGACCCGCTCGGCGCGCCCGTCCGTGACCTGCCGGTCGGCATCACCGATTTCGCCACCGCGGTGCGCGTGCACGGCGATCAGTTCTTCCCGCGCGGCACCGGCGTCGCGCTGGACGGCATGCAGGTCGCCGAGGTGCTCGCCGCCGCACGCAAATCGGCCATGCGCCAAGGGTTCGCGGAGGGCGACCGGGTGCTGTCGAGCGCGCCGTGGGACACCGCGGACGAACTGATCAACGGTTTCGTCGCCGTGCTCGCCGCGGGCGCTTCCCTGGTGCAGGTCGTCAATCCGGACCCCGACCGTCGGGAGCGCCGCATCGAGAGCGAGCGCGTCACCGTCCAGGTCGGCTGACGCCGCGTTCTCCTACCCGGGTAGGAGAACGCATCCGACCGGAGCACGTTCCAGAATCGGCCTCGAGTCCGTACGGTGGACATATCGCACAACGATGAGGTTGGTGGGATATGAAGCCGCAGTATTCGTTCCGTTGGTTGTCGCAGCAGGGCACGCCGAGGCTGGTCCTGCGCACCCAGGCGCGTCGCGGTGATCCGTTCGCGCGGCTGATGGGCGGGCCGGACGGCATCTCCGATCCCTATCCGCTCATCGAGGAGCTACGCGCCCGCGGGCGGATCGTGCGCACGCCGCTGTCCTGGGCCACCTTCGACCACGAACTGGCCAGGGCCGTGCTGCGTGACACCCGCTTCGGTGTGCGCACCCCGGAGAGCTTCGACATCCCCAAGCCATTGCGGCTGCTCGGGGGCCGTGCGCCGATGCCACCCAATCCGGTCGACCCGCCCTCCATGCTGGTGATCGATCCGCCCGACCACACGGCCATGCGCAAGCCGGTCGCCTCGGCGTTCACCCCGCGCGCCATCGCCAAGCTGCGCGACCGCGTCGAAACGGTCACCGAGGAACTGCTCGACGCGCTGCCCTCCGGCGGCTCGGCCGATCTGATCACTTCGTTCGCCTCGCAGGTGCCGATCGCGATCATCTCCGAGATGCTCGGCTTCCCCGATTCCGACCGCGCCCGCTTCCTCGCCTGGGGTGACCAGCTGACACCGCTGCTGGACGTCGGCATCTCGTGGCGCGCGCACCACCGCGCCATGAAGGCGATGGAGGTGATGAACGACTACTTCGACGGTCACATCGCCCGCCTGCGCCGCGAGCCCGGCGACGACATCCTCAGCACCCTCGTCACCGCGGGCGAACTGGACGACTACGCGCTGAAGGCCACCGCGAGCCTGCTGATGGGCGCGGGTTTCGAGACTACGGTGAACCTGATCGGCAACGGCGTCGTGCAGCTGCTCGGTCATCCCGACCAGCTCGCCAGGCTGCGCGACGAACCGGAGCTGTGGCCGAACGCGATCGAGGAAGTGCTGCGCATCGACTCGCCCGTGCAGACCACCGCGCGCACCGCGCTGGCCGACATCGAACTCGACGGCAGGCAGCTGCGAAAGGGCGACACCCTGGTGCTCTCGCTGGCGGGTGCGAACCGCGATCCGAAGATCTTCCCGGATCCGACCCGCTTCGACGTGGCCCGCGCGAACGCCAAGGATCACCTGTCGTTCAGCAACGGCGTGCACGCCTGCTTGGGCGCCAGCCTGGCCCGGATGGAAGGCGTGTACGCGCTGCGCGCGCTGTTCGAGCGGTTCCCCGACCTGCGCTTGGACGGCGAGCCGCGGCGCAGGAGCCTGTTCACGCTGCACGGTTACGAGCGGATGCCGGTGCGGCTCGGCCGCCGCGCGGTGGCCAAGGCGCCGGAGCCGACCTCCGTCTGGGGCTCAGCTGAAGCCGACGGCCTGATCGCCCCACGCGGTGTGCAGGTCCCGGTTGGGATCGTCGACGACGCGGTCGACGGCGTCGACGAGCAGCGTGGTGCGGGTGGAGGGCCGGTACGGCGGCCAGTGCTTGGAACCGTCCAGCGCGGCGGGCACGCCGTGTCGCGCGAAGGCCAGCCAGCGGCGCATCATCCGCCCCGACACCTCCGTCGCCTGCTTGCGGCCGCCGAGCCAGAACGTCGGGTCGTGGTTCAGCGTGCCGAAATTGCCGAAGACATACGGCAATTCGGTGGCGTGCCCGGCGCCGACGCGGGCCGCGCGCAGCATCGGTGTGGCGTGGTCGAAGCGATAGGCCCAGGTCATCGAGTGGGCCGCGTGCGCGTCGGCGACCCAGTGCGCGGGCATGCGGAACGCCGCGTCGGTGGACATGGCCAGCGCGCCGCGGGTCTTGGCCAGATCGGGGTAGGCCGAGGTGATCTCGGCGATCCGCTCGGCCGACAGCCCCGGGTGACCGGCGGCCACGTCGCGCAGCATCAGGTTCACCGCGTCTGGCGTCACCGGCATGATCGGCGAACGGAACAGCCGGAACAGCGAGGCCTCGTCCTTGTTGGTGCCGACGATGAGCGGCACCGGGTGCGAGCGACCCCGCTGGAATCGGTCGATCGGATAGCCGGGCAGCAGATCGCCGTCCACCACCGGCGCCGCGGCGAGGCGGCCTGGTTCCTCGAGCGGAATCTCGTCGAGCAGCACCCCGGCCGCCTGCACCACCCGCTCGATCGGCAGGTCGATCAGGTCGAGGGCCTGCGTCGGGGACATCCCCAGCAATTCCAGGTAGCGCCGCGCCACGATCGCGGCCCGCTCCGGACCGAAGACGGTGGTGGCGGGCGGGCTCTGCGCGATGGCGCGATGGAACAGCCCCGCCGCCCGCGGCGCGGTGAGCAGCGCCGTCACACAGCCCGCGCCGGAGGACTCGCCGAACAGCGTCACGTTGTCCGGATCGCCGCCGAACCCGGCGATGTTGTCGCGCACCCATTCGAGCGCGGCGAGTTGATCGTGCAGGCCGAGGTTCGGCGTGAAGCCGTGGAACAGCGAGGACAGGTCGAGGAAGCCCAGCGCGCCGAGCCGGTAGTTGACGCCGACCACGACCACGTCGCCCGCCTCGGCCAGCCGGCGGCCGTCGTAGATGGCCTGTGCCGCGGTGCCGAGGCAGTAGGCGCCGCCGTGCAGCCAGACCATGACCGGGCGTGGCTCCTCCGAGCGGGCGCGCGGCGCCCACACGTTCAGCCACAGACAGTCCTCGCCCATCCGCAGCTCCGAATCGACCGGCACCATGGTGCCCATCGTCTGCGGGGCGATCGCGCCGAAGGTCAGACAGTCCCGCACGCCGTCCCACGGTTCCGGCGGGGTCGGCGGACGGAACCGCCGCGTGCCGGTGACGGGCGCCGCGTAGGGGATGCTGCGCCAGGCGGCGACCGGTCCGTCGAGGAAACCACGCACCCGGCCGGACGTCGTCTCGACTATGGGCTCGGCGCCGTCCACATCCCAGCCCGGCTCGATCTCGAACTGAGTGCTCATCGTTCCGCACCTCCTGCCCACGACCCGTCGGTGCGCTGCGGGTTTGCTACACCCCGGGTCCGCACGTCGTGATCTCTAATTCGAGGGTACGTGCGGTTACGGAGTGCCACAGGGCGGACGCGTCATCCGTGATCCGCGCGCTACCCTGGGCCGGTGCCGAATTACAGCTTCCGGTGCCGCAGCTGCGGTGACACCTTCGAGGTGAATCGCCCCATGGCCCAGTCGTCGGACCCGGCGGCCTGCCCGCAGGGCCACGACGACACGGTGAAATTGCTGACCACGTTCGCCACGGTCGGTCGTGGTGGCGGTGGTGCGCCGCAGGTCTCGGCGCCGCCGCCGAGCGGTGGCGGCTGCTGCGGCGGGGGTTGCTGCGGCTGACGCCTTTACGGCTCAGTCGGAGTCGCCGGTCTCACGCCGGTCGGCGTGGCCGAGGTCACGGTCCGGCGCGACGCGATCGCGCACCCGCTGTTTGAGCACGGCGATGTCGGGGAAACCGCCGTCGGCCTTGCGTTCCCACACCTGTTCGCCGTCGACGGTGATCCGGAACACCCCGCCCGTGCCGGGGATCAGCGCTACTTCGCCCAGGTCGGTGGCGAAGGTGCTCAACAGCTCCTGCGCCATCCAGCTCGCTCGCAGCAGCCAGCGGCACTGGGTGCAGTACTCGATCGCAACACGTGGCATAGGGGTGGACGCTACCGAAGCGTCGTCGGGCGCGCGCTTCGACCGCAGCTGATGCCGGGCGCGCGGCTCACGCCCCGCACCGGCGACGATGCCCGACGCCACCGCTCACGGCTCGATGACACCGTCCAGGTAGACCCACGCACCGTCCTCCCGCACGAACCGGCTGACCTCGTGCAGCGAGCCGCGCCCACCCTCGGCGCGGTAGTGCGCGACGAACTCGACGGTCCCCGTATCGTCGAACGGCCCGCCGCGCTCGGTGCGCACGATCTCCAGAAACAGCCACCGCTGCCCGGGATCGAGCTCGAGCCGCTTCGGCCTGGTCCGCGAATGCCACGACCGCCGCAGATAATCGACGTCGCCCACGGCGAACGCGGTGTAGCGCGAACGCATCAGCGCCTCCGCCGTCGCCGCCGGGCGCACACCGGAAAGCGCCGGACCGCAACACTCCTCGAACGGTTCCCCGCGGCGGCACGGACACTGCTGCGACTGACTCATACCCGGATTCTCCTCTGCCCGCCCAGAACACCGTGCAGCGGCTTTGTCGCCTTGGCCCCACGCACCCGCTCCCACCGGCAAGATCAAAGTTGGTAAGGCGTTCCCGCGAAGCCCAACTCGACCATCGCCTCGGGGTTGCGTAGATACCGGTTCTCGTCCGGATTCAGGCCCGCCAGAAACTCCGCCATCAGCTTCGTCCGCTGCCGAGGCTCGAAATCGAAGTCCGGATTCAGCAACTGGGGAGGGACGGCGATACCGCGATGTGGCGCGACGAACTGGTTGTACGCGTCGTCGCTGTCGAAGGTCTCGTACTCGCGATACTCGTCAGCCGGCTTGGGAAAATGCAGCTTGATTCGTTCAGCGGCTCGGTCGAGCCATCGGTCGAATCCGGGCCGGTCCTGTGGCTCCAGGATGTGGTGGACGATGTTCGCGGAGTGGAACGTCTCGAAGACCGGTTGGAAGAAACTGTCCCAACGATCGCGATCGAGCGCCGCGCGCATGAACCTGTTCAGTTGCATCATCGCCGACAGCTCCGGCGGCTGATGTGGTGCCCGGCCCTTCGGCCCGGCGTCCACGTCGACATAGCGCCAATCCACGCAGTAGGCGAATGCCGCCTCGGCGAGTTCGAAGTTGTGTTCCACCTGGGTCAGGCCGCGCAGGCGCCAAGTTCCCCACAACAGCACTCCCGCACACAGCGCGATTTGCGCGCAGGTCGTCGTCCCGGACAGCCGATCGACCAAGGGAGTGACGGTCTCCGTCGGCCCGATATGGTCCGAGGCTCCCTCCCACACGCAATCCATCGGCGCACCAGGCCCGCTGACCCGCACGAAGGTCGGCTTCTCTTCGGTGAACAACTGACAAGCTCCTCTGGTAATACGCATGCTGGCGTTTCAGGATGGCTTTCAACAGCCGGTGGTCAGTCCGGGGCGATCTCGGAACGCACCCAGGCCGACCCGCCGTCGCCGACTCTGGCCAGCACACCCGCGATGGCGGCGGTCTGTTCGCGCCAGCGGCGCAGTTCGGTGACGCTCGGGGCGAGTTCGTAGTCGTGGTGGTGGGCGGCGCGGGAGAGTGCCGCCCAGACGGCGGCCACCTGGGCGCCGGTCTCCGGTCCCGCGTAGACGCGCAACGCGAGCAGTTGGGCGCGCATCGGGCAGCGCGCCAGTTCCGGGGCGCGGCGCGCCCACAGTTCGTCGACCGCCTGCTCGAGCGCGAGCCGCAGAATCCAGGCCGTCGCTCGCGACCATACGCCGCCCGCGGCGGTCACCTCGCCGTCCAGCAGGCGGTCCACCGCGTCGAGCCGCTCGGCGACGGTCGGTCGCGGCGCCCTCGGCTTGGCTCGGTGCGACCGGGCAGGCGGACGCCTCCGCGGGTCCCGTTGCCGCCGACGCTCGTTCACGACTCGGCCTCGCTACCGACCGCGACGCGCTCGCACACAACTTCGCCGCGCCCGCTGCGCTGCCTCGCGCGCGACGGCGCGCTGCGCTCGCTCACCGGCCCATCCAGGCGATGAATCGTTCGGTGTTCGAGATCAGTTCGCGCATCCCCCGATCGATCGGCACGTGCGCGCCCGCCGTCACGTCGCGCAGCGCGCCGACCAGCCATCTGCCTTCGCGCGCAAGGTGTTTGTTGAGGTTGTCGACGTTGTAGCCCACGCCCATCGTCGCGAGCGCGACCATCGCGCGGGTGGTCTGCGCGCCCTCGATGTGCCGCTCCACCTCGCGGTGGTTCATGCCGCGCGCCAACAGCTCGCGCCGGGCTCTCGCCAAGCTGGCCGCCTCCAGCGCGGATCGGCAGCACGTCGCGACGAGTTCGTCCGCGATGGCGGGCGGCAGCTGCGGGGTACGCACCAGCGACCGCGCGTCGTCCAGGTAGCGGCGCACCGGATCGCTGGACGTGCGCACCTCGATCACGGAGCGTTCGCGCCGCTGCACCTCCAGCACGCAGGCATCCAGCTGCATGCGGCGCACCGCCTCGGCCAACCGCTCGTCGTGGGTGAACACCACCACCTGCCGCGTCCACGCGACGAACGCCAGCACCCTGGCCAGACCGTCCACCTTCGCCGGGTCCATGGCCTGCACCGGGTCGTCGATCATGACGAAGCGGAACGGGCTGTCCTCCACCGTCGCGCGCGGCAGGAACAGCGAGAGGCCGAGCGCGTGCAGCTCGCCCTGGCTCATCACGCCGAGCGCCGCGCCGTCCACCTCGTCGACGGTGACGTCCAGCAGCACCCGGCGCGCGGTTCCCGCGTTGCCCTGCAACCGAATCGCGCCGAGTTCGACGTTGCTCTGCTGACGCAGGGTGCGCCAGACCCAGCGCGCAGTGGTCTCCAGCGGAGCCATGCGCTCATCGCGCAGACCCGCCGTGGCCGATTTGAGCCAGTCCTCGGCGCGCTTGAGGGTGCGCAGTTCGCCCGACCGCATCGCCACCTCGCGCGCGCCGTCCAGCCAGGCCGCGATCCGCGGCACCAGCGGCGCCCACACCTCGTCCAGCCGGTCCAGCTCCTTGCGGGTGCCCTGCTGGACGAGTTCCAGCTCGTCGACGAGGCGAGTGTGCGCCCAGCGCAACCGATCCGGCAGCTCCGGCGAGTACTCCGCGCCGCTCAGCGCTGCCCATTCCGTCCACGCCCTGCGCACCGCGGTGGTGTCGACGGTGGGCGGATTGCGCGGATCGAAGTCGAGTTCGGGCGGCACGTGCTCGGGCAGCGCCCGCGCGGCGCGCACCGCGTTGCGCAGCTCGTCGCGTGCGTTGGTGAGCGCGTCGACCCTTGCCGAGAGCCGCGCGATGGAGACGTCCGCGTGACGCGACCACTCCTGGTCGAGCCGGCCGCGCCCGCACACCGGGCAGGCGCAGTCCCCGCTTGCCGCCGCGTGCTCGCGGGCTCGGCGCAGCAGCTGCAACACCCGCCAGTCGGCCTCGGCGTCGGCGGTGGAATCGCGCGCCAGCGTGGCCGCGCAGGCTTCGAGACGGGTGGCGACCGCGTCCACCTCGGCCTCGGTGGGCAGCGCGAGCCGCACGATGGCGCGCAGCCCTTCCGGGCCGTCCGCGCCGTCGGTGGTGCCGAGCATGTCGCGGCCGACGGCGGTGAGGTCGGGTTGCGCCGGGCGCAGCAGGGTCGCCATCCGCACCGCGCGATCGTCGGCCAGCGTCTCCATGGTCGCGAGCAGGTCGATCCGCTCCTGCCGGGAATCCCGTGCGGCGCGCTCCAATTCGAGTCGGCGCGAGCGAATCCGATCCTGCGCCAAGGTCAGTTCGTCGAGGCCGAGCAGCTGGTGCAGCGCGTCGAACAGGTCGCTCGGCTTGCCGTCCACGAGGGTGCCGAGTTCGCTGTAGGACAGGAACGGGCGGTACAGCTCGAGCACCGACGTCCAGCGTCCGGCGTCGAATTCCTTTGTCGCGCCACCTTTTCGCCGCTCGCTCCAGCGCGCGTCGGTCAGCTCGGCCGTCGGCGACCACTCCTTGGCGATGATCAGTTCCGGATCTTCGCCGCCGGTGAGCAATTCCAGTTCGATGCGCGCGGTGTCACCGTCGTGCAGGTTGCGCCAACCCTCGCGCCACGAGGCGGAGCGACCCTCCCAGCGGCGGTTGCCTCCGGTCAGCGCCAGCTCGGCGGCCTCGGCGAAACTGGACTTGCCGCTGCCGTTGCGCCCGACCACCAGGGTGAGGCCGGGACCGGGCGGCAGATCCAGCGTCACCTCGGGGCCGATACCGCGGAAGCCGCGCACCCGGATCGCGCGCAGGAAGATGCCCGAGTCGTCGAATTCGCTTGCCCGATCGTGGGAATCGATGGCGCCCAGCGCGCGCAGCACGGCGTGCGCCACGTCCGGAGTGACCGACGGGTCCTCGTTCAGCCGACGCGCCACCACCTCGGTCAGGCGCGGTACGGCCTCCGCCGTCGTGTCGACCGCGGGCTTCGGGCACACGTGAAAAACCCCCTACACACCGCACCGCGACGCGCCCCTCCCGCATTCGCGCGCGGTGTCACCGTCGAAAGCTGAGCGAAACGCTACCCGATCACATCGGGTTTGGCCCACCGGCGGTGGACGAACGGAAGGGATGCGAACCTGCCCGGCGGGGATGGATATGGCCATCGAACGGGCTCGGCCGCGCCTCGATGTCCACCCCTCGGCCAACCCCGGCGGGCAGCTCGATGGTGTGTCACCCGATTTGGGTGGCTCGGACGGAGCCGAACAGAACAGGATGCCAGACAACGCAATTCGGCGCAATACTTCGATGGCCACGAATCCGGCGTCGGCGCAGCGACTTCCGGGCAATAGAACCTCCACCTGCGCTCCCGTCATGCGCGCGGCTTCGAGCGAACTCGTCCGGCTACGCACACAAGGGCGTATCGCTGCCTCCGCTTCGGCCGCGCCTGGAGTTTTGGGCGGGCGGCATCTGGTTGGCGTACAGGGATAGGCACCTGTGGAGCTGTCGGCGGGCTCGGGTAGAAATCGAACAACGAGGAAAACGGGAGACGAGGATGACGCACGGACGTTCGGGCGCCGCCCGATGAACGCACCGTGGCCCGAGGAGCGGGTCGGCGCGCTCGCGCCGGACGCGAGCTCGCTCGGGGCGGCGCGCGCCCTCGCGGACCGCTGGCGCGACACCGGGTGCCGTGCGGATGCCGTGTGGGGCCGGTGCCGGGGCAGCGGGCCCGAACCGTACGTGACGATCGTCGATCTGTCCGGCCCCGCGTATTCGTGCAGTTGTCCGAGTCGCAAGACGCCGTGCAAGCACGCGCTCTCGCTGCTGCTGCTCTGGTCGCGCGGCGCGGTGGCGCCCACCGCCGAGGTCGCGGACTTCGCGGCGGAATGGCTGGCGTGGCGCGCGGCCCATCCCCCGAAGCCCACCGCGCAACGCACGGCGAATCCGGCCACCGCGGAGCAGCGGCGGGTGCGCGTGACCGCGGGCTTGGAGGAACTCGACATCTGGCTCGGCGACCAGGTCCGCACCGGTCTCACCCAGGCCGACCGGTCCTACCGGGCGTTCGAGACGATCGCGGCGCGCATGGTGGACGCGCAGGCCCCCGGCGTCGCCGGTGCGCTGCACAGGCTCCCGCTGATCATGGCGACCCGCGCCGACTGGCCAGAGCCGGTGCTGCGCGAATACGCCAGGCTGCACCTGCTCGTCGCCGCGCACCGTCGCCTCGACGATCTGCCGCCCGCCCTGCGCGCCAGTGTCCGCACCCACATCGGCTATCCCAACCCGGCCGAGGCGGTGCGGGCCGAACCGGTAGTCCGCGACCAGTGGATGACCCTCGGCGTGCGCAGCACCGAGGACGACCGTCTCTACACCCGCCGCACCTGGCTCTACGGCCGCCGCACCCACCGCTGGGCGCTGCTCGTCGACCACGCCTTCGGCGCACCCGCCTTCCCCTCGACCGCCCCCGACCTCGGGCACATGGCCGAGGCGACTCTGCACTACTACCCCAGCGCCGCGCCCCTGCGCGCTCTGTGGGGCGAGCGCCACGGCACCGACGAACCGTTCACCACCATTCCCGCCGGTCCGACGGCCGACGCCGCGGCTCCCACTGCTCCCCCTGCTCCTCCCACTGCGGACGGCGCGACGGCGGGAATCCCAGCCGGGCCGACCACGGAAAGCACCGTCCGCCGGGCGCTGGACGCCCACGCCACGGCCATCGGCGCGGACCCTTGGCTGCGTTCGTGGCCGATACTGCTGCGCAACGTGATTCCGGTGATCACCGACGCGGGCTGGCAGGTGGTCGACGCCCAGGGTGCGGCGCTGCCCCTCGCGCCCGGCGAACAGCCGTGGTCGCTGCTCGCGGTGTCCGGGGGGCATCCGGTGACAGTTCTCGGCGAGTGGACCGTGGACGGACTCGTCCCGATCTCGGTGTTCGCCGTGGGCGAGATGACCGATCTCGAGAGCGAGCCAGCGCTGTACCGGGACTCCACAGCGCCGAGCGGCGCGACCGACGACCTGATCTCGGCGGCGCTGCTCGGCACCGCGCGCCGGACGTTCGATCCCGCGCGGCTGCCCGCGCCGGTCGCGGCCGCCGCCACTCGCCTGCGCACCGACCCGGCCTTCCTGCTGCTCGAATCCGCCTCGCTGCGTGACACTTTCGCACGCGGCGGGATCGCCCCGCCGAAGGCCACCGTGCCGCCACCCGCCCCCGACGACGATCGCGCGCAGCTCCCCCGCGCCGCCGCCGTGCGCCTCGCCGACATGCTGCGCGACCGGTCTCGCTTCCTGCCCGAATGGTTCGAAGCGGCCGCGCCGCACGATTTCCGCGCGCCCGACGCGCTGGCCGCCCAGTTGCTGGAATCCGCCGACGCGCAGTCCCTGCTGCGCGAACCTCTGCTGCGACTGGCGGGCGAACGCGGGCGCTGGCTCGCGCAATGGCATCCCGAGTGGCGAAACCTGCTGTCGGAGTTCGTCGTCGACACCGACTCCGAGGAGATCTGGCGCTACGGCTCGACCACGCAACGGCGCGACTGGCTCGCCCGCCTGCGCACCCGCGACGCCGACGCCGCGCGCGCGGCGCTCACCGACACGTGGGCAACGGAAACCGGCCAGGTGAAGGCCGAATTGCTCGCCGTACTCGCCGACGGCATCGGCGCGGCCGACGAGCCGCTGCTGGAGACCGCGTTGGACGACCGCCGAGTCGAAGTGCGCCGTACCGCCGCCGGATTGCTTGCCCTGCTTCCCGATTCGGCCTTCGCGGAGCGAATGCTGCGGCGCGCCGCCGACTGGATCGCGGTGGACGCCGACCGCACGCGGCTATCGATCGAGTTGCCCGACCCGCTGGACGCCGACGTCCGCCGCGACGGAATCACCGACCGCGCCGTCGAATTCAGCTACCGATGGAACGGCGTCCCGGACGTCACCGCGGGACGCCTGCGTCAGCTGGTCGCCGCGACGCCGCTGCGGCACTGGGCGGCCGCGCTCGGCGCGCCGGAGCAGGCCGTCCGGGTCGCGGTGGACGACCGGTTCCGCCAGCCGCTGTTCGACGGCTGGGTGGATGCCGCACTGGCGCAACAGGCTTCGCCCTGGGCGGCGGCACTGTTCGCCAACGGCGTGCCCTCGGATACCGCGCTGTTGCGCCGCCGCGAGCTGTTCGCCCTGCTTCCGGTCGACGAGCGCGTCCGGCACTTGCTGCGCCTGGACGGCGCCTGGCTGTCCGAACTGGAGGCGCTGCTGCCCGCCCTGCCGCACCCGTGGCCGCAGCCGCTGGCACAACACGTGATCCTGCTGCTGTTCGAGCGCGCCCGCCTCGCCGCCCAGCGCGCGGGCAGTCACGGCACCGGTCCCACCGCGCACCGATCGCTGCTCACCGCGGCGGCGGTGCACCTGCCGGTCGACGCGGCGGCCACCGTCGCCTCGATCGCCAAGCGCTGCGACGATGTGGCGTGGGCCCGCGCCTTCGACCAGCTCGCCACCGACCTCACCCACCGCTCGGACATGCTCGAGGAGTTGCCGTGACCAGCACCGAAGCCAGCACCCTGCTGCGCCCGCACGCCGAACAGGCCTACGCCGAGGAGCTGCGCGCGCTGGCCGCCGCCGACGACCGCCCGCGCCCGCCCTCCTGGCGGCTCTCGCCGTGGGCGGTGGTCACCTATCTGCTCGGCGGCACGCTCGACGACGGCACCGTGATCACCCCGAAGTACGTCGGCCCGCGCCGCCTCGTGGAGGTCGCGGTCGCCACCCTGGCCACCGACCGTGCGCTGCTGCTGCTCGGCGTGCCCGGCACCGCCAAAACCTGGGTGTCCGAACATCTCTCGGCCGCGATCTCCGGCTCCTCCACGCTGTTGGTGCAGGGCACCTCCGGCACGGCGGAGGAGTCCATCCGCTACGGCTGGAACTACGCGAGACTGCTCGCCGAAGGCCCGAGCGACGCCGCACTCGTCCCGTCACCGGTGCTGACCGCGATGCGCACCGGAGCGCTGGCCAGGATCGAGGAACTCACTCGCATCCCGTCCGACGTGCAGGACGCGCTGATCACCGTGCTGTCCGAGAAGACGCTGCCCATACCGGAACTCGGCCGCGAGGTGCAGGCGGCCAAGGGCTTCAACGTGATCGCCACCGCCAACGATCGCGACCGCGGCGTGCACGAGCTGTCCTCCGCGCTGCGCCGCCGCTTCAACACGGTGGTGCTGCCGCTGCCCGCCGATGAGGAAGACGAGGTCGCGATCGTGACGCGGCGGGTGGCGCAGCTCGGCGCGGCACTGGAGCTGCCCGAGGTCCCCGCGGCGGCCGAGGAGGTGCGCCGCGTGGTGCGGGTCTTCCGCGAATTGCGTTCGGGCATGACGGCCGACAACCGCACCAAGCTCAAGTCGCCCTCCGGGACGCTGTCCACCGCCGAGGCGATCTCGGTGCTGACCAACGGCATCGCGCTGTCTGCCCACTTCGGCGACGGGGTGCTGCGGGCCACCGACATCGCGGGCGCGCTGCTCGGGGCGGTGGTCAAGGACCCGGTGGCCGACGCCGCCGTGTGGACCGAGTATCTGGAAGCCGTTGTGCGCGAACGCCCGGACTGGGCGGACTTCTACCGCGCCTGCCGCGAGGTCACCGGCTGAGGTCATGGACGAGCCAGCGAACGACCGAGCACCCGAGGACGGCGCACCCCTTTCGGGAACCGGCCCGACCGACACCGAGTGTGGGGCAGGCGCCGCAGCTGTGTCCGCGGACCCGCGGAGGCGGGATGAAGGCCCCGTCTCGAACGACGCGGTGACGCGGGTGTTCGGCATTCGGCACCACGGCCCTGGCTCGGCCCGCTCACTTCGTCTGGCGCTGGAGGACTTTCGGCCCGACACCATCCTCATCGAGGGTCCCGCCGACGCCGATCCCCTGGTCGGGTTCGTCACGGCCGAAGGCATGGCCCCGCCCGTGGCGTTGCTCGCCTACGTGCCCGATCAACCCGCTCGCGCGGTGTTCTGGCCCTACGCCGTGTTCTCGCCCGAATGGCAGGCGCTACGCTACGCCGCCGAACACGAAGTCCCCGTGCGCTTCTGCGATCTGCCGGGCAGCGCGGTGCTGGCCGCCGAGGCGGAGCCGGGCGACAGCGTCGACCCGCTGGCCCACCTCGCGGCCGCCGCCGGTTACGACGACGCCGAACGCTGGTGGGACGCGGTTGTCGAATCGACCACGGACATCGATGTTTTCGACGCGCTCACCGAAGCCATGGCCGCGCTGCGCGAGACGCCCGACAACGAGGCACAGGAAATCGAGCTCCTCGAACCCTCGGACGAACAGGTCGAGCTCGAAAGCGCCGGTCCCGCCGACGAATTCGGCGGATCCGCCGCACCGATCGCGCGCCGCCGTCGACCGACCCCGGCCGCGATCGACGCACACACCCTGCGCCGCGAGGCGTACATGCGCCAGACCATGCGCAAGGCGCTCAAGGGCGGCTCGCGTCGACTCGCCGTGGTCTGCGGCGCCTGGCACGCGCCCGCGCTGGCGGGCAAGCTCGGCCCGGCCGCGCCAGATGCCAGGCTGCTCAAGGGCATGCCGAAGGTGAAGGCCACCGTCACCTGGGTGCCCTACACCCATTCCCGGCTCGCCGCGTCCTCCGGCTACGGCGCGGGCGTCGACTCGCCCGGCTGGTACCACCACCTGTTCACCGCACCCGACCGGCCGATCGCGCGCTGGCTCACCAAGGTCGCGGGCGTGCTGCGCGCGCACGATCTTCCGGTGTCCAGCGCGCACGTCATCGAGGCGGTCCGGCTCGCGGAAACCCTTGCCGCATTGCGGCAACGACCGCTGGCCGGACTCTCCGAGGTCACCGAGGCGGTGCGCGCGGTGATGTGCGGGGGCGACGAGACCATGGTGCACGTGGTGACCACCGAGCTGGTCGTCGGCGAGGCGCTCGGCGCGGTGCCGGAGAACGCGCCGACGGTGCCGCTCGACGCCGACCTGCGCGCCAGGGTGCGCAGGCTGCGGATGAAGCTGGAGCCGACCGCGCGCACCGTCGATCTCGACCTGCGCAAGGAGCGCGAGCTGGAACGCTCGCGGCTGCTGCACCGGCTGCGGCTGCTCGGTGTCGAGTGGGGCACGCCGACCATCGGGGAGGTGCGCAGCACCGGCACCTTCCGCGAGACGTGGACGCTGAAGTGGCGCCCGGAGTTCGCGGTCGCCGTCATCGAGGCCTCGCGCTGGGGCACCACGTTGCGCACCGCCGCCGAGACCAAGATCCTGGACACCGCGCGGCGGCCCGACCGCACGCTAGCCGACCTCGCGGGCGCACTGGAACTTGCCTTGCTCGCCGACCTGGGCGGCGCGACCTCCGGGCTCATCGAGCGCCTGGAGACCGTCGCGGCGCTGGATCACGATGTCACCCACCTGCTCGCGGCGCTGCCCGGCCTGATCAGAACGCTGCGCTACGGCGACGTGCGCGGCACCGACACCAAGGCGCTCGCGCACGTGGCCGACGGGCTGCTGGTCCGTATCGCGGCGGGTCTGCCCGGCGCCGTCACCGGCCTGGACGCCGATGCCGCCGCCGAACTGCGCACCCAGCTGGACGCCGCGCACCTGGCGATCCACACTCGCGACGACGCGTGGGCCACCGAGACCTGGCTGGCGGCGCTGCGCAAGCTGGCCGACCGCCAGGACGTGCACGGCGCGCTCGTCGGCCGCGCGGTGCGACTGCTCAGCGACGCGGGCATCATCGACGACGCCGATTCCGGACGCCGTCTGTCCGCCGCGCTGTCGGTCGGCGCGACCCCCGCTTCCAAGGCAGCGTGGATCGACGGCTTCCTCGGCGGCCGCGGCCTGCTGCTGGTGCACGACCGAGAGTTGTTGCGCCGCATCGACGAATGGCTGCGCGGCCTCGACGACGAGCAGTTCCTGGAGACGCTGCCGGTGCTGCGCCGCACCTTCGGCGCCTTCGAATCCGGCGAACGCCGCGCCATCGGCCGTGCGATCCACGACACCGCAGGTTTCGTGACATCGGAGCAGGCGGGCGTCGATGTCGAACGCGGCCGCCGCGCCATGCGTACCGCCGCCGAGATCCTCGGAGTCGCCTGATGATTCCCCATATCGGCCCCACCGCTCGCCATCGAATCGATCGACGTGGCGGTCACCTTCGGTCGTCATCCGGAGCGACGGGAAACGGTCGGAAGGAGGCGGGACATGAGTGAGGCCGGGGAGGATTTCGCACGCCGGTGGCGACTTGTGCTCGGGGCCGCGGCCGAGCCCGAGGTCGGCGGACTCGGCGGCGCCGACGACGTGGCCGTCGATCGCGCCCTCGGCGCCCTCTACAACACCGGCGACGAGCCAACCTCCGGGAAACGTTCCGGCAGTCTCGGCGATTCGGCGCCGCGGGTGGCGCGCTGGCTCGGTGACATCCGCACCTACTTCCCGTCCAGCGTGGTCGAGGTGATGCAGCGCGACGCCATCGACCGCCTGCAACTCACCGAACTGCTGCTGGAGCCGGAGCTGCTCGCCGCCGTGGAACCCGACGTGCATCTGGTCGGCACGTTGCTCAGCCTGAACCGGGTGATGCCGGAGACGACCAAGGCGACGGCGCGCACCGTGGTCGAGCGGGTGGTGCGCGAGATCGAGCAGCGCATCGCCACGCACACCCGCACCGCCGTCTCCGGCGCGCTCAACCGGGCGGCGCGGGTCAGCAGGCCGCGGGCCCGAGACATCGACTGGGACCGCACCATTCGGAAGAACCTGGCGAACTACCTGCCCGAGCACCGCACGGTCGTCCCGGAGCGGCTGGTCGGCTACGGTCGCAACACCCAGAGCGTGCGGCGCGACGTCGTGCTGGCCATCGATCAGTCGGGGTCGATGGCCGCGAGCGTGGTGTACGCCTCGGTGTTCGGCGCGGTGCTCGCGTCGATGCGGGCGCTGCGCACGTCGCTGGTGGTCTTCGACACCGAGGTCGTCGACCTCACCGATCTGCTCACCGACCCCGTCGACGTGCTGTTCGGCACCCAGCTCGGCGGCGGCACCGACATCAACAGGGCGCTCGCCTACTGTCAGACGCTGATCGCCCGTCCGGCCGACACGCTCTTCGTGCTGATCTCCGACCTCTACGAGGGCGGCATCCGCGCGGAGATGCTGCGCCGGGTGCACGCCATGCGGGAATCAGGTGTGCAGGTGGTCGTCTTGCTCGCCCTTTCCGACGACGGCGCACCGGCTTTCGACCACGACAACGCCGCCGCCCTCGCCGCGCTCGGCGTTCCGGCCTTCGCCTGCACGCCCGACCGCTTCCCCGACCTGCTCGCCGTGGCGCTGGATCGCGGCGACGTCCGATCCTGGGCCGACGTGAACGCCGGAAAGCCATGAGGCCGTTCTAGACTCGTCGAGGTCTCGGCACGCTGGATGGGGGGCACGGATGTTGCGCCGTGGTGAGGTGTTCGCGGGCTACGTGATCGAACGCGAGCTGGGGCGCGGCGGCATGGGCGCGGTGTACGCGGCGCGCCATCCCCGGCTGCCGAAGACGACCGCGCTGAAGCTGCTGCACCGGGAGATGTTCGACGACGCCGAGATTCGGCGGCGGTTCGAGCGCGAGGCAGACCTGGTCGCGCAGCTGGACCACCCGAACATCATCACCGTCTACGACCGCGGCATCGAGGACGAGCGGCTGTGGATCTCGATGCAGTACGTGGACGGTCAGGACAGCGCCGCGGCGCCGCCGAGCGACATGTCGCCGGAGCGGGTCGCGCAGATCGTCGTGCAGACCGCGGGCGCCTTGGATTACGCGCACGCCAGGGGCGTGCTGCACCGCGATGTGAAGCCCGCCAACATCCTGCTGTCCCGTTCCGCGGGCGTCGGCACGGGCTTCGACGAGCGGGTGCTGCTGACCGACTTCGGCATCGCCAAACTGCTCGACGACACCGCCGGGCTCACCCGCACCGGCAACCTCACCGCGACCCTCGCCTACGCCGCGCCGGAGCAGCTGACCAACGCGCCGCTGGACCACCGCTGCGATCAGTACGCGTTGGCGTGCACGCTGTTTCGTTTGCTCACCGGCGCGGGACCGTACGACGGCCCGAATCTGCCCGCCGTGCTCTTCGGGCACCTGCACGGCCCGATCCCGTCGCCGCGCGCGACGCGGCCGGAGCTGCCCGCGCGCCTGGACCCGGTGCTCGCGAGGGGGATGGCGAAAGACCCCGGCGACAGGTACGACTCGTGCGGGGAATTCGCCGAGGACGTCGTCCGCGCCTTGCGCGACAAGGTGCCAACAACCGACCAGTCACTGGCCGAACCCCCCGCGCGACCGACGCCGAGCGGCCCGCAGGCCCGGCCGTGGTCCGAGCCGCACGCGCGGCCCACCGCTCCCGACGTGACCATGCACGCGGCCGACTTCCGCAGGAACCTGCGCACCCAGGACGACGTGGTGCACGGCTGTCTGCTCGGCGGCGCCATCGGCGACGCACTCGGCGCGCCGGTGGAAAACTTGCTGCTGCACCACATCCGGCAGCGGTACGGCCCGCGGGGTATCACCGGCTCGCCGGAAACGTACGAGGGCAGAATCTCCGAGGAGACCCAGCTGACGCTGTTCACCGTCGAGGCTCTCGTCAGAGGCTCGGTACGGGCGCGGTCACGCGGTATCGGCGGCGCGACGCTCGGCATGATGCAGCAGGGCTTCCTGGTGTGGTTGCAGGGGCAGGGCGTCACCATCCCGGAGCAGGAGTTCCGGCCGCACAGCGCGCTGGCCGCGCACCCGGAGTTGATGGGATACCGCGGCATCACGCAAGCCGCCTACACCGCATTGCAGAAGGCGGCGGCGCGGCGCGAACCGGCCCGCCCGCTGGGCACCCGGACCGAGCCGATCAACGATTCCAAGGGCTGCGCCGCCGCGGTGCGCGTGGTGCCCTGCGGCTTCGGCTATGCCGTGGACCGGGCAGGTGACGCACTGGAGCACGTCTTCGAGTTGGGTTGCGACGCTGCGGCCCTCACCCACGGACACCCCAGCGGCTGGCTGCCCGCCGGAGCGGTGGCCGCGCTGATCTATCTGCTCGGCCGCGGCGCGGAACTCGACGCCGCGCTCGACCAGGTCCGCACCGAGCTGGCCCGCCACGAGCACCACGAGGAGACCTCCGCGGCGCTCACCGCGGCCATCGAGCTGGCCGCCGCCACCGCGCGCCGCACCAGTGCGATGCCGCAGCCGGAGGACTTCGACGCGCTCGGGCGCGGCTGGATCGCGCCCGAGGCGCTCGGCATCGCCGTCTACGCGGCGCTGTGCGCGCAGTCCGTCGGCGGGACGCCGGAGGACATCTTCCGCCACGGAGTCCTGTTGGCGGTCAACCATTCCGGCGACAGCGACTCCACTGGCGCGTTGTGCGGCAGCATCCTCGGCGCCCGCCACGGCCGCACCGCGATTCCCGAACCTTGGCGCACCGCGCTGGACGTCGCGCCCATCATCGACCGCCTGGCCGCCGACTACTGCACCGAGTTCGGCCCGACCCCGCCGCGCGACGCGCACGGCGAGCCCACGGCCGAATGGCACGCCCGCTACCCGGGTTGACGGCCCGCTCCGGCACGAAGCCGGATATCTCCAATTCCTCTGGAGTCGTCGTCGATTCAGTACACCGAATGCCGGGCGCTGAATGGGCCCGATGCGGGCGGTCGTGGTTTACCCACCTTCTTCGCCCACGATCGGGAGATCCGGGCAGACCTTTTCATACTCGATGTCGGGCGAGACCCATTCGTTCCATGTCTCCCGGCTCATGTTGTAAGTCATCTTGGCGCAAAGCTTGTCGGTGTCGAACGTCGACCCCGGCCAAATCCTGATCGTCTTGTCGGCGCTCGCGGAGAAAATGCTTGCGCCGTCCGGTGTGAAGTCGACGTCCGCGATCATTCCTGCGTGGCCGATCATCGCGGGGCCGATCTGCCGCTGCGATGCGACATCCCACAGCCGGACATTTCCGTCCACACTGCCACTCGCCAGAGTCTTTTCGTCCGGGCCGAACTCGACATCCATCACCCAGCCGTCGTGCCACATCGGATCACCGATCTGTTCCCCGGTGTCCACGTTCCACAGCCGCACCGACTTGTCGAAGTATCCGACCGCGAGCCGACGACCATCCGAGCTGAAGTCGATAGCGGACACCCACCCCGCGCCCTCCATCGACTTCCCGACCCGCAGGCCCGTCGTCGCATCCCACAATCGCACCACCCAGTCCGCGCCCCCGGCCGCGAGTACCTTTCCATCACGACTGAACTCAGCGGACAGGACCCCCGTGGCTTCGTCCAGTGACGGGCCGATCGGTCGCATCGACGGCAGGTTCCACAGCTGACCGGACGATTCCGTGAACGACGCCGCTATGCGATCACCATTGGTGAGAGCTGTCTTCGTCTCGGGCGGGAAAGGAATCGGCGCACCGACCGGCTCGCCGGTATTCGCATCCCACATTCGTAGATGGCTCGTGCTGATCGACTCGAGTCGCCTGCCGTCGGCGCTGTAAACCGCACCCTCGAGGGCATCGCCGCGGACAACGGGACCCACCTGTTTGCCGGTGTCGATCTCCGACTGGCTGATCGTCCCGTCCACCGTGCTCGACACGATGCGCCTGCCATCCGGGCTGATCGCGACCCCGATCACCGGGCCTTCGCGGTACACGGTGCCAGTGTTTCCGATCCATTCCCGCACCGTGGCATCGAGACCGCCGGAAACGATCCGTCGCCCGTCGCGGTGGAAAGCGACACTGGTGACCGCGGACTCGTGCCCGCGCAGCGCTTCACCCACTGGGTGCCCGGACGCCGCATCCCACGTTCGGATCGTCTTGTCCTCGCTCGCGGAGGCGAGTCGAGCGCCGTCGGGACTGAACGTCACATCTGCGATCACCGCGGTGTGTCCGCGCATCGGTTCGCCGATCGGCAGGCGGGTGCGCGGATCCCAGATCTGGATCGTCGTGTCCGTGCCCGCCGAGGCGAGCCGGGCGCCGTCCGGGCTGAACGCGACACTGTTCACATTGAACTGGCCAGTCGGGATCGCACCGACCGGCTGCCGCGATGTGGGGTCCCACAGCCGGATCGCGCCGTCCAAGCCACTCGAGGCGATCAGACCGGCGGCACCGAACGCAACCGATATGACCTCTTTCTCGGATCCGGACATCGGCTCGCCGATCGGTCGCCGTGACTCGGTATCCCACAACCGCACGGTCTTGTCCACGCCTCCCGAGACAAGCGCGCTCCCGTCGGGACTGAACGCGACACTCGTGACTGGCCCGCTATGCCCACGCATGGGCTCGCCGATCGGGTGTTGCGTTTCCGCATCCCAGAGTCGCACCGTCGCGTCGCGGCCGCCGGACAGTATGCGCCTGCCGTCCGGGCTGAAGGCGAGTTCGTTCACCTCGCCCTTGTGCCCGGTCATGACATCGCCGATTCGCTGCCAGGTTCCCGCGTCCACCAATTCGATCGCGTTGCCGCGAGTGGTGACGATCCGACTGCCATCCGGACTGAACTTCACGCTGGATGTACTAGCGCCGTTCAAGCCGTAGATCTTGGTTACGTTGCGCGTCTGGTGGATCGCATTGAGTACGGCGAAGCGGTCATCGGACTTCGACGGAAAGCTGCTGGCGGCCAAGGCCATCTGCATTCCCAACACGTCGTCGCTCATGCCCGGCCACGATTCGCTCAGCATGAGCTGAGATTGCGCGCCCAGCGACGCCGCCGACGCATCTCGCGCATTCGAGCGTGCCCGATCCTCCGCGCGCAACGCCCGCACGAATCCGACCGCCGCCACCACCGCCACGACGACCACGACGATCAACACCGCCCGCAGAATCCTCGACCGTCTGCGCAACATGCGGGCATTGCGCTCCGCGTCCTCCTTCGCGCGACTTTCCGCCGCCGCCAACGCTTCCGCCGCCTCCTGCCGGTCCCTGGCCGCCCGCAGCTCGGCCTCCCGATGCTCCTGTTCTTCGGCGAGTAACCGGTCTTCGTGCTTTCGCGAGGCCGACAGGAACTCCCGCACGTCCTCGAGCCGGTCCCGGAATCCCGGTTCGACGACCAGCGATTCGGCGTCGGCGAGCCTGCTGCCCGCCAGCAGCCACTCGTCGTGGCGTCCGTTGCGATCCCAGGCCAGCGCCGCTCGCTCCAGATTGACGGCATCCTTCAGGTCGGCGGCCTCGATCCGCAGCCACTCGGCCAACGCGTCCCATTGCCGCAGCAGACTTTCCAGGGCGACCTCGACCACGATCTCACCGTCGCGCTCGTCCCGGACGAGCAGCCGCTGGGCGATGAAACGCTCCAGCAATGGACGACTGGGCGCTGGCAGGTCGAACCAGCGCGCGACCCGGCGCATCGGCTGGTCGTTGTCCGGGTCGACGGTCGCCAGCCACGGCACGAACGCCGTCCGCAGCACCGCGAGTTGTTCCTGTCGCACCGCGGGATCGACCGCGAGCAGCTCGTCGACCTCGCTCTGCACGACGCGGCGCAAGCCGCCCATCGCCTCGTATTCGGCGAGAGTGATCTCGCCATCGCCGTAGTCCTGGTACAGACGCGCCAAGGTCAGCGAGAGCAGCGGGAGGGTGTCCGCGCCGTGCGACCAGTCGTCGAGCAGCCGGTCCACCAGGTCCGGGGCGAAGTCGAGTTTGCTGCCCGCTTGGCGCGCCCGCCGCGCAGGCCCGCAGATGACCTCTTTGAACTGCGCCTGCGGCATCGGTTTCAGGTCGTCGAACGGGCGGACCGCGACATCGGCCAGTTCCGGCGCGGTCTGCAGCGGCTCGTACCGGTCGGCCCGAATGGTCGCGACGACGACGATCGACATCGCGATGTGCGGATCGAGCAGCTCGCCGACGAGGGCGAGCAACGCCCGAGCTTCCTCGTCGGCGTCGACGCCGAACAGCTCCTCGGCCTGGTCGAGGGAAAGCACGAGGGTCGGCGGCTCGTCGTCGGTGGGATCGACTATTCGCTCTCGCGCTGCCCGCTGCGCCTCGGCAAGCCAGGCCCGCACCCGTGCCACATCGCGGATGCCCTCCTTGATGACACCGAGACTCGGTTGACGCAATCCCAGATCGACGCGGAGCCGGTGAATCGTGTGCGCCAGCCCGCCGTCGCCGGTCAGGGCATAGCGCTGCGGCCGCACGATCCCGGCGGGCAGGTAATGGCGATCGTCGCGGTGCAAGCGCGGCAACAAACCCGCGCGCAGGAACGACGACTTCCCGACCCCGGACGGTCCGAGCACGACGAACAACTGACCGACGCCGGAATTGCGCAGTGCTCGGATGACGGTGAGCGCCCGGCCGATCTGCGCGTCGCGGCCGAAGTACACGGCGGCGTCCACCGCTTCCAGCGGCTGCCAGCCGCGATAGGGCGCCCGTTCCGGGTCGTCGGGCGGCGGCCAAGCGAAGGTGTCCGCGCCGATGCCCGCCGCCCGCAGACCGTCACGCAGCCGCAGCAGGCCTTCGGTGCGGAATTCGACCGGCGGACCGTCGTCGACGGAGATCGAGGTGTGCGGCCCCGCGCCGAACAGATCGCACCGTTGCCATTCGCTGGTGATGTCCCGGCCCTTCAGCGGCTGCAATCGAACCGCGAAGATCGGCTTGCCCAGCGTTTCGGCAGACCGATACTCGACCTTGCACTCGTGCGAGGCGTCCCAGTTCTCGGACAGCAAGCAGATGACGGCCTCGCAGCGCTCGCTCGCTCGCCGCAGGGCGTCCTTCCAGCGGACACCGGCGCGAATCCCGGTCCGCCGATCCAGATCGAGGAAGATCTCGTCGGCGAGGCCCGGGTCCGCCTCGACGAGCCACGCCTTCAGCGCGACCGCTTGCCGCGTGTCCCGGCTCGAATGACTCAGGAAGACCCTGGACATACCGGAATCATGCGGCGCCGCTGGGCGCGGGGCGCGAGTAGTTCGCTACTCGTCTCAGCCTTGGCAACTATGTCGCAATCTGCGGACTGGCCCGGCTCGAAAGCCGGGACCAGGCCTAGGCGTATCTCCGCCTTCGCTCCGGCCATGCGCAGGCTATCGGCGGAGCGCGTCCGGCTGTGTCGACTAAATGTCCGCGATGGCGGCCAGCGGTGGGGTGCGTGCGGCCCGGATGCCCGGCCACAGCGCGGCGAGCACGCCGACGACGGCCGAGGAGATCAGCACCAGGACCAGCTGGGTCCACGGGATGTCGATCTGGTCGATGCCGAAATCCCGTAGCGTGCGCAGGAATCCGATGCCCAGGCCGATGCCGAGGACCACGCCGACGAGGGCGCCGAACACCGCGATCAGCATGGACTCCAGGTAGATCGTGCGGCGAATCTGCGAGCGCATGGTGCCGACGGCGCGCAGCATGCCGATCTCCCTGCGCCGCTCCACCACCGAGAGCGCGAGCGTGTTGATGATGCCGAGGATGGCGATCACCACGGCCAAGGCGAGGAGGCCGTACAGGATGGCGAGCAGGGTGTTGATCTGGCGGCCCTGCGCGCCCTTGAACTGCTCGCGGTCCTGCACCTGAACGACCGCGAATTGATCGGTCGCCTTCGCCAGGTCGGCGCGCATCGCGGCCACGTCCGCGCCCGGCTTCGCGTTGACGAGGACGTAGAAGTTGTTGCGGAACGCGGTCGGCGTCACCGCTTCGAAGATCGCTGGCGGCACCACCAGGTCGCCGAGCAGCGGCGTCTTCTTGTACACGCCCGCGATGGTGACCGGCACCTTCTGGTTGCGGTCCAGCGTGGTGAGCTCGATCTGCTGACCGGCCCGCCAATCGTGCTGGGCCGCCTCGTCGTCGGAGACCAGGATGCCGCGCTCACCGAGGGTGCCCGTGCCTTGCAGGATCTCGTAGTTCAGCGCGCTGTCGATCGGACCGTCGGGCGCGACGCCCGCCAGCCGATCGTCACCGACCTTCACCGCGACGCCGCGGAAGCCGATCACCTCGGCGGCCTCCGGCACGCCGGCGCGCACCGCGTCCGGCACGCCCAGCGGCAGTCCGATCAGCTGGGACTGCTGCGGGCCCGCGAGCACGTACTCGGACTTGACGCCCTTGTCGACCAGCACGGCGACACTGGCCTTGGCCGACGTGCCGAGCATGCTGATCAACGACACCAGCATCAGGCCGAGGGTGAGCGCGAAAGCCGTCGCGGCCGTGCGGCGCGGATTGCGCGCCGCGTTGTTGCGCGCCATCCGGCCGATCGGCCCGAACGGGCGGATCAGCACCCCGAGGCCGCCGACCACGGGACGCGACAGCGCGGGCGAGGCGAGCAGCACGGCGAGGATCAGCGCCAGCGCGCCCGCACCGACCGTCGCCGCGGCGCTGCCGCCCGTCGAGCGGGAGCCGAGCAGCACGAGCACAACGCCGACCACGGCGAGCACCGCGCCGACGGCGGTGCGGATCCGCAACGATTCACCGGCGGAAGCGAATTCCTCCCGCATCGCCTCGACGGGCGGGATCTTCGCCGCCCGGCGCGCGGGCGCGTAGGCGCTGATCACGGTGACGACGAGACCGACAACCAGTGCGACGACCACCGTGCGCGGCAGCACCGCCATGGAACCGGTGGGCAGGCCGAGATCGAAGGCGTTGAGCACCGCCGAGAGCCCGAACGCCAAGCCGACGCCCGCCGCGAGGCCGATCACGCTGCCGATCGCGCCGATGACCAGCGCCTCGGCCACCACCGAGCCGCCGACCTGCCCGCTGCTGGCACCGACCGCCCGCAGCAGCGCCAGCTCGCGCAGCCGCTGCGCGACGATCATCGCGAAGGTGTTGTAGATGATGAACGTGCCGACGATCAGCGCGATCGCGCCGAACGCGAGCAGGAAGTAGTTGATGAAGTTCAGCGCCTGGGAAACCTGGGCTTTCATATCGGCGCGCACCTGCTCGCCGTTCTGCACCTTGAAGTCCGGCAGCGCGGCGGCGATCCGGTCGCGCAATTCGTCGCCCGAGCCGGAGGCGGCGATGTCGATCCAGGCGACGTGCGTGCCGTCGGTGAACAGCTGCCTGGCCTGCGCGTCGTCGAAGTAGAGGCCGATGAATCCACCGGTGTCCGAAGGCAACTCGTAGATGCCGCTGACGGTGACGTCGAGGACCGGCCGCTGCTGGGTGCTCTGCGACGGGATCAGGAGCTTGGTCCGATCTCCCACCTTCAGACCGGCGACCTCGGCGCCCCCGCTGTTGATCGCGACCTCCCCCGCCTTCGTGGGCGGCGTGCCCGCGACGAACGTCGGCGGTTCCGCGACCGCGTGTTCGGGCGGGACGTAGGACTCGCCCCAGCTGGGCGCGCCGCCGGTCTGCACCGGCTTCTTGCCCTCGGGGTCGAGCAGCACCAGCGGGCCGTTCACGCTCGGCGCGACCGCGCGCACGCCGTCCATCCCCGAGACCATGTCCACCACGCCGAGCGGGACGCCGAAGGACTGCTGTTCCTTCGGGCTCACCCGCACGTCGACGCCTTTCGCCTGGCTGGCGAACAGGCCGTCGAAGGTGCGCTGCAAGGTGTCGGTGAAGACGAACGAACCCGCGATGAAGGCGGTGCCGAGCACCACCGAGAGCAGGGTCAGCGCCAACCGGACTTTGTGCGCGGCGAGGTTGCGGAGCGCGACCTTGCGCATCGGACTGCCGTTCATCACGCTTCCCCCCGCCCGACGACCGCGGTCCTCATGCCTGCTCCAGCGACTTCATCCGGTCCAGCACCGATTCCGCGGTGGGATCGCGCAATTCGGAGACGATCCGGCCGTCGGCGAGGAAGATCACCCGGTCGGCGAAGGACGCGGCGTGCGGCTCGTGGGTGACGATCACGACCGTCTGCCCGAACTCGTTCACCGCGGCGCGCAGGATGGACAGCACCTCCTCCGAGGCGCGCGAGTCCAAATTGCCGGTCGGCTCGTCGCCGAAGATGATCTCGGGCTTGCCCGCGAGCGCCCGCGCGCACGCCACCCGCTGCTGCTGGCCGCCGGAGAGTTCGCTGGGCCGGTGATCGAGCCGGTCGCCGAGCCCGAGCCGCTTGATCACCGTGTGGAGCCAGTCCTCGTCGGGGTCGCGGCCCGCGATGTCCAGCGGCAGCGTGATGTTCTCCAGCGCGGTCAGCGTGGGCACCAGGTTGAACGCCTGGAAGACGAAGCCGATGCGGTCGCGGCGCAGGCGGGTCATCTGCTTGTCGGTCAGGTCGGTCAGATCGGTCTCGCCGATGCGCACGGTGCCGGAGCTGGCGCTGTCCAATCCGGCGAGGCAGTGCATGAGGGTCGATTTGCCGGAGCCGGAGGGCCCCATGATCGCGGTGAACTCCCGCTTCGCGAACTCGACCGACACCCCGTCCAGCGCCTTGACCTGGGTATCACCCGACCCGTACACCTTGGACAGGTCGGCGGCGCGCGCCGCGATCTCGGTCGGAGTCACCGTCTCGGCGGTCTCGGCCCCCACAGCTTGCGAAGTCATGCCCTCCAGTCTGTCTGCGAACCCCGCCCCGCGCCATCAGGGATTCCCCCGAATACCCCGGTCGTACGGCTCAACCGATCGGCGCGGACCGCCACCACTTCTTCAGCGTGCGCCGTCAGGGGGCATCCAACACGCTCGCCGGAACGCCGTAGGGCAGGAACCGCACCCGACGCTGTGGATCGGTGTTGTCGCGGTGCGCGCGTAAAGCCTCGAGTTCGCTCGGGAAGACCTGGTCGACCCTGGCCTCGCCGGTGTCGTCGATGCTGTAGATCGCCCATACCCCGCTGCCGGTCTCACCCGTGGTCTCGGGTTGCGGTGGACGTGACCGCTCCGGTTGGACGAACTGACCGAGAAACGACGCCACGGAACCGACGCTCGCGTGATCTACGCGGTCCAGGTACACGCCTGCTTTCCCGAGCAGGTCGCGGAGCTCGGTTCCCGCCTCACGCAGTGCGCGTTCGATATCTTCCGGATCGATGCCGAAAGGCCCGTTGTCTGGCATCGCATGCTCCTGGGGACGAAGTTGGGCGCTACGTCCTCAGTGTCCTCGCGAAACGCCGACTTCGCCACGCCGACCTCACCCGTCCCCGACCGGCGCCTCGACGCCGGTGGCGGAGCCCGGACCACGAGTGCCGCCCAGGGCGGGTCACAGGTGAGAGCCCACGTCCATGCGCTGGTGGAGGATCCGGATGACCTCGAGGTCGGCGTCGGCGTCGATCCGGTAGCGAATGACAATGGGAGGCCGCGGCCGCGAGTTTGCGGTAACCGGGGCGGATCTCGTCGCAGGCGTGACCGGCGTCGGGTGTCGCGGCGGCGGTTTCGATCGGATGCGCCGCACCTAGCTGTTGGCCTGGTCGGCGTCCCACGTCTTGCTGTGTCTACTTCAGGATGAGGAGCGCGGATTTCTCTATGCGGTCGGCGATTTCGGAGTAGGAGGCGTAGCCCATGCCCGCGCGGACGAGGGCGCCGGCGTAGAGGAGTTCGAGGGATTCGACGATGTCGGGGTCGGCGTCGGGGCCGAGGGCGCGCAGGATGCGTTTGCGGATCTCGGCGCCGATGCGGTCGCGCAGGTGCGCGACGTCGGGGTCACGACCGAGGAGTGCGCTGGTGACGGCGCCGGAGAGTTCCTGCTCGTCGGCGACGAGCATGGCGATGTTGCGCAGTTCGGCGACGACGCGGTCGTGCGGGTCGTCGGATTCGCTCGCCGGTGACGGCGAGGCGACGAGCCGCCGCCAGAAGATCTCCGCGACCAGGTGTTCCTTGGAGGAGAAATAGGTGTAGGCCGTGGCGGTGCCGACACCGGCGGCCGCGGCGACCAACCGGATGGTCATGCCCGCGAAGCCCTCGCGGGCCAGCACCTCCACGGCCGACTTGGTCAGTTTGTCGACAGTGTCGGCCTGTTTCCCGCTGAGGCGACGCCGGGTCGCCTCCAGCATGATGGAATCACCTTCGGACATGTGTCCAGACACTATCAGTCCCCATCAGTTCTTGGCGGCCGCCACCCCGGCCCTGCGACCGTAGAAGCTGCCGTCGCCGAGCGAGGCCCCGCTGACGTATCCGCCCGCGCACAACCCCGAGGTACAGCGACCCGCCGCGTACAGTCCGGCGATCGGTTCACCGGAGACGTGCAGCACCCGCGAGTCCAGATCCGTGCGCAGCCCGCCGAGGGTGAATCCCGCGGTGAAGTTGCGCATGTCGAAGGCCGCCAACGGCGTACCGATCGGGCGCACCCACTCCGGCTTCTTGCCGAGCAGCGGATCCTTGCCGTCGGCCGCGTGCCGGTTGTAGATCTCGACGGTCGATTGCAGAGCCTTCTCCGGCAAGCCCATGTCGGCCTCGAGCTCGGCGACCGATTCCGCCACCCAGGTCGGTGGCTGCCGGAAGAAGGGCGTCGCGGTCACGGTCTTCAGCGCCGCCTCGTAGGACGCCTCATCGATCACCAGGTACGCCTGGTTCTCCTGCTGGATCAGCGTGGCCTGTCCGATCCGGCCGGGATAGGTGTCCTCCGGGATGTAGCGCTGGCCGCGCCCGTTCACCAGGATGCCGCGCACCAGCAGCTGTGGATCGCCGAAGAAGGCGACCTCGGTGGCGTCCATGTGCGCCAGGTCCGCGCCGAGCGCCTGCGCCACCCGGATGCCGATGCCGTCGTGCTCCTCGATGGCGGCGGCGGGCCTGCCGATCAGGCGCGGCGCGTATCCCTCGATCATCTGCGCGGCGTAGGCGAAACTGCCGGTGGCCAAGACGACGCCGCGTTCGGCCCGGATAGCGACCTCCTTGCCGAAGTGCGCGGCGACCACGCCGACCACCCGATCGTCGTCGTCCACGATCAGCCGACGGATGCGCGTGTCGTATTCCACTCGCACACCGAGCTTTTCGGCCGTCTCGGCGAGCGGCTTCATGAGCATGTAGCCGCCGCTGCGCTGCCCGATCCGTTTGTCGGCGTACTGCGGGACGTGTCCGCGCGGCGCGGGCGTGGCCAGGGTGTTGAACGGCGCGGCGTTCTCGCCGCCGGAGTACATCAAGCCCTCGTCGTGCGGCGGCTCCCAGCCGGGCTCGCCCCAGAACGCCTCGCGGAACGGCACGCCGCACGAGACGAGCCAGTTGTAGTGCTCGACGCTGTTGCGGCAGTAGTCCGCGATCTTGGCCGAATCGACGCCCGGTCCGAGCGCGGCGAGCAGGAACTTCTCCATGTTCTCCGGACTGTCCTCGAACCCGAGCGCGCGCTGCAACGGCGTGCCGCCACCGAGGTAGATGAACCCGCCCGCCATCGCCGCGGCACCGCCCCATCCGCCGGAGCGTTCCAGGATGAGCACGTCGGCGCCCGCCCGCGCGGCCTCGATGGCGGCGCACACCCCGGCGATGCCGTACCCCGCGACGACGACATCGGCGGAGTGTCCCCATTCGGAGACTGCACTGGCGCGCAGTGGACGGATGGACTTGGCGTCGGTCATATTCGCTTCCTCGTGGTTCGGTGCGATGTCACGCGGTCTCGGACTTGTCGGCGGCGGCCCGCGCGGCTTTCTTCTGCTGCGCCACGATTGTTCCCACCAACAGGTCGAGTTTGGTGCCGTTCGGCCAACCCACGTAGTGACACAGGAACAGCGCGATCTCGTGCAGCTGCTCCTCGGTGAGTTCGCCGTTGCGCAGCGCGGCGCCGATCTGGATGCCCGCGGTGTCCATCAGGCCCTGCGCGGTCAATGCCCCGAGCAGGAGCAGACGGCGGTCGCGCACGCTGAGCCCGGGCCGCGACCACACGTTCGCGAAGAGGTGATCGGCGGTCATGGCGAAGTGATCGCCGGGGTAATCCTGGAATTCGGTGCCGTAGACCTCGGCCATCTTGGCGAGGCCGCGCTGCCGGACGGTGTCTCCCGTGCCGTTGGCGTCGTCGGCCGCGCCATTGGCGTTGTCGGTCATGAGTTCTGCCTTTCGAAGGTGTTGTCGCCGACGCCGAGGCCGGGACCGAGGCGCTCGAGCGCGAGGCGGGCCAGCGGCAGGTCGAGCGCGAGCCGGTCGCCGAGTTCCAGCGCGAGGCCGAGGTCCTTTTCGCCGAGGTCACGCACGTGGCGCAGGATGGGCAGCCAGAAATCGTCCGGTTCGATCGGGGCGGTGCGGTCGCGCAGCATGATGGCGCCGGGGCCGCCGGTGACCGCGTCGGAATGCCGGACGATCTTGCCCAAGGCGGTGATGTCGAGTCCGGCGGCCTCGGCGAGCCGTTGCGCCTCGGTGGCGGCGGTGAAGGCGACGAAGTGCAAAAGGTTGCGCGCCAGCTTCATTCGCGTCCCCGCGCCGACCTCCCCGGCGTGCACGACGAGATCGGCGAAACTGCCGAAGGGCTCGCGCACCCGCTCGAACGCCGTCACGCTACCGCCGACCATGACCGCGAGCCGACCCAGTTCGGCGCCGGGTCCGCCGCCGCTGACGGGCGCGTCGACGAGATCGATGCCGCGTTCGGCGCAGGCGACCGCCAGTTCTTCGGCGGTCCGGTCGGCGATCGTGGAGTGCACCGCGATCACGGTCCCCGGCGCGGCGGCGCCCGACAGTTCGGTGACCACGGCGCGCACCTGCGCGTCGTCGAGCACCGCGACGCAGACGATGTCGGCGGCCGCGGCGACCCCGGCGGCCGAATCGACGGCCGCCGCACCGGCTTCGGCGAACGGACGCACCGCCTCGGGCCTGGTGTCGCACACCGTGAGGCCGCCCGGCCAGGCCAGCAGCCGCTTGGCCATCGGCGCGCCCATATTGCCGAGGCCGACGAATCCGACGCGCAGCGGTGCGTTCATGAGCGGAAGATCTGTCCGCCGTCGACATTGAAGATCTGCCCGGTGACCCACGCTGCGTCGTCCGAGAGCAGATACAGGCAGGCGCCGACCAGATCCTCCGGCGTGCCCATCCGTTTGAGCGGCAGCCGCTTGATCATGTCGTCCACGATGACGCCCGGCGTCACGGTCTTGGTCGCCTCGGTGTCGATGGGCCCGGGCGCGATGGCGTTGATGCGGATCTTGGAGCCGCCGAGTTCGAAGGCCAGCTGCTGGGTGAGTCCGTTGACGCCGACCTTGGCCAGGCCGTAGAAGCCGGAGTACACCCAGGCCGCGGTGGACGACTGGTTGACGATCGAGCCGCCGCCCGCGCGCACCATGTGCTGGAACACCGCCCTGGTCATGTTGAGCGCGCCGTCCATGTTCACCGACATGAACTTCTTGTAGTAGTCCCACGGTACGGTCAGTAGCAGGTCGAGTTTCATCTCGCCGTAGATGGCGGCGTTGTTCACCAGGTGGTCGATCGCGCCGAACTCGCCGACGGTGAATTCCGCGAGGGCCGTGGCGGATTCGGGGTCGGCGACATCTACCTCGCCGAACACCGCGGTGCCGCCCGTCGCCGCGATCTCGGCGGCGACGGACTTGCCGCGCTCGACATTGCGATCGGCGACAACGACTTTCGCACCCTCCTCGGCCAGCGCCTTGGCGTAGACCGCGCCGATGCCCTGCGCGGCACCGGTGACTATGACGGATCTTCCGGCGAAACGCCCCATGGGGTCCTCCACAACTCTCTGCCGATCGGCTTGCGTTCCAGCGGATTTCATCCCGCGGTCGCGATCAGCTTGGTTTCCAGGTATTCCTCGAACCCGGCCACGCCCATCTCGCGGCCGATGCCGGACTGCTTGTAGCCGCCGAACGGCGCGTCGGCGGAGTACCAGACGCCGCCGTTGACGCTCAGCGTTCCGGTGCGCACGCCCTCGGTGACGCGCCGGATTCGCTCGGGATCGGCGCCCCACACCGAGCCGGACAGCCCGTAGGGGGAATCGTTGGCGATGCGGATGGCGTCCTCGTCGCCGTCGTGCGGGATGATCACCAGCACCGGGCCGAAGATCTCCTCGCGCGCGACCGTCGCGCTGTTGGGCAGGTCGGCGATCAGCGTCGGCTCGACGAACCACCCGCGCTCCCGTTCGGCCCGACGGCCGCCGACCACGATCCGCCCGCCCTCGGCCCGCGCCATGTCCAGGTAACCGAGCACCCGATCGCGTTGACGCCGCGAGATCAGCGGCCCGCATACGGTGCCGGGGTCGGTGGGATCGCCCGGCACGATCCGGCCCATGGTGGCCGCCGCCACCTGCACCGCCTCGTCGTAGGACGCGCGCGGCACCAGCAGGCGGGTGGTCAGCGCACAACCTTGCCCGGCGTGCACGCACACCGAAAACGCCGCGACGCCGACGGCTCCGGCGATGTTCGCGTCGTCGAGCACGATGAACGCGGATTTGCCGCCAAGCTCGAGGAAGGTCTTCTTCAGAGTGGGTGCCGCGGCGGCCATCACCAACCTGCCGGTCTGGGTCGAGCCGGTGAAGCTGACCAGGTCCACCCGCGGGTCGACCGAAAGCCGGGCGCCGAGAGCGTGATCCGACGACGTCACGATGTTCACCACGCCCGGCGGGATATCGGTCTGTTCGGTGATGATCGCGCCGACCGCCGCCGCGCACCAAGGCGTGTCGGGAGCGGGCTTGAGCACCACCGTGTTTCCGGCCGCGAGCGCGGGACCCAGTTTGGCGAAACCGATCTGATGCGGGAAGTTCCACGGGGTGATGGCGCCGACCACGCCGATCGGTTCGCGGCGCAGCGTCCTGCGAGTCTTGATGCCCATCGGCTCGGCGACGCCGAGATCGGTTTCCCACTGGTAGTTTTCGGCGAGATTCGCGGGAAAGGCCAAGTCCGCGATCGGCCCCTCGAGCTGCGGGCCCTTGGTGAGCATGACGGGCGCGCCCGCCTCGGCGACGGTGATCTCGCGCAGCGCCTCGACCTCGGCCTGGAGAGCGACGCGCAACTGTGCCAAGCACCGGGCGCGGAAGGCGTGGTCACGGGACCAGTCGGTGTCGTCGAAGGCGGCGCGCGCGGCGGCGATCGCGTCGTCCATATCGGCGGCGTCCGCGTTCGCGGCGAGCCCGAGGGTCTCCTCGGTCGCGGGGTTCACCGTCTCGAACACGCCGTCGCCGCCCTGACGGAGTTTGCCGTCGATCAACAGGCGCGACCCGTCGGCGGGCAGGAGACTGTTCATGGTTGCTCCGATACTGTCTGGACAGGTGTACGGAATATAGTCCGGGCACGCTCCACGATGCAAGAACATGTTTCACTATCGACGATCGACGCGACGCCGACCCGGTACTGGATACGACCGATCCATTGTCTCGATATTCGAGCGCTGGTAGTGTCCAGACACATGTCCAGCTATGTGTCTTCGCGGACGGCGGCTTTCGCTGCCCGGCGCGAGAACTCGTTACGGAATCATCGGAGAGCACCATGACGGCAGCCTCGTTGGAACCGCTGACCTTCGACCCGTACGACTACGGCTTCCACGACGACCCGTACCCCACCTACCGTCGGCTGCGGACCGAGGCGCCGCTCTTCCACAACCCCGATCTGGACTTCTGGGCGCTGTCCAGGCACGCCGACGTGACGGCCGGATTCCGTGATGCCACCCGGCTCTCGAGCGCCAACGGCGTCTCGCTCGACCCGGCGGCGTGGGGACCGCACGCGCACCGGGTGATGTCCTTCCTGGCCATGGACGATCCGCGGCACATGCGGATGCGCAAGCTGGTCTACAAGGGCTTCACGCCGCGCCGGGTCGCGGAGATGGAGGAGCGCGTCCGCGAGATCACCCTCGCCTACCTGGAGCCCGCGCTCGCACGCGAATCCTTCGACTGGATCGAGGATTTCGCGGGCAAGCTGCCGATGGACGTGATCTCCGAACTGATGGGCGTTCCGGAACAGGACCGCGCGGAGATTCGCCGCCTCGCCGATCTCGTGGTGCATCGCGAGGACGGCGTGCTGGACGTGCCGATGGCCGCGGTGGAGGCCTCGATCGAACTGTTCGGCTACTACACCGACATGGTCGCCGAGCGCCGCCGCGATCCCGGCGACGATCTGGTCTCCGCGCTGCTGGACGCCGATATCGATGGCGACCAGCTCAGCGATCGAGAAGTCATCGGCTTCATGTTCCTGATGGTGGTCGCGGGCAACGAGACCACTACGAAACTGCTGGGCAACGCGTTGTACTGGGCCGCACGGCACCCCGCCGAATACGCGAAGGTGGTGGCCGAGCCCGGCCTGGTGCCGGACTGGGTCGAGGAGACACTGCGCTACGACACCTCCAGTCAGATCGTGGCGCGCACCGCCACCGTCGACCTCGACTACCACGGCGCGACAATTCCCGCGGGCGCCAAGGTGCTGCTGCTGATCGGTTCGGCCAACCGCGATTCCGCCGTTTTCGACGACGCCGACACCTACCGCATCGATCGACCCGACAAGGGCAAGCTCGCCAGTTTCGGTGCGGGCGTGCACTTCTGCCTCGGCGCCCACCTCGCTCGCCTGGAAGCCGGTGTCGCCCTTCGTGAATTCGTCGCTCGGGTGCCCGCCTACCGCGTCGCCGACAGCGGCATCGTGCGCGTGCACTCGACCAATGTCCGCGGCTTCGCCGCCCTTCCCCTGACCGTGGAGAGGTAGATGCCCCGCTACGAACCCCACCCCGACCGTAGGCCCTCGCTGATCGCGGGCGCCTCCTCCGGTATCGGCGCCGCGACCGCGCTCGCGCTCGCCGAACTCGGCCACCCGGTCGCGCTCGGCGCACGGCGCGTCGAACTGTGCGAGGAGCTGGCGGCCAAGATCCGCGCCGACGGCGGCGCCGCCTACGCGCACCGGCTCGACGTCACCAACGCGGACTCGGTGGACGAGTTCGTCACCGCCGCGGAGCGCGAGCTCGGACCCACCGAGATCCTGGTGTCCGGCGCGGGCGACATCGAATTCTCGCTGGTGCAGGAGATGGACCCCGAACGTTTCCTGCGCCAGGTCCACGTGCACCTCGTCGGCGCGCAGCGGCTGGTGCACCGGGTACTGCCCGGCATGCTCGAACGGCGGCGCGGCGACGTCGTGCTCATCGGTTCCGACTGCGCGCCCGAGCCCCGGCCGCGCACCGGCGCGTACAGCGCGGCCAAGGCCGGACTGGAGGCGATGGCGGTGCAGCTGCGAATGGAGTTGGAGGGCAGCGGGATTCGCGCCTCGGTGGTGCGGCCCGGACCGACGCTGACCAACATGGGCATGGACTCGACGCCGGAAGTCGTCGGTCCATTGCTCGAGGACTGGAAGGTGTGGGGGTTCGCCCGCCACCCGCACATGCTGCGCGCCGGTGATCTCGCGGCGGCGGTGGTAGCCGTGGTGTCGGCGCCGCGCGGGGCGCATCTGGTGCTCGTCGAGGTGCAGCCCGAGGCGCCGCTGCGCTGAATCCACAGCGCAGCGGCGCTCGATATCCAGCGCTGCGGCGCCCTGTCCGGCAAGCCTGGCGTGAGACAATAAGAACGTGTTCTAATTCCACACCGAGGGACGCGCGCGGCGCACCGCGGGCGCGCGTCGCAATCGCACGCCTGGGAGACACCCGATGAGCACAACGCACGCCACGGACGAGCGGACCGCAAGCCTGCCGCCCCGGATCACCACGGAGCTGATCGCGCGACTGACCGGCATGGTCGCCGCCGACGCGAAGGCTCGGCCACCGTTCCCGATGACCGAGGTCTACACCGGCGCCCATGTCGGCGACCTGCCGCAATCCCGCCCCGAGGACGTCACCGCGGCCTTCGCCACCGCCCGCGCCGCGCAGCGGGAGTGGGCGAGTTGGCCGCTGCGCCGCAGACTCGCGGTGTTCGAGCGGGCGCACGAGCTGTTCCTGCGGGAGGGCGAGACGATCGCCGACCTCATCCAGATCGGCTCCGGCAAGACCCGGCGCATGGCGCTCGAGGAATCGTGCGACGTGCCGATGGTCATCAGCCACTACCTGAAGACCGCGCGCCGGGTGTTGCGCCCCCGTCGACATGGCGGCCCGATCCCGTTGGTGACCAGTTCGTTCGAGGAACACCGTCCCAAGGGCGCGATCGCGGTGATCGCGCCGTGGAACTTCCCCTTGGCCATCGCTATCTCCGACTCGGTGCCCGCCCTCATCGCGGGCAACGCCGTCATTCTCAAGCCGGACAACAAGACCGCCTTGTGCGCGCTGTTCGGCGTCGAACTGCTGTATCGGGCGGGTTTGCCGCACGGGCTGTTCCAGGTCGTCTGCGGCACCGGTCCCGACGTCGGCCCCGCATTGATCGGCGGCTCCGATTTCGTCATGTTCACCGGTTCCACCGCTACCGGGCGGGTGGTCGGCGAGCAAGCGGGCCGCCACCTCATCGGATGCAGCCTCGAACTCGGTGGTAAGAATCCGATGCTCGTGCTGGACGACGCGAATCTCGACGACGCGATCGCGGGCGCGATGTTCGCGGTGTTCGGCAACTCGGGCCAGGCCTGTATGCACATCGAGCGGATCTACGTGCACGAGCGAATCCACGACGAATTCCTCCACCGCTTGGTCGCGGCGGCCGAGGAACTCGGGTCGAAAATGGGGGCCGCCTACGACTACGCGCCGGAATTCGGCTCGCTCGTCTCGACCGACCAGCTCGCCAGGGTGGCCGAACACGTGGCGGACGCGCGCGCGAAGGGCGCCACCGTGCACACCGGCGGCCGGGCGCGTCCCGACATCGGACCCGCCTTCTACGAGCCGACTGTGCTGACGGGCGTCACCCCCGACATGGTCCACGCGACGGCGGAGACCTTCGGGCCAGTGGTGAGTGTCTATCCGTTCCGCGACGACGCCGAGGCCATCCGCCTCGCCAACGACACGGACTACGGACTCAACGCCAGCGTGTGGACGACCGACCTCGCCCGGGGCAGGCGGATCGCGGACCGGCTCGAGTCGGGCAACATCAATATCAACGACGGCTTCGTCGCCACCTACTCCGCCAAGACCACACCGTCGGGCGGGGTGAAGCAGTCCGGCGTCGGCACTCGGCACGGCGACCAAGGCCTGCTGAAGTACACCGACACGGTGAACATCGGCGTGGTGAAACTCCAGGTCTTGGCCGCCCGCGCCCGGCTGTCCTACGAGATGCAGGTCAAGACCACCCTGGCCACACTGCGGTTGATGCGGCGCACCCGCCTCCGTTGAGACCGCGATCGTTTCGCCGAAGATCGTCCGCCCCGCCGATCCGGTAGCGTGGCGCTCGGGGTGGACCGACGAGATCAGAAGTGGCAGGTGCGAGACGAGTGAGCATTCGGGATATTCCGCTACGGACCCTGACCGGTGCGTCGACGACGCTGGGCGAGCTGGCCGGTGACAAGGCGGTGCTGCTGGTCAACGTGGCGTCCAAATGCGGTCTGACGCCGCAGTATTCGGCGCTGGTCGAGCTGCAGCAGACCTACGGTCCGCGCGGGTTCACCGTGATCGGCGTGCCGTGCAACCAGTTCATGGGTCAGGAACCCGGCTCGGCCGAGGAAATCCAGGAGTTCTGCTCCATCACCTACGGCGTCGACTTCCCGCTGTTGGAGAAGACCGACGTGAACGGCGAGAACCGGCACCCGCTCTACCGCGAGCTGGTCGAGACCGCCGACGCCGAGGGCGCCGCGGGCGACATCCAGTGGAACTTCGAGAAGTTCCTCATCGATCGCGACGGCAAGGTGGCGGCGCGCTTCCGCCCGACCGTGAAACCCGAAGACCCGACCGTGGTTTCGGCCATCGAGTCGGCTCTCTAGAACCAGTCGGTCTCGTTGCGCGCGGCCCTCTTCCGGGCCGCGCGCTCACCGCGGCTAGTCCCGCGCTCGCAGCGCCGCCGCGAACCAGTCGAAGACCTCCGCGAGTTCCTGCGGCGCGGGCCAGCCGTTGACGGCGGCGACGAGTCGCCAATACCGCTCCACCCGTACGTCATTGGCGATCGCCAGGCGCTGGAGCATCCAGCGGCGCAGGTCGGTGTCGTCGGCGCGGCCGAAGGTGTGGGCGTAACGCTCGGTCAGCTCGTCCACCACGGCGACGGCGGCCTGTTCGTCCGGGCGCAGGCCCGCGGCCAAGGCGGCGCCGACCAGGTCGCGGACGGCCTCGGTCAATTCGTGGTGCAGTCCGGTGGTGTCGCCGTTCGCGCGCTCGCTGGCTTGGTACTCGGCCATCCGCCGCACGGCCGCGCGGAAATCGGCGTCTCGAGCGAGCTCGGCCAACTCCATCCAGGCCCGGACCTGTTCGGGCGTGGGATCTTCCGGCAGGTCGGGCACTGTCGAGCGGAGCAGCTCGACGAGTTCCGGATTGGCGTCGATACCGCCGAAGGTCTCGTCGACGAAGTCGTGGACGATCCTACGGCGCTCGGCGTCGGTCAGCGTGGCCAGTCGGTGCATGGTGTTCATCTCCTCGGTGTCGGTGGCCCACTGGGCGACCGCACGCAACACCGCCCGTCGCTGCCGCAGAATCCGGATCTGGACATCGAGCGCGTCGGCGTGCGCCGCGGCGACCTCCGGCACGGTGCGTTCCCGTGCCAGCACTTGACGGACGGTGTCGAGGTCGAGGCCGAGGGCGCGCAGTGTGCGGACCAGTTCCAGGCGGGCGATGGCATCGGAGTCGTAGCGGCGGAAACCGTTCGGGCCGATGGCGGACGGCGCGACGATCTTGCGGTCGGCGTAGAAGCGGATGGCCTTGACCGTCAAGCCGGTGCGCTCGGCCACCGCACCGATCGAGAGGAGCGTCTTGTCGTCCATGTCCGACAGCCTGGCTTCTCCCCTTGCTGGAGACGCAAGTTCAGGATCGGATGCGCTCAACTCAGCGGGGCGGTGCGCCACCAGTTCATGAATTCGTCCTGGGTCGCGATGAAGCCGACGCTGTACATCAGGAAGTTCTCCCGCTTCTTCGCGCCGGTGAACACCGTGATCATGCGCGGGCGCTTGGCGGCGGGATGACCTTCGAGCAGGTAGTTGGTGTAGGTCTCACGGCCGTGCTTCGCGGTGGATCTGGCGTGTCCCGGCAGCGCGTCGACGGCGGCCTGCACATCCTCGGGCGAGCGGTAGACGAACAGCTCGTAGCTGGCTTTGTTCGGACCGCCGAAGCAGTACCAGTACGCGGTCCAGTTGCCGAAATCCGGTGCGCCCGCGTCCATCGCGTTGGCGGAGCCCTCCTCGTGCGCGAAGCAGGTGGAGCCGTTGTGACCGGGGCCGGTGTGCACGACGTTGTCCTCGTCCACCTCGGGGGTCATGCCGGGGAACGCCTTGCTGATCGACGCGATGTTGTCGGTGTGAGCGTCGTCGTCGTATTGCTCCGAGGTCGTCGGCGCCGCACTGGTCTTCGCGGGGCGTTGAGTGGATGTCGCCACCTCGACGGCGCTGGTCGACGGAACCGAGGCTTCCGGTTCGGATGAACCGCGATCGCGGACGATTCCGTTGGCGGCGAGAAGGGCGAGCGCCGCTCCGATTGTGACGATCACCGCGGTGCGGCGAGACCTGGTGCGTGCGCGTCCGCGGCCTCGGGCGTGCTGCCTCGAATGCGCCTGCGCCCCAGCGGAACCCGGTAAGAAGTCCGGTCCCACGCCCATACGCGTCTGCGGAGAGTTGGGAGTGTCGACCGCGGGTGCCGCGTTGCCGAATACGGAAGCGTGCTGTGGGCCCGACTGATCCGGGCACTCCCGCCAGGCGGCCTGCTCGTTCGATCTGGCGGCCTGCGAAGGCGCGGCACCGGAACCGTGCGCCCAATGGTTTGCTTGCTGCCCGGGCGCAGTGCCCGAAGTGGCGGCAGGCGAGGACGTGTATCCGCGCGGACCAGCGGGTGGGTTCGGGTGACCGGGTGCCGGTGGGGTCGAATAGCCGGTAGGCGTTGCGGAGTAGCCCTCGTCGGGTATCGAGGACCCGGGCATCGTGTGCGGGGACGGGCGCTGGGTTGCCGATGAACGATGGCCGAAATCGTTGCGCGCCAGCGGAAACGGACCAGAGCCAGGATCGGCGAGCGCCCGCCGGGCCGCCTCGGCGAACTCCGCGCAGGAGTCGAACCGGTCGTCCGGGCGCTTGGCGAGCGCACGCGACAGCACCGCGTCCAGCGCGGGCGGCAGACCAGGGCGGACGGTGCTCAGTCGCGGCGGCGGCTGGGTCATGTGGCCCTGGATCACCGCGACCGGGTTGCTCGCCTCGAACGGCACGGTGCCGGTCAGCATGCGAAACAGGCTGCACGCCAACGAATACTGATCCGAGCGGTGATCGAGCACCGCGCCGGAAAGCTGCTCGGGTGAGGCGAAAGCGAGTGTGGCGGTGAAGGTTCCGGTCTGGGTCAGCTTGCCCGTGTCGTCGCGGAAGCGGGCGATGCCGAAGTCGGTGAGGAACACCCGTTCCAGGCCGCCCTCGGCCCGCTCCAGCAAGATGTTGGCGGGCTTCACGTCTCGGTGCAGTACGCCCTTGCCGTGCGCGAAGTCGAGCGCCTTGGCGGTCTCGGTGACGATCTGCACCGCGCGTCGCGGCGGCAGCGCGCGAGCGTCCAGTGACGCCGCGTCGACACCGTCGACGTACTGCATCGAGATCCAGAGCTGCTCGCCCTCCACCCCGCGGTCGAACACGGTGACGATGTTCGGGTGGTCGAGCTGGGCGACCAGATCGGCCTCCCGCTCGAACCGTGCCCGAATCTCGGTGTCGAAGAACAACTCTCGATTGAGCAGCTTCAACGCCGTCCACCGCGGCAACCGCGGATGCCGCGCCAGGTACACCGACCCCATGCCCCCGCGCCCGAGCAGGCGTTCGACGGTGTACCCGGCGAAAACCGCGCCGTTGTCAAGCATGCGTCAGTTCAGCGGCGCCGAACGCCACCAGCGCAGCACCTCGTCGATGGTGCCGACGATGCCGTCGGTGTACATCAGGAACTGCCCCCGGTCGGGGTCGCCGGTGAAGACGGTGACCATCTTCGGGCCGCTGTTCTCGAATTTGTAGTTGGTGTAGGACTTTCCGCCGTTGCTGTCGGTCGACTTGGTGGCGTCCGACGGCAGGTTGTTCAGCGCGGCCTGCGCGTCCGCGGACGACTTGTAGACGTAGATGGTGAAGAACGGGTCGGCGTTGTTGCCACCGCCGAAGCAGTCCCACTGGTAGGCCCAGTTGCCGAAATCGGGTGTGCCGTCGGTGGGAACGGAGGGACGGTCGGGCGAGTACGCGCCGCAGGTGGCGCCGTTGTAGCCGGTGTCGCCGTCCTTGTCGGCCGGAACCATGCCTGGGAACTCGTTGCTGATGGCGGCGGCGTCGGCGGTCACCGGACGCTTGGTCGTCGTGACCGGCGCGGTGGTCGTGGTGCCGCCGCTACCGGAAGACGAACCGCCGCTCACCGCGACGCCGATGCCGACGACGACGGCGATCAGCACCACGACGCCAACAGCCAGCGCGGCGATCAGGCCGGTGTTCGACTTGCGCGGCGGCTGGTGGCCACCGCCCATCGGGTGACCGCCCCCCATCGGCGGGCCGGGCGGCGGCGCGAACCCGTACCCGGACTGCTGTGGATACTGCCCGCTGGGGCCGGTCTGCTGGTGCGGGCCGGTCGCGGTCGGCATGGCGCCCTGCGGCGTGGTCATCGGCTGGCCGGTGAGCGGCTGCGAACCGCTGGTCGTCGGGCCGATCGGATACTGGCCGCCTGTCACCGGGATCGGCCCGCCGGTAATCGGATGCGGAGCCGAGATCGGCTGCGGCGGAGCGGTGACCGGACGCTGGCCGCCGACCAGCGGCATCGACGGCGCGCTCTGACCCGACAGCGCGGCCTGCGCCGCCGCAGCGAACTCCGAGCAGCTGGCGAAGCGATCGTCCGGCCGCTTGGCCATCGCCTTGGCGAGCACGCCGTCCAGCGCGAACGGCAGTCCGGGGCGGACGCTGCTCAGCGCGGGCGGCGCCGACTGGAGGTGTCCTTGGATGACCTGGGCCGGGTTGGTCGCCGCGAACGGACCGCTGCCGGTGAACAGCCAGAACAGCGCGCAGGCCAACGAGTATTGATCGGAGCGGTGGTCGAGGGACGCGCCCGTCAGCTGCTCGGGCGAGGCGTAGGCCAGCGTGGCGGTGAAGGTGCCGGTCTGGGTGAGGTGGCCGGTGTCGTCACGCAGCCGGGCGATGCCGAAATCGGTGAGGTAGACCCGCTCGCCGCGGCCGCCGGTGGAGCGGGCGAGCAGGATGTTGGCCGGTTTCACGTCGCGGTGCAGCACGCCCATGCCGTGCGCGTAGTCCAGCGCGTCGGCGGTCTCCTTGATGATCTGCACGGCGCGCTCCGGCGGCAGCGTCTTCGGATCCACCGAGGCGGCGTCGATGCCGTCGATGAACTGCATCGAGATCCACAGCTGCTCGTCTTCCAGACCGCGGTCGTAGACCGTGACGATGCCGGGGTGATCGAGCCGGGCGACCAGATCCGCCTCCCGTTCGAACCGCGCCCGCACCTCCTTGTCGAAGAACAATTCGCGGTTCAACAGCTTCAGCGCCGTCATCCGCGGCAGCCGCGGATGTTTCGCCAGGTACACCGAACCCATGCCACCGCGACCCAATTGCCGTTCGATGACATAGCCGGCGAAAACCTCACCGCTGGCCAGCATGTCTGCTCCAATTCCCGCCTGCACCGGGACCCGCCGGGAACAGGCGTACAGCATAAGAATGCGCGGTCAGCGCTTACCCGACCACGGAAAACATCGAAACCTTAGCAGCAGTCGCGTGGCCTCAGGATGCCCGAGGAGGCGGGGGTATGCCAGGCGACATCAATAGCGAAAAGCTATGGCGGAGGCCGTGGTTCGGGCGGTTGCGGGCCGTTTCCGGCCCCCGGACCGGCGGGTGCGCTCCGCCCCCGCCGCACCCTGTCCGGCAGGGCGATGGTGATCGGTCGGGCGGTGCGGGGAGTCCGTGCTCGCGGCGGCACCGATGGGGTTGGCTGTCCGCCGTCGGCTGTCGCCGAGCCTTCCGCGCTTCCGGCCGCCGAGGAGGTGTGCCGCGCATCCGCTCCGGCACTTGCCCGTCCTCCGTTGGGCGGCGCGGACTCGCCGTGCGGCAAGGAATTTCGCCCTGAGTTCGGCGACTGATCAGCGGCGGCGCCTGGTGATGAGGTGCCTGGCCGTGTGGTGCCAGCGGGGGGCGACGTCGTATTCGACTGCCCGGGCCGGGCGTTTGGCGGAGCCGCCTGTTCTGTCCCCGTGCCGGGCACGATCGCCTGCTCGGCGCCACCGACCGGCATGGCCGCGTCCGAAGGCAATGGCAGTGTCCGCGGCAGACTCGTCGGGCGTCCGGCATACGGCGTACCGGCCTGGGCTCGGTCGTCCACCGGTTGCGGGTGGTCGGTCCGCGGGCGCGGGGTCGCGGGGAGCGGATACGCGGCGGTCCCGTGCGGGCCTGCACCACGGGTCAGATCCACCGCGCGCTGCGGACCGAGGGGGGCTCCGGTGTGTGGCGGGAGACCGCTCCGGCCCGGCCCCGGCGCGTTCGGACCTCGATGTCCGGGGACACCGACATGGGGCGGCGAACCGGTATGCGGAAGCGAATTCGCCTGCGGCGGAACCCTCCTCGACTGCGCATTGTCCGCGCGCGGCGCGAAACCACCCGATTGCGGCGGTCGGCCGGAATGCGGCGGGTCGCTCGCGTACGACGGATGAGCCGCGCCCGTCCCGTTCGGCGGCGGTCCGAATCCCGTGGGCGGCAACATCCCACCCGACTGCGCAGGCACACCCGGATGCGACGGATCAGTCCCGTGCGGAGGACGAGCAGCACGCGGCGCACCGTTCGAAGGCGAACCGAACCCCGCAGGCGGCAACACTCCACCCGACTGCGCAGGCACACCCGGATGCGACGGATCAGTCCCGTGCGGAGGACGAGCAACACGCGGCGCACCGTTCGAAGCTGGACCGAACCCCGTGGGCGGCAACACTCCACCCGACTGCGCAGGCACACCCGGATGCGACAGATCAGTCCCGTGCGGAGGACGAGCAACACGCGGCGCACCGTTCGAAGGCGAACCGAACCCCGTGGGCGGCGACACTCCACCCGACTGCGCAGGCACACCTGGATGTGAGGGATCGCTCGCGTGCGGCGAATGTGTTTGCGCGCCAGTCGCGGGCGGCACGAATCCAGTGCGCGGCACGCCGGGGCGCGGATGCGCACTGGCGTGCGCCGGTGAGCCGGGGTGAGCCGAGCCGCTGGTTGGCGGGTGCGCACCCGCGTGCGTCGGGCCACCCGCGTGCGTGGGGCCGCCCGTGTGCGGGTGCACACCGCCCGGTGCACCGGCATGTGTCGGGGTGCCCGTGTGCGGAGGACGTCCGTCGGGGACGAACCCGGTGCGAGGCGGCACGCCCTGGTGCTGGGTGGCGAAGCCGGTGTGCGGTGGGACGGGGCCCGTCATGGGGTGCGGGCGATGCGGGCCCGGCGTACCGGAGGCCAGGGCTCGGCGGGCGGCGGTGGCGAAATCGGTGCAGCTGGGGAACCGGTCGGCGGGGCGTTTGGCCAGGGCGCGGGCCATCACCGCGTCCAGGGCGGGCGGCAGACCGCGGCGGGTGCGGGACAGCGGTGGCACCGGCGTGTACATGTGCCCGTTCATCACCGCCGCGGGGGTGGTGCCGGGGAAGGGCACATTGCCGGTGAGCATCCAGAACAGCGTGCAGGCCAGCGAGTACTGGTCGGCGCGGTGGTCCAGCGGCTGCCCGCTGAGTTGCTCGGGCGCGGCGTAGGCCAGCGTGGCGGTGATGGTGCCCGCCGAGCTCAGCGTGGTGTCCGCGTTGCGCATGCCCGCGATGCCGAAGTCGGTGAGCAGCACCCGCTCGGGCTGCCCGATGGGCGCCTTGGCCAGCAGGATGTTGGCCGGTTTCACGTCGCGGTGCAGCACCCCGTTGGCGTGCGCGAAGTCCAGCGCGGCGGCGGTCTCGGCGATGATCTGCACCGCCCGTCCGGCGGCGAGCACGTCGACGTCGGCGCTCGCGGCGTCGGACCCCGCCACGAACTGCATGGAGATCCACAGCTGCTCGTCCTCGGCGCCGCGGTCGTAGACGGTGACGATATTGGGGTGGTCGAGCTGGGCGACCAGATCGGCCTCCCGCTCGAAGCGTCCCCTGATCTCGAGATCACCGTAGAGCTCGCGATCGAGCAGTTTCAGCGCGGTCATCCGCGGCAACCGCGGATGCTGGGCCAGATACACCGTGCCCATGCCGCCCTGTCCGAGCACGCGCTTGATGACGTAACCGGCAAAGATCTCGCCAGTACGCAGCAAGGTGATTCACCCCCCTCATCGGGTCGAGCACGTGGATCCTACCGATGTATCTCGCGGAACCACGTGGGCGCAACAGTCCTTCGATTCTCGGCTATTCGCCGCCGTATCGCCGGTTTCCCGCGATGTCGGTGCCGCCCACTACGCTGAGCCCCATGCGCATTGGAGCACACGTCCGGCTCGACAGCGATCCGATCGGCTTCGGTGAGAAACTCGGCGCCGATGTCATCCAGATGTTCGTCGTCGACCCGCAGAGCTGGGACAAACCGGTCCCGCACCCGAGGACCGAGGAGATCCTCGCCAGCCCGATCGATGTGGTGGTGCACTCCTCCTATCAAATCAACGTGGCGAGCCTGAACAACCGGCTGCGGATGCCCTCGCGCAACGCGGTCGCCCAGCAGGCGAAGGCGGCCGCCGATCTCGGCGCGTTCGGCTTGGTCGTGCACGGCGGCCACGTCCGCTCCGACGCCGAGGTGGAGACCGGAATCGACAACTGGCGCAAGCTGTTCGAACGCCAGCAGGACAAAGGCGGCTTCGCGGTGCCGATCCTCATCGAGAACACCGCGGGCGGCAACCACGCCATGGCCAGGCATTTCGACACCATCGCCCGGCTGTGGGACGCCGTCGGCGACTACGGCGCCGGCTTCTGCCTGGACACCTGCCACGCCTGGGCGGGCGGCGAGGAACTGCTCGGCGTCGTCGACCGGATCAAGGCCATCACCGGCCGCATCGACCTGGTGCACCTCAACTCCTCGCGCGACGAGTTCAACTCCGGCGCCGACCGCCACGCCAACTTCGCCGACGGCACGATCGACCCGCAGCTGCTCGCCGAAGTCTGCCGCAGCGCGGACGCGCCGGTGGTGCTGGAGACTCCGGGCGAGGGGGTCGCGGACGATCTCGCCTACCTTCGGGAGCACGTGGGGTGATTTAGCACGCACCTCGCGCTTCGGGTGCGGTTGGCCCGATTCTTCTGGGGCGGCGAGGCAGGAATCGTCCGGTTCGGGTTGGTGGTTGCGTCGGTTGACGTTCCGAGGGCTGGACCTGCGCGTTCCCGCACTCCTACCCAGGTTTGCCTCGAACGGCGCTGGGCGCGTGCCGAGCCACAACCCCACCCCTTGCGATCACCCCGACGAAAACCCTGGTCACGCCCCTTTTCCAGGTGATGTGCTCTACCACGCACTCCCGTTCCAGATCAGCGAAGGTGACCACACATGACGATCGCACCCGCCCCCACGGTCTCGGTGACCAAGCTCGGCGCCCGCATCGGCGCACAGATCGACAACGTCCGGCTCGGCGGCGACCTGGACGCGGCGTCGGTCGACGTGATCCGTCGCGCCCTGCACGAGCACAAGGTCGTCTTCATCCGCGGCCAGGAGCACCTCACCGAGGACGCGCAGTACGAGTTCGCGCAGCTGCTCGGCACGCCGACGACCCCGCACCCGACGGTCAGCTCGCACGGTGTGAAGAGCCTGGCCATCGACTCCGAGTACGGCCGGGCCAACAGCTGGCACACCGACGTCACCTTCGTCGACCGCATTCCGAAGGCCTCGATCCTGCGCGCGGTGACCCTGCCGACCTACGGCGGATCCACGACCTGGGCCTCCACCGTGGCCGCCTACGAGTCGCTGCCCGAGCCGCTGAAGCTGCTCGCCGAGAACCTGCGCGCGGTGCACACCAATGTGTACGACTACGCGGCGGCGCACGGCAGCAAGGCCCGGCCGAACACCGCCGAGTACCGCGCCGAGTTCGAGTCGACCTACTTCGAGACCGAGCACCCGGTGGTGCGGGTGCACCCCGAGACCGGTGAGCGGGCGCTGCTGGTCGGGCACTTCGTGAAGAATTTCGTCGGCCTGTCGGGCGCCGAGTCCCAGGCGCTGTTCCGGCTGTTCCAGGATCGGGTGACCCGCCTCGAGAACACCGTCCGCTGGAACTGGCAGCTCGGTGACGTGGCGATCTGGGACAACCGCGCCACCCAGCACTACGCCGTCGACGACTACGACGACCAGCCGCGCAAGCTGACCCGCATCACCCTGGCCGGTGACGTCCCGGTCGGCGTGGACGGCGCGCCGAGCACCGTCGTCGCGGGCAACGCCGAGCACTACTCGATCGTCGAAGAGGTCTCGCGCGCCGCCTGATTGGCGAAATACGCCGAAGCCCGCCCCCGGTGCGCGGTACGCGCGCCCGGCGCGAGACCGAGGGCGGGCCGAGGTCGGGAGCTGGATTAGTCCACACTATTGGCCATGAGTATTCGGCCGTTGGACGGAGTTCGCGTCCTCGAGCTCGGCAATTACATCGCGGCGCCGACCGCCGGGCGCATACTCGGCGACTTCGGCGCCGAGGTCATCAAGGTGGAACGGCCGAAGGCCGGCGACGAGTTGCGCAACTGGCGGCTCTACGGCGGCGACACCTCGATGCTGTACCGCACCGTCAACCGGAACAAGAAGTCGATCACCCTGGATCTGCGCACCGACGAGGGCCGCGCGGTGGTGCTCGACCTGGTCGAGCACTGCGACGTGCTGCTGGAGAACTTCCGGCCGGGCATGCTGGAGAAGTGGGGACTCGGGCCCGAGGCGCTGAACGAGGCCAATCCCGATCTGGTGATCACCAGGATCTCCGCGTACGGGCAGACCGGACCGATGTCGTCGCGGCCCGGTTTCGCCGCGGTCGCCGAGGCGGTCGGTGGGCTGCGCGAGCTGGTCGGCGACCCGGACCGTCCCCCGGTGCGCGTCGGCGTCTCCATCGGTGATTCCATCGCGGGCATCTACGCCGCCTTCGGCACCGTGATGGCGCTGTTCCAGCGGGAGCGCACGGACGCCGTGCCGCTGGCCGAGCGGGTGATCGACGTCGCGCTGAACGAGGCCATCCTCTCGGTGATGGAATCGCTGGTCCCCGACTACCTGGCTTACGGCATCAATCGGGAACGCGTCGGCGGGCGGATGGAAGGCATCGCGCCGAGCAACGCCTATCCGTGCCGGGACGGTTTCAGCATCATCATCGGTGGCAACGGCGACGCCATCTTCCAGCGCTATATGCAGGTGATCGGCAGGCCCGACTTGGCGGCCGACCCGGAACTCCAGGACAACGCGGGCCGCTGGCGCCACCGCGAGCGGCTGGACGCGTCGATCGGCGAATGGACGATTCAATACACCAGGGACGAGGCGCTGAAGATCCTGGAGGACGCGGCCATCCCGTGCGGCCCGATCTACACCGCCGCCGACATCGTCGCCGACGAACAGTACCAGGCCCGCAACATGATTCAGCCGTTTCCGGTGGACGTCGGCGAGCCGGAGCCGAAGACGGTCGGATTCCCCGGCATCGTGCCCGTGATCGGGGAGCAGTCGCTTCCCATCCGCAATGTCGGCCCCGACCTGGGCGAACACACCCGCGAGGTGCTCTCCGGCCTGCTCGGCATGAGCGAAGCCGAGATCGCGGCCGCCACGGGTGAGAGCGAGGTGCAGGCATGACTCGCAGGCGAGGTCGTCGCAGGCCGACGGGTCGCAACGTGTGGGAGCAGCGCGCGCCCGGACACGCGCGGCCGACGGTGCACCCCAATCCGGCGGGCGCGAACCAGAAACCGTGGGCGGGAGTGATGTGCGTGCCGCCGCAGGCGCGAGAGGACCGGCGATGACCGAAGCGCACGACGTGGTGTTGCGCGATGTGACTTTGCGCGACGGCCTCCAGCTGACCGGCAAGACCTTGCCCGTGGAGCGCAAGGTGGAGATCGTGCGCCGCCTGCTCGCGCTCGGCGTGCCCGCGCTGGAGATCGGTTCCATGGCGCGGCCCGACTTGGTGCCGCCCATGGCCAACACCATGGACCTCGTCGCGGCCCTGAGCCCGGAGGAGCTCGAGCGCTGCTGGGTGTGGGTGGCCACCCCGCGCCACGTCGCCAAGGCCGCGGCGGCGGGCGTGCGCAACTTCCAGTACTGCTTCTCGGCGTCCGACGCGCACAACAAGGCCAACATCGGCCGCGCGACCGAGGACAGCATGGCCGTGCTGCCGGAGGCGGTGCGGTTGGCGCACGAGGTGGGCGGCGCCATTCAGTTGTGCTTGGCGACCAGCTTCACCTGCCCGTTCGACGGCCCGGTCGATCCGGAGCGGGTCCTCGCGATCGCGAACGATCCGCGCACCGAGGGAACGGGCGACATCGTCCTCGCCGACACCCTCGGCCAAGCGCATCCGGCCCAGGTCGCCGCGCTGATCTCGGCGGTCCGGGAACGAACTCCCCAGCGCCGCATCGTGTTCCACGGCCACGACACCTGGGGCATGGGCGTGGCCAACACGCTGGCCGCGATCGGCGCGGGGGCGGGCATGGTCGACGGTTCGCTCGGCGGCCTCGGCGGCTGCCCGTTCGCGCCCGGCGCGAGCGGCAACACCTCCAGCGAGGACATCCTGTTCGCCACCCGCCCGGACTGGTTCGCCCCGGCCACGTTGGCCGAACTCGTCGAGCTGACCGAGAGCCTGCTCGCCGAGCTCGGCGAACCGAACCGTTCGCGCACTGCGGAGGGAGCGCGTTCCAACGCCGCGGCCTTCGAATGGGTCGTCGGCTACTCGAACACGTAGTTCGCGAAATCGTGGACGGCTCGGTAGCCGATCGCGCGATAGATCTTGTTCGAGGTCGGATTCGCCAGATCGGTGAAGTTGGCGATACCCGTAGCGATCACGGTGTGCCGCAGGAAATCACGGCGGAGGAAGGACTCGGTCGCGGCACGGTAGGCGACGGGGTCTTCCGTCATCTCGATTCGGATTCGGCGTACCTCTGAATTCGCTTCGGCCGTACCCGAAGTACCGACGGACTACGCACGTCGCATCCTCGCCCCGCAAGCGAAGGTCCGCGAACAACTTTTCGGTGGCTCGACTTCGCTCCCGCAAGCGAAGTCTCGCGCAACGCCGTCCGAAGACAGATGGTCCCGGGTCAGTCCGCGCCGCTTCGCCCCCCGCCGTCGGCGCGGATCTTCAGCAGCACGAGCCCCGCGGTGCACGCCAGAATCAATCCGGCGACGGTGATCTCGACGTGTAGCCCCGCAATGCCGAGCACTGCCCCGACGATACCGCCGAGGAAGAACAGCCAGCCCAATGCCCGCGCCACGATCGTGGACACAGCGCCTGTGGGCGATTTCGACACTTCCTGCTTCGCAGGTTCTGCCGTTTCGGCGGTCGCGTCGGCCGCCGGCAGCGGAGAGGTCGAGTATGCTCCCATCATCTTCTCCTCGGTGACGCCGATCAGAGTATTGCCTTCGCGCAGCTCGACCAGCGCGTCTCTCATCCTGGTATAGGCGTCTCACGCGTAACTTCGATCACATACGCTACGGCCCGTAGACGCGGTTGTGCCGCGACACGTGCCCGCGACACGCCGACGAGATCAATTCGATATCTGAATCATTGATGTTTGAAAGTGCTGTAGAAGCCCGCCGACGGTGACCCGCTCGCGTGGCCCGGGTGGGCACACGTGGATTATGGTGAGGCCACTCGAAACACACGAGGAGTGTCCCGGATGGAGAGCAGCAGGGCCAAGATCGCGGGTCCGGCGATCGCAGTGGGAGCGGTCTCGCTCGGTCTGGTCCTCATCGGCTCCTGCGGGATCGGCGGCGAGGACACCTACGTCCCGCCACCGCCGCTCAAGGACGGCCCGGCCGCCGCGGCCGTGGTCCGTGACGACGGTTCCAGCGCCACGGTGCCGCGCATCGTCATTCCGCCCTCGCCGAGCTGGCATGTGGCGCCCGCCGGACCGCCGCGCAGGCCCGCCGGATACAGCACGATGACCGTTCCGCCGGAAGAGCAATCGGAGATCAGCGGCACCTCGCCCGAGCGCACCACGGAGCCACGCACCACGGAGCCGCGCACCGCCGCAACCGAAACGCCAAGGGAAACCGAGGAACCGACGACCACGCGCCGGACGCTGTCGGCCACGACACCGCCGCCGACCGAGGACGAGGAACCGACGACCCGCCGCCCGACCACCACACCGCGGTCGGACACCTCCGAGTCCGAAGACGAATAAGGCGGCGGCACGGGCGCTTTCGCCCGCACCGCCGCCCGATCCGAGCGGTCCTACAGCTCCGGCAGGTCGTAGCCGCCGACCTGGGCGCTGAGCACCTTCAGGTGGTCGAGATCGCCGCCGAGCGTCCGGCCGATCGCGGTGAGCCGCGCGACGTAGTGGCCGACCGGGTACTCCGCGGTGACGCCGATGCCGCCGTGCATCTGAACGGCTTCCTGCCCGACGTGCCGTGCCGCGCGTCCGACCTGAAGGCGGGCCCGCGAGGCGACCACCGGGTCGTTGGCGCCGTCGGCGAGCGACGCGGTGACGTACAGGCTCATGCTGCGCGCCAGTTCCAGCGAGACGTACATGTTCGCCGCGCGCTGGGTCAGCGTCTGGAACTTCGACAGCGTGACGCCGAACTGCTTACGCGTCTTCAGGTACTCGGTGGTCAGCCGCAGCGACTCCTCCATCGCGCCGATGGATTCGGCGCACAGACCCGCGTGCGCGTGGCCGAGCGCGATCTGCACCGCCTCGGACGCGTCGGACGCGTCGCCGAGCAGTTCGGCGCGGGCCTTGTCGAAGGTGATCTGCGCGCCGCGCTGGCCGTCGACGGTGCGGAAGACCTTGCGGGACACCCCTTCGCCGGCAGCGGCGACCAGGAACAGCCCGACGCCGCCGCCCGGCAGCACCGCGCTGACCACCAGCTCGTCGGCGCAATCGCCGTGCGCCACCGGGTTCTTCACTCCGGTCAGCAGGTAGCCGTCGCCCTCGGCGGCCGCGCTGGTCGCGAGATCGGTGGACGGCCAACGCACGCCGGGCTCCGCGTGCGCGAAGGCGAGCAGCTTCTCGCCGGAAGCGACGTCGGGCAGGATCCGCTGCCGCTGTTCGGCGCTGCCGACCAGACCGATCAACGCACCGGGCACCAGCACCGCGTCCAGCAGCGGCTCCGGCGCGAGGCGGCGGCCGATCTCCTCGAGCACGACCATGGTCTCCACCGGACCCGCGCCGACGCCGCCGTCCTCCTCGGCGAAACCGAGGCCGAGCACGCCGAGTTCGGCGAGCTGGCGCCACACGTCGCGGCTCCAGCCCAGCTCGGTGTCGGTCACCTTCAGCCGGGACTCCGGGTCGTAGTTGCGGGCCAGCACGTCGCGCACGGTGTCGCGCAGCATGACCTGTTCATCGGTGAGTTCGAATTCCATGACCAGGCCTCACAATCCGAGGATCGTGGAGGCGATGATGGTGCGCTGCACCTCGCTCGAACCTCCGTAGATGGTTGTCTTGCGGTAGTTGAGGTAGCTGGGGCCGCTGCGCTGGGCCCAGCCGGGGGAGGCGATGTCCTCCGCGTCGACCGGAAGCGCGTCCGGTCCCGCGATGTCGAGCAACAGCTCGGTGGCGGCCTGCTGCAGCTCCGAGCCGCGCAGCTTGAGCACCGAGGAGGCCGGGTTCGGCTTGCCCTCCGTGGAGTTCGAGACCACCCGCAGCTGGGTGAGCTCGAGCGCGAGCAGTTCGTTCTCCAGCTCGGCGATCCGCGCGGCGAACACCGGGTCCTCCAGCAGCGAGCCGGAGCCTGACTTGATCTGGCGCGCGTAGTCCTTGGCGACGCCGAGCTTCACCTTGGTGCGGCCGACGCCGGTGATGCCGGTGCGCTCGTTGCCGAGCAGGAACTTGGCGTAGGTCCAGCCCATGTTCTCCTCGCCGACCAGCTGATCGGCGGGCACCCGCACGTTCTCGAAGAAGACCTCGTTCACCTCGTAGCCGCCGTCGATCAGCTTGATCGGGCGGATGGTGACGCCGGGGCTCTTCACGTCGAACAGCAGGAAGGAGATGCCCGCCTGCTTCTTCTGCGCGGTCGGATCGGTCCGGACCAGGCAGAAGATCCAGTCGGCGTACTGAGCCAGCGTGGTCCAGATCTTCTGGCCGTTGACGATGTAGGAATCGCCGTCGCGCACCGCGGTGGTGCGCAGCGACGCCAGGTCCGAACCGGCGTCCGGCTCGGAGAAGCCCTGGCACCACCAGATGTCGAGGGCCGCGGTCGCGGGGAGGAAGCGTTCCTTGATCTCCTGCGAGCCGAAGTGGGCGATGACCGGGCCGACCATCTGGGCGTTGAACGTCAGCGGCTCGGGCACCGAGGCCAGCTGCATCTCGTCCTGCCAGATGTGGCGCTGCATCGGGGTCCAGTCTTTGCCGCCCCACTCCACCGGCCAGTTCGGCACGGCGAGGCCGTTGTCGTTGAGGATCTTGTGGGCCGTGACGACGTCTTCGCGGGAGAGCTCATGGCCGTACTTGACGCGCTCACGGATCTCCGCGGGGATCTCGGTGCGGTAGAACTGCCGCAGCTCGTCGCGGAAGGCCACCTCGTCGGGGGACAGGGATAATTTCATACGCAACTCCCGTTGTGTCTCGTACTTCCGAGTCAAACCTACCCCGCGGTAATCCGCCACTGTCGAGTGGATCACATTCGCGGTCCGGTCCGCAGAAGACGTCGCCGACATCGATCCACGGGCGGCCATGCAACCCGTCAGGCGACCGGGAAATCTCGCTCGGCCCACTCGGCGGCGGTCATGGCGAACTGGTACGTTGCTGGCCAGGGTCGGGGAAGCCCCGGGTTGGTATTCGAGGAGAACAAGGTGAACGGCAGAACCTTCGCACGCGCGGCCGCGACTGTGACCTCCCTCGGCATCGGCGCCGTTCTGACCTTCGCCGGACCCGCCGCCGCGGCGCCGGACGCGTCGATCGATCAGGCCGTCGCCCACCTCACCGAGCGAGCCGGAACCGACCAGGCCGCACGCGCGGGCGTCGAAGCGCTCGGCAACTACACCAAGCTCGTCGATGTCGCCCAGCTGCGCGACATCGCGGGCAACTGGGCGCCCTTCGCCTACGCCGCGCCCACTTTCGGCTGCGGCACGCACGGCCCCATCACCACGATCATCGCGGCGGGCACCACCGAGGGCGTCAACCCGAACCAGGGCGCGAACCCGGAGCCGGGCACCCTGCGCTTCAGCGCCACCCCGTCGCACTCGGGCGCCCCGCTCACCTCCGGACTCGTCGTGGCGTGGGTCAACGTCAACAACGGACGCAGCGGCCTCGACGCGCTCGACGACGTCACCGAGTTCAACCTGCCGACGCTGTCCAAGACCGTGCACAGCGGACCCGGCACCGTCATCGCGTCGATGTGGGGGATCATCGGATATCCCGGCGCGCACTGCGTGATGACGCCGACGGTCGGCACTTTCGTGGTGCCCGATGCGCCGGTCGCGCCCGCCCCGCAATCCGCACCGAGCGCCGCCCCCACCGCGCCCACAAGCGGCATCCCCACCTCTTAGGCCCTAACGCTTCCGGCGACGGATTGGGTGAACTCCGCGGCAGGCCGCGGTCATTCGGGCAGCGGGGTGCGGTGCAGGGTGACGAGCAGGCGCCATACCCGCTGCGCGATCTCGGCGGGGGTCGCCTCGATCAGCCCGTGTAGCCAGTCGGCGAGCACCCCGGCGAAGGTCGCGGCCACAGCCGAGGCGACCAGGGCGGGCTCCGGCGCGCCGACCAGGATGCGCTCGGCATGGCTGCGGGCACGCAGATCGTGATGGAGTACGCGCCCGAGCGGACCGCCGCCGCCCGGGCGCAACAGTTCCCGATAGAGCCCGGCGTGCGGGGTCAGAAGGTCGAAGAAGGCGAGCAGGGCTGGCGGCGGGCTGGCAGGGTCGGGTGTACCGCGCCAGGCGTGCAGGGCGTCCACCGCATCGCGGACGACATCGGCGCAGGCGTCGACGGCGACCGCCTCCAGGTCGGCGTAGTGGAGATAGAACGTGGCGCGGCCGACTCCGGCCCGGCGCACCAGCGCGGCGACACTGACCTCGGCCAGTGGACGGCTGGCACACTCCTCCAGCAGTGCCTCGCGCAGCTTTGCCCGGGTCCGTGCCGTCCGGGGATCTGCCTGCACGGCGGTCACCGTGCCAGCAGAACGGCGCCGAGCGCCAGCGCCCCGGGCAATGCCTGGGCGATCAGAATCCGCCGGTTGGCGGTGAAACCGCCGTACAGCCCGGCGACGATCACGCAGCCGAGAAAGAAGACCTGGGCCTGGAACCTGGTCGGATTCTCGGCGATCAGAGCCCAGATCAGCCCGGCCGCCAGGAATCCGTTGTAGAGACCCTGGTTCGCGGCGAGCGGAGCGCTGGCACGAGCCATCGCGGCATCGAAGCCGGAGAGCTTGCGGCCCGGCTTCCTCTCCCACAGGAACATCTCCAGAACCAAGATGTACACGTGCAGCGCGGCAACCAGGCCGACCAACACATTCGCAGTCGTCTCCATCTCGCATCCTCTCCATTTCATAGACAGATGTCTAGAATACATGGACAGATGTCTATGATCTGTCGGGCATGCCGACAGACGCCGGCGCCGCCTGCCGAAACCGCGGGGCAGGGACGCCGACTGCCGTCACGCGTCGCGCCGGGTGTAGTCGGCCGCGACGCTCAGGCGAGCTTCGCGAAGAACGCGCGGATGTCGGCGACGTGCATGTCCGGGACCTCCATCGCGACGAAGTGGTTGCCGGTGTTGCCCTCGGGCCAGTGCGCGATGTCGTTGTCCTGTTCGGCGAGTCGCCGCATGAGCGCGGAGCCGCCGCCGTAGACGCCGGTCGGGACCAGCTTCTGGCCCGTGGGCCAGGCGAAACCGTCCTCGCCGAGTCCGGCGTACATCGGCCAGGACGAGGTGCCCGCGGTGGCGGTGAACCAGTACAGGCTGACGTTGGTCAGCAGGTGGTCGCGGTCGATCGCCTCCTCGAGGTGGTCGACCAGCGGCGTGAATTCCTGGAACTTCTGTATTTGCCAGGCCAGCAGCCCGACCGGCGAATCGTTCCACGCGTGCGCGAAGGTCTGCGGCGCGGCCCGCAACAGCGTGTGGTGGTCGACGCCGCCGGTCATCCACTGCTGCATGAGATCCCATTCCGCGCGTTCCTCGGCGGACATGGTCGGCACGTCGGCCGCGGTCGGCATGCCGATGCCGCCGTCGAGGTGCACGCCGACCACTCGATCCGGCGCGGCCAGCGCCATCTCCGGTGCGACATACGCGCCGAGGTCGCCGCCCTGGACGCCGTAGCGCCGGTAGCCGAGGCGGTCCATCAACTCCACCCACATCCGCGCCACTCGGCCGGTGGTCATCTCGTCCGTCGGCGCGGCGGAGAACGCGAAACCCGGCACCGAGGGCACCACGACGTGGAACGCCTGCGCGGGGTCGAGGCCGTGCGCCCTCGGGTCGGCCAGCGGGCCGATGGTCTTGGTGAACTCGACGAACGAATTGGGCCAGCCGTGGGTCAGCAGCAGCGGAAGCGCATCCGGCTCGGACGACTCGACGTGCACGAAATGCACGTCGAGACCGTCGATTTCGGTGACGAACTGCGGGAGTTCGTTGAGCGCCGCCTCCTGCTCGCGCCAGTCGAAGCGGGTGCGCCAGTGCTCGGCGAGCTCGCGCAGGTAATCGACCGCTACACCGCGATCCGAGCCGGGCAACTGCGCGGACCAGCGGGTGCGGGCGAGCCGGTCGTTCAGGTCGTCGATCTCGGCCTGCGGGATGTCGATGCGGAAGGGGCGGATGGGGTTCGTCATGAGAACTACGCTAGAAGCCATATAGGACCATCTATGTCCTAGTTTTCTGGGATTCTGGAATTCGTGAACGACACCCCGGCCCGGCTGCTCCGGCTGCTCTCGCTGTTGCAGACCCCGCGCGAATTCTCCGGCAGCGAACTGGCCGAACGCCTCGGCGTCACCGACCGCACCGTGCGCCGCGACGTCGACCGGCTGCGCGAACTCGGCTATCCGGTGGAGGCGACGATGGGCGCGACGGGCGGCTATCGATTGGTGGCGGGCACGGCCATGCCGCCGCTGCTCGTCGACGACGACGAAGCTGTCGCCATCGCGGTCGGACTGCGGGCGGCGGCCGGATCCGCGGTCGCGGGCATCGAGGAGGCCTCGGTGCGTGCGCTCGCCAAACTGGAGCAGGTCCTGCCCGCCAAGCTGCGCCGCCGGGTGCGCGTCCTCGGGGCGGCCACCGCGACGCCCGCGCACGAGGGACCGACCGTCGACCCGGAAGTGTTGAGCACCTTGGCCGCGGCCGTAACCAACAGGGAGCGAACCCGTTTCGGGTACGCGGGCGGCAGTTCCCGGCGCCATGTGGAGCCAGTGGGCCTCGTTCCGATCCGCCGCCGGTGGTATCTCCTCGGCCACGACCTCGATCGCGCGGACTGGCGCGTCTTCCGCGTGGATCGGATCGAACGTCCGCAACCCACCGGCGCACGATTCACCCCGCGTCCACTACCCGCCGCCTCCCCTGCCGACTACGTCGCGGGCCGCCGAACCGATTGGGGCGCACCGTCTTACCGCGTGCAAGTGACGATCTCTGCGCCGGTCGCGCGGGTGACGGGCCGCCTCGGCGACGACCCGGGCGACCTCACTCCCCTCGACGACGACACCTGCCGCCTGACCGCTACCCGCGACGACTCCCCCGAATGGTTGACCCACCGCCTACTCGCGCTCGGCGTTCCCTTCCGAGTACACGCATCCCCTGAGCTGACCGAGCAACTCCGCACCATCGCGTCTCGAATCGAATCTTCGCTCCCCCCGGTCGAACCCGCACCGCTGTCCTAGCAATCGGTTTCGCCGCTGAGCATCGGCGGATTGCTGCTCGGCGACAGTTGCGGGACAGCCCCGGATTCGCACCGGCGTTCCCGCGTCGAGTTGGACGATATCGCCGCGTCGAAGCGTGCGCGGTCCCAGCTCGGGTGGTCGAGGACGAATCACCGGGCAGCAGAACGCCGTTCGACAGCGGCCTGCGCACGCTGACGGCCGGACGGTTGCGCGCGGAGACTGCCGGACTGGGTCGCGGAAATCGGCGGGAGAGAAATGGTGGCCGAGCAAACTCACGATGTCCGGCCGCCAGCCGAGACGGGGTTGCCTCAGGGGGCCAGCTGGATGCGCAGAATCGTTCCGCGCTCGGTACCGGCGAGGAATTCACCGGGACGGCCGGGCACCGCCGCGACCGACGTCATCGGCTCGGCCGTGAGAACTTGGCAGGACTGGCCGCTCGGATCGATCCGGACCAGCTGGCCGGACAGCGTGGTCACATAGACCGCGCCCGCGTCGTCTACCAGCAGGTCGTCGGCGAAATCGGGGACGCCGGGAAGCGCGGACGTCAGATCGGCGAGGACGGTGCGATGCTCCGGTTCGGTGACCGGGAAACGCAGGACCCGCCCGAGCGGACCGCCGTTGGAGGTCAGGTACACCGTGCCGTCGCGCACGGCGATGCCGTTGGCGTTGAGCTCGGCTCGCTCGGTCCAGCCCGCGTCGACGACGCCGTCGCGACCGATGCGGATCACGCCGGTCGCGGAGGCGACGTAGAGCGTGCCGTCGGCGTCGAAGGCCGCGCCGTTGGGCATCGTGAATCCGGACACGAAGATCTCGGGGCGGGGTTCGGCGGCGGCCGGGTCGAATCGGACGACGCCGCCGGGGCGCACGACGCTGGTCGGCGAGTCGCCGTAGACGGCGTACATCAGCCCGTCGGGTCCGAGCCGGACCGCGCCGGGAAACTCCACCCGGACCGTGGCGGTCAACCGCCCGGCGTCGTCGTAGCGCTGCACCTCGTTGCGGTACAGCCGGGACACCCAGAGATTGCCCTGCCGGTCGAAGGCCAGGTTCTCCGACCAGTCCAGCACCGCGACGGCAGCGGGCAGCGCGGTCGTCGACGTAGCGTGCGCGCAAACGGGGCTCGGTTCCGCGATGGCGCTCGGGGCGGCGACTCCGGCGCAGGACAGAGCGACGGCGAGCGCGGGAACCGCGCGCCGCAAAAGCGCGGGCAACTCGACGATCGACACCTGGGACCTCCTGATCTGCACCGCGACGCGCGCAGTGTAACTCCTATTTCCCTGGGATGGTGAAGTCCCCTGAAGTGCAGAAGGTTTGGCACTATCAGTGCATGCTCTACTTCGACGGCACGCGCGGCAGGCTGCACTATCGGCGCTGGACGGTCGACCACCCCGCGGCGGTGGCGATGCTACTGCCCGGTATCGGCCAGCACAGCGGCCACTACCACCGGTTCGCCCGATACCTACGGACGATCGGTACCGAAGTGTGGGGGCTGGACACCGCGGGCCACGGCCTCAGCGAAGGCGATCCCGCGCATCCCGGCACCCTCGCCGAGCTGGTCGCGGACGCGACCAGGCTGGTGGAACTGGCGCGCGTCGAACTGCCGGACACGCCGTTGGTGCTGATGGGCCATTCGCTCGGCGCGGTCACTGCGCTCGGCATGCTCGGCGCCGCGGTCCCGGACGCGAGCACGGCCACCGACCTCAACGCCGTCGAGGCGAACTTCCCGACCGTCCCGAGCATCGACCCCGGCACGCTGAGCGGTCTGGTGCTCTCGGCGGTGCCGCGCCGCGCGCTCGGCAGCGGTCTGCCCGGTGCTCCCGGCACCCCGCTTCCGTCCGACCTTCCGATCCTCGCGGTGCACGGGACGGAGGACCGCCGCGCCCCGATCGATGCGATGCGGGTCTGGACTGGACGCCACGAATGGGTAGATTTACGCGAGTACGCCGACGCCGGGCACGATCTGCTGCACGAGCCGGTGCACGCGCGGGTCGGCGCCGACATCGCGGACTGGATGCAGAGCGTCGTCGTGGGGTTGGCACGGCACGCGTGAACCGAGTACGGCCGCACGACGCGGCACGATGAGGAGACAAGGGGGACGGGGCGGTGCAACCACAAGACAGCGCGATGCGGCCACAGGTCACGGCACTGAACCAAGCGGTCGACGAGGGCAGGCTCTGGATCGACGGCGTGCTGGTCGCCGACGGCGCGCCCGAACGGTGCGCCCGGCGCTACGAGCAGCTCGCCGACGAGGTGGAAGCGCAGATCGGAGTGCTGAGCGCGGCCGTATCGCTCCCCGGTTTCGGCGGTTTCGCCTCCGGCGCCGCACTGCGGAGCGGTTTCGAGGACAAGGCCGAGGGCGCGATCGCGAGGCTGCGCGACTACGCCGACTCGGCGCGGGCGCTCGCCCAGACCTTCCGCGCCGCCGCGACGGCCTACACCGAGGCCGACACCGAATTCGCGGCCGCGGTCGCCCGGGTGGACGCGACGGGAGCCGCGCATGCGTGAGATTCCGTACCAGACCGAACGCGCGCCGCACACCCGCGTCGATCCGGCCTACGCGCCGAGCGTCGAGGTCTTCGACAACCTCACCCACCAGGAAATCCACGGCAAGGTGCAGCTGCTCGACCCGGCGGTGCTCAACGCCGGTCAGCAGGCCTGGCAGACCTCGGCGACCGGCCTGACCGAGTCGGTTGCGCAGGCGCACAACGAGATTCGCTCCACCATCGCCGACGGCTGGCGCGGCGGCGCCGCGCAGACCGCCGCCGACGCGGTGCGTGATTTCGAACAGCGCGGCCAGCAGCTCGCCGATGTGATGGCGGCGGTGGCGCAGCGACTCGGCCAAGCGGGCGACGCCGCCGAGACGTTGCGGTCCGCGGTCGGTTCGCCGTCCGGCGCGGAGCCGGATCTCGCTGCGGCACTGCTGGATCCGAATCAGGCGACCGGCAACATCACCACCCAGAAGACCACCGAGCACGACCGCCAAGACGTCGTGCAGGCCATGGACACCATCTACGCCGACGCGTTCCTGCGAAGCGGTTCGGGGGTCCCGGCGTTCGCGGACGACGCGCCGATCGTCCCGACGGGCATCACTCCGGGCGGCAGCACACCGGGCACTGCTCAGGGCATTCCGGCCAGCACGGTGAATAGCCCTGGAGCCCAACCTGTTTCGACACTCGCGTCGACGCCCGCGCCGATCGCGGAACCGGTGCGGGAGACCGAACCCGAACCGGAGCGGTCAGCGGCCACCGACACGACCCCGGCGACGGTGACCCCGGCGTCCGCCGGACCGCTCACCGCCCCATCCGTCGCGGACACGACGCCCGCCGCGGCCAAGCCCGTCACCGTCGCGGCCGAGGCGCCGGCGGCCGCTGCCGCCTCGACGACGGAACGCGCACCGCGCCAAGTCCTTTCGGCACCGGTCGGCGCCGCCTCCGCCGCGCTGCCCGGCGCGACGCTGCCCAGCAGCGGCACGACCGCCGCCGAGGACGAGCGCAAGCGCGAGGAACGGCGCAGGGAGGCCAACAGCGAGGCAGTCACCGGTATGGGCGCGGGCGCCGTCGGCGGGCTGATGGGCGGCGCGCTCGCCGCGGCCGACACCACCCGGCACGGTTCCAGCGTCGCGTCCAAGGCCGCGGCCGCCCGCGCCGAGGACGAGGACGACGAGCTGCACTGGATCGACGACGACCTGACCTTCCTCGAACCCGCGGACGAAACGGGCGAGCTGATCGGCGAACTCGATCCGACCACGCCACCGGTCGTCGGCGAATGGACCGAGCTGGAGTGAACTGGACGCTGACCCCGGACCAGTTCGCCATGGCCTGGGAGCGCACCGACGGTGACCGTATCCCGTACCCGCTGGCCGTTCGGCTCTCGGCACGCGACTCGGTGGAGCGAGCGGCCCAACTGCCCGCACTGGACGCGTGGTGCGAGCGGACGCTGGACGCCGATCTGGAGGCCGCGCTGCGGCTGCTCGCCCGGCCGACCGTGCGGGTCGAGGTGTTCGGCGAGCACCGGCCGACCAGCCGCACCGCCGCGCCGGACGACGAACAACTCACGGACGCAGCGGAATTCGCCATCGGTGCGTCCGCGGAGCCGTCGGACGCCCCTGTCCACGGCGCCGTCAAGCCCGTGCGTGTCCTCGGCGTCGCTTCCGGCAACGTCGCGGTGGTCGCCACACAACGCCCTGGCCCGACACCCGACCGCGGCGGCGACATCCGCTTGGTCGTCGGCAGCCCGAAAAGCCTGCCCGCCCGGGTGATCTCGATGCTTCCGGAGAACCCGCCCGGCACCGTGGCCCGGCTCAGTTCGCCGCTGTCGCGGGTCAAGGAGGACAGCCGCGATCTGGTGACCGTTCCGGTGTCGGGTCCGTCCGCGCCCGCGCGGATCCGCCGCCTGCTCGCCCGTCCGCGCGACGGCATCGGCCAGATCGTCGTGTCCGTCCGCCGCGCCGACGAGCTGAAGCCGTTCGGGGTGCTGTGCTGGATCGATGTCGCCGAGGACGGTCGCTACGCCGTCCGCACCGGCGCCGACGTACACATCGCGCCGGTGACCGCGGAGACCTTCGCCGCCCACCTGCGCCCCATGCTGACCGCCGCCGAGAAGACCACCGCGCGATCCGAGCGGTGGTAGCGGCCGCCCCGGCGCTGGTAGACCTGTAGCCGTGCCACTCTACGAATTCGAAGGCAAGCGACCGCAGGTCGATCCGACGGCGTTCGTCGCGCCGACCGCGACGCTGATCGGTGACGTGCGGGTCGAGGCGGGCGCCTCGATCTGGTACGGCGCGGTGCTGCGCGCCGACCTCGCCCCGATCACCATCCGGGAACGCGCCAACATCCAGGACAACGCCGTGCTGCACGTTCCGCCGGACGTGCCGATGGAGATCGGCCCCGGCGCGACCATCGCGCACAGCGTGGTCTTCCACGGCGCGTCCGTCGGCGCCGAGGCGATCGTCGGCAACGGCACCACGGTGCTCGACCTGGCCAAGATCGGCGCGGGCAGCATGATCGCCGCGCATTCGCTGGTGCCGCCGGGCACCGAGATCCCGGACGGTGTGCTCGCGGCCGGTGCCCCCGCGGAGGTGAAGCGCCCGATCGAGGGCACCCAGGCGCAGATGTGGGTGCAGCTGAACCCGGGGTTCTATGCCGAACTCGCGCAGCGGCACCGCAAGGGCATCAGCGAAGTCGGCTGATCGGTCCGGCGGCGGCGCTCAGTTCAGCAGATCGGTGACCTCGTGGTCGGCGAGCTGGTGGAAGTCCCGATAGGCGACGCCGACGCCGCCGAGGCTGCGCGGCACCAGCGGACACACCACCTCGTCGGCCTCGGCCTCCACCCGGCGGATCGCCTCGATGGAAGACACCGGAACGCCGACGACGACCCGCGTCGGCTGGTGCAGGCGCGCGACCCTGCAGGCGACCACCACGGTCGCGCCGGTCGCCATCCCGTCGTCGACGATCACCACGGTGCGCCCGGCGATCGGCACCGGTTTCGCGTCGCCGCGCAGCACCTCCCTGCGCCGCTCGAGTTCGGCGCGCTCTTCCTCCTCGATCGCCGCCAGCCTGCGCTGGGTGACGCCGGTGTGCGAGAGCACGTCCGAATTGAGCACCCGGACGCCCTCCTCGCCGATGGCGCCCATGGCCAGCTCCGGCTGCCACGGCACACCGAGCTTGCGCACCAGCAGAATGTCCAGATCGCCCCCGATGATCTCGCGCACCGCCGCGGCGACCGGGACACCGCCGCGGGGCAGACCGAGCACCAGCGGCTTCGACGCGCGCAGGTGTTCCAGCTGGGCACCCAGCGCGCGACCGGCGGCGGTCCGATCGGCGTAGATCATCGATTCGAACGCTACTCCGGTGCGCGCTCGGTGATCGCGAATCGGCGCAAGGCCAGGCTCGGGTTGGCGGTGCGCACCGTCGCCAGGTGCGCGAGGTCGATGTCCGCGGTGAGCACGCCGGGTTCGTCGCCGAGTTCGGCCAGCACACTGCCGGTGGGGTCCACGATCATCGACGCGCCCGCGCCGCGCGGCGCGCACTGGTCGGCGGCGAGCACGTACACCGTGTTCTCGATGGCCCTGGCCCGCAGCAGGGTCGTCCACTGGTCCACTTTGGCCGGGCCGGGGATCCACTGCGCGGGCAACACCAGCGCCTGCGCGCCCGCGGCAGCGATGCGGCGGAAGCCCTCGGGGAAGCGCAGATCGAAACAGGTCTGCACGCCGAAGCGCACGCCGTCGACCGCGAAGATCGGCGGCGCCTCGATCGCGCCGGGCTCGACCACGTTGGATTCCAGGTAGCCGAAGGCGTCGTAGAGGTGCACCTTCCGATACCGCGTCACGAGTTCGCCGTCCGGCCCGAACACCAGCAAGGTATTGCGGATGCGGTCCGCGCCGGGAGCCACCTGCTCGACCATGCCCGCCACGAGATGCACCGCGAACTCCCTGGCGATCGCACCGAGTCCGGTGGCGAACGGGCCGGTCAGCGGCTCGGCCACGGCCACGACGCGTTCGTCGAGCCGGGTCACGGCAAACATCGAGTATTCGGGCGCGACCACCAGCCGCGCGCCGCGGCTCGCGGCGGTCCCGACGTGCTCGCGCAGCGCGGCGAGATTGCCCGCCGGATCCTTCCCCGGGGCGAACTGGACGACGGCGACCGCCACCGGAGAGACGGGCTGATCCTGATGTTCGGGCACGTTGTTCAGTTGCATAGGTCTCACCGTATTGGCCCGGTGGCCGGGACGACCACCGCCAGGCAGTAAACTCCTGGTCAATGAACAACAATGAGGTCGACAGCGTTCCTGGCGACAATGACAGGGACCCGGCTGGGAGCGAAACGGCTTCCCCGGCTGCCGGCCCGTCGTTCGCCGATCTGGGTATCGATGACCGCATCCTGCGGGCCATCGCCGACGTCGGTTACGAATCGCCATCGCCGATTCAGTCGGCGACCATTCCGCCGCTGCTGGAGGGCGCCGACGTGGTCGGCCTCGCCCAGACCGGCACCGGCAAAACCGCCGCATTCGCGATCCCGATCCTGATGGGACTGAAGCCCGAGGGCAAGCATCCGCGTGCGCTGATCCTCGCGCCGACCCGGGAGCTGGCCATCCAGGTCGCCGAGGCGTTCGGCCGCTACTCCGCGCACATGCCCGGTCTGCACGTGCTGCCGATCTACGGCGGTCAGAGCTACGGCGTGCAGCTGTCGGGTCTGCGCCGCGGCGCGCACGTCGTCGTCGGCACGCCGGGCCGGGTCATCGACCACCTGGAGAAAGGCACGCTCGACCTCTCCCAGCTGCAGTACCTGGTGCTCGACGAAGCCGACGAGATGCTCAAGATGGGCTTCCAGGAGGACGTCGAGCGGATCCTCGCCGATACGCCGACCGACAAGCAGGTCGCGCTGTTCTCGGCGACCATGCCCTCGGCGATCCGCAAGATCTCCAAGCAGTACCTGCACGACCCGGTCGAGATCACGGTCAAGGCCAAGACTCAGACCAACACCAACATCACCCAGCGCTGGGTGCAGGTCTCGCACCAGCGCAAGCTGGACGCGCTGACCAGGGTCCTCGAGGTCGAGTCCTTCGAGGCGATGATCATCTTCGTGCGCACCAAGCAGGGCACCGAAGAGCTCGCCGAGAAGCTGCGCGCCCGCGGTTTCTCCGCCGCGGCGATCAACGGCGACATCGCGCAGAACCAGCGCGAGCGCACCATCGGCCAGCTCAAGTCCGGCGCGCTGGACATCCTGGTGGCCACCGACGTCGCCGCGCGCGGCTTGGACGTGGACCGCATCTCGCACGTGGTCAACTACGACATCCCGCACGACACCGAGTCCTACGTGCACCGCATCGGCCGCACCGGCCGCGCCGGGCGCAGCGGACAGGCGCTGCTGTTCGTCGCGCCGCGGGAACGCCATCTGCTCAAGGCGATCGAGCGCGCCACGCGCCACCCGCTCGAGGAGATGCAGCTGCCCAGCGTCGAGGACGTGAACGCGCAGCGCGTCGCGAAGTTCGGCGACGCCATCACCGAGAACCTGTCCTCGGCGAATCTGCCGCTGTTCCGCAAGCTGATCGAGGACTACGAGCGCGAGCACAACATCCCGCTCGTCGACATCGCCGCCGCGCTGGCGGTCGGCTCCTACGACGGCGACAACTTCTTCATGGAGCCGGAGCCCGAGCCCGAGCGGCGCGAGCGGGTGCCGAGGGAACGGCCCGCCCGCCGGTTCGACGAGGACCGCCCCGCGGCGTCGCACCACCGCGGCACCGGCACGGAGCTGGCCACCTACCGGATCAGCGTCGGCAAGCGGCACCGCGTGGTGCCCGGCGCGATCGTCGGCGCCATCGCCAACGAGGGTGGTTTGCGGCGCAGCGACTTCGGGCATATCAGCATTCGGCCGGACCACAGTCTGGTCGAGCTGCCCGCGCAGCTGCCCGCCGAGACGCTGGAAGCCTTGCGGCGCACCAGGATCAGCGGCCAGCTCATCCAGCTGCAACTGGACCAGGGCCCGCCCTCGCACCGCTCGTTCAGCCGGGGTCCGCGCCGCGACCGCGACGCGGGCAAGCGCCCGGAGCGACGCAAGCCACGCTCCTGAGCCGGGCGGGGTAACCCGAGGTCACGCAGGCTAGCTAGGGCTAGCTAAGGTGTTGCCGACCGGCGCGCACGCCAGCGCGCCTGGTGCGGGTGTCCCGGCGAAGACACAGGAGGGGCGCGTTTGTTCGTGTTCGGTGATCGTGTCGTATGCGCCGCCGCTGATCTCGTGCGCGCGGCGCGCTGTGAATTCGCGTTGCTGCGTGCCCTCGACACCGAACTGGGCGCGCTTCCGGACGACATCGAAGCCTCCGCCGCGCGAACTTTCGCGGCCGAGCCGCACCGCGTCGACGATTCCCGCGAACGCAGGCTCGCCGATTTTCGCGACCGCTACGGCAGCGGCATGGTCGAGATCCGCCAGCCGCCACAGAATCCGGACGATCCGGAGGGACGGGTGGCGGCGCTGCGGGACGCGCACGAGCAGACACAGGCCGCGCTGCGCGAGGGCGTGGCGGTGGTGCACAACGCCACCTTCTTCGACGGCGGGTTCGCGTGCGCGTGCGAGTACCTGGTCCGTGCGAGTCATCGGGTGCGCTACACCGTGCACGGCGCCGCGGCCACACCGTGGGACCGGGTGGGCACGGCGCTCGAATCGGCCGCCTGCGCTGTGGCTTTGGACGCGGGCGGCGGTCTCACCGCACCCATGGCCCGGTTGCATCTCGGCGCGGAGAGCACCGACCATCCGCTCACCGATCTGGTTCCGGTCTACCTGGCCAGGCGGCGGCGCGTCGAACGGATCGTGGAGGACAAGCTCGGCGAACTGCTCCCCGTCCAGTGGGGCGATCCGCGGTATCTGGCCTGCGGCCACTGCCCCACCTGCACGGCCGAGCTGACCGCCGCGCGCGATCTGCTCCTGGTCGCGGGCATGTCTCCCGCCGCGCGCGCCAGGCTGCGCGAGGCCGGGGTGAGCACCATCGACCGGCTGGGCGGGCTGGACGGCGCGGTGCATGGACTGCCGCCGCGCACCGTGACCACGCTGCGCAGGCAGGCGGAAATCCAACGGCGCAGCGAGGATTCGGGCCGTCCCGCGCACACGCTCGTCGACGCGCTCGCGCTCGCCGGGCTGCCGCCCGCGACACCGGGCGATCTCTCGCTGACCGTGGACACCGACGAACGGGGACGCCTCGCGGCGATCGAGATCGGCGCGCCGGGCACTGTGCACCTGTCCTTGCGCGCGCCGTTCGCCGCGGCGGCCGCCGACGAGAACGCGGGATGGCGGGACGCGCTGAGCCGGGTACTCGACCTGCTCGCGCACCGGCGACGGTCCTTCCCGGACATGCGCGTCTACCACTACACCGCCGACGTGCGCTCGGCGCTGCTGCGCTGGACCGGGGAGTCGGGCGTCGGCGAGGAGGTCGCCGACGAGTTGCTGCGCGACGGTGTGCTCGTCGACCTGTATCCGATCGTGCGCAACGCGCTGCTCGTCGGCGAGGACTCGTACGGTCTGAATCGGCTGCGGCGCCTGCTGCCCGAGACCGCGGAGGCGCCGGAACCCGCCTGCGTCACGGTGCTTCGCCTGCGCGACTGGCTGCTGGAGCTGGCCGACCAGCACACCGATCCCCTAGTGCGCGCCGACCGGTATCCGGCCCCCGAACCACCGCAGCTCGCGCCCATGTCCGGCCCGTCCTCGGTGGAGGCGGCGCTCGCGGAATACGCGGCGGCCCAAGGGAACCCGGACCATCCCGCGGCGCTGATGGCCGCTGCTCTCGGCTACCACCGGCGCGAACGTCAGCCGCTGTGGTACTCGCACGCCGACCGGCTCAGCCACCCCGTGCACGAATGGCCCGACGCCTCCGGCGTGCTGATCGCCGACTGGGGCACGGTGGACACCAAGTGGCATCACAGTCCCAATCGCCCGTCCATGCGCAGGTATCTGACGCTGACCGGCCGGATCGGCACCGGTCGCGACGGTGGCGGCGCGGCCGCGCTCGCCCCGGGCGCGACCGTCTACACCTACTACGACCTCCCGGTGGCCGCGGGCATGCGCACCGCGGCAGGTGAGCGCGGCACCGCGACGGCCACGGTCCTCGGCTGCGCGGTGGACGCCGATTTCGACGACACGGTCCGGCTGGAGGAACTCCTACCGGACGGCTGCGAACCCTACGACGACCTACCCATCGCCATCGCGCCGGGCCTGCCCGCCTGGGACGAGAACGCCGAGGCCGCCATGGAATCGGCCGCGCAGAGTCTGCTGATGACACTGCCGGAGATCCCGGATTGCCCGCTGTACGACATCCTGGCCCGGCGCGCGCCGCGACTGCGCGGCGGCGCGCCGCTGCCGGAGGTGCACGGCGACCATGCCGCCGCCATCACCGCGGCCACCCGCGCGTTGGACGAGTCCTACCTGGTGGTGCAGAGCCCGTCGGGGACCGGGAAGAACTCCACCGTCGCGCGGGTGCTGGAACGGCTCGTCGTCCGGGACAAGTGGCGGATCGGCGTTGTGGCGCAAGCGCATTCGACGGTGGAGAGCCTGCTGGACGCGATCGTCGCGGTCGGAGTGCTTCCGGAGCTGGTCGCGAAGAAGGACGCCGAGGCGGTGGCGCCGGAGTGGGCGGTGATCGACGGCGCTCGCTATCCGCGGTTCCTGGACAACGCCGTGAACGGGTGCGTCATCGGCGGGCTGGCCGCCGACTTCGCCGACGACGCGATGATTCCCCCGGACAGTCTCGACTTGCTGGTGATCGCGGACGCGGGCCGGTTCCCGCTGGCGGAGACCGCGACGGTGGCGGGCAGCGCGCGCAATCTCCTGCTGCTCGGCGACCCACAGCCCACCGCGGCGCGCAGCGCGCATCCGGGGCCGGTGGGCGAATCGGTCCTCGGCTGGTTGCTCGCCGACCGCGGCACCGTGCCGCCCGAGCGCGGGTACCTCCTGGACCGCACCTGGCGGATGCATCCTCGGGTGTGCGAGCCGATCTCCCGCCTGTTCTACGACGGCAGGCTGCGCTCCAACGAAACCGTCACGCTGGCCAGGCGACTCGACGGCGTCGAGCCGGGGATCGGCACCGTCCTCGTCGATCACTACGGCGATGCCACCGAATCGGCGGCCGAGGCACGCGAGGTGGTGCGCCAGGTGCGCGCCCTGCTCGGCCTGCCGTGGACGATGGGCGCGACCACGCGGCGGCTGCACCCGCACGACATCTTCGTCGTCGCGCCGTACGGCGCTCAGGTCGGCCGGATCCGAACCATGCTGGCGCGCGCCAAGATCGAGGACGTGCTCGTCGGCACCGTGGACCGCTTCCGCGGCAGGGAGGCCGCGGTGGTGCTGCTGTCGATGACCACGTCGAGCCCGGCCGACGCGCCGCACGGCATGCCGTTCCTGTTGTCGCCCAACCTGGTTCGCGCCGCGGTGTCGCGGGCCATGTGGCGCGCGGTGATCATCCGGTCACCGCTGCTCACCGAGTATCTGCCCGCCGCGCCCGACGACCTGCCGGACCTGGCCCGCTTCCTGCAATTGGGCTGAAACGCACTCGGCTCAGCCGAAGTTCTTGCCCTCGCCGCGGTAGGTGGGCACGGTGCTGCGGCTGCCGTCCGCCTCGACGAGGTGCACCCGGTCGAACCGCTCGCACAGTTCACCGGCCTTGGCGTGGCGGAACCACACCCGGTCGCCGATGCGCAGTTCGGCGGCGGCCGTCAGCGGGGTCTGCACCTCACCGACGCCCTCGGTGCCGATCAGCCGTAAGCCGCTGGGCCACACCGGCTTCGGCACTCGGGACGCGCCGGTCGGACCGGAGGCGATGTAGCCGCCGGCGAACACCGTCGCGATGGACGGCGTCGGCTTGCGCAGCACGGGGGTGGCGAAGAACAGGGCGGGCCGCGGGGTGAAGGCGCGGTAGTGATCGAACAGCGTCGGCACGTAGAGCCCCGATCCCGCGGTCACCTCGGTGACATCCGGATCGGCGATGCTGACCTCGATGGAGCCGGTGCCGCCGCTGTTGACGATCTCCAGCTTGCCGGCCACCGAGCGCACCGCGTCCAGCACCCGCGTCCGGCGCTTGGCGATCTCGGCGGCCGAGGCCCGCTTGACCAGCCGCACCGCGGCATTGCTGTCGGGCAGCCCGGCGATCTGCGCCTCGTAGGTCATCACGCCGACCACGTCGAAGCCGCGGTCGAGCGCGGCGCGGGCCAGCGCGGCGGCCTGTTCGGGGGTGCGGACCGGCGAGCGGCGCACGCCGAGGTGCAGCGGTCCGATCCGCAGCGAGGCGTCCACGTCCAGGCAGACGCGGGGCCGCACCCGGTTACCGACGGCCAGGCGGATCAGCTCGAGCTGTTCGACGTCGTCGATCATGAGGGTGATCGCACCGAGCGAGGTGGCGTCGGCGGCCAATTCGGCCAGGGCCGTGCGGTCCACGGTCGGGTAGCCGAGCAGGATGTCGCGGGCGCCGAGACCGACAAGCCAGAGCGCCTCGCGCAGGGAGTAGGACATGATGCCCGCGAAGCCGTCGGCCGCGGTCAGCTCGCCACCGAGCACGGCTTCCAGGACGGCGCGGCAGCGCACGGACTTGCTGGCGACCCGGATCGGGACGCCGTTCGCGCGGCGGACCAAGTCGGCGGCGTTGGCGCGCAGCGCGGTCAGATCGAGCGCGGCCAGCGGCGGGTCGAGGTCGGCGGTGGCGGCGTGCAGTCCGGCGATCGGCGATGTCTCGCTCACCCGAACAACGTAACCACCAAACTGGTCACGCGTCCAGTATTGGCCGGGATCAGACTTCAGCCGCCCGGGTGGCCAGGCCGCTGACCAGGTCGTCCGACACCACCAAAGTGGTCTCGTCGTTGCAGTCGGCCAGCCAGCGCAGCACGGCCCCCTGCAGGACGGACACGACGTAGGTGGCGATGTCGTCCACCGGCTCCAGCCACTGGGTGCCGGAGCGATCGGCGCAGAGCTGCAGGAAGTTGCCGACCTCGGCGTCCATCTCACGGAACATGGCCGCGGCGACCGCCGGATCGGGCATGGGTTCGGACCGCACTTCCCAGCGCTCGCGCAGCGTCTGCACGGCCGCCTCGTAGGCGCGGATCTGTTTGGTCGGCGCGGCCTTGACCAGCGGCCAGTACGCGGTGACACCGGCATGCAACAGCACCCGCAGTGCCCGCACTCCAGTGATATCGAGCGAGGCGGCCGCCTTCTCCACGGCCTCGCAGATCGTCGGCCGCAACCGACTCTCCACTATTTCTCCACGTGCGCTCAACGACGACTCCCTCGGCGAAAGAACTCGCGCACCTCCATTGGCGCGACTCGCTGAACGTGGGCGAGCTGCCAGAAAATCCCCAGGCTGCCCGGTCCAACGTTCATCAATGGTAGAGGGTTTTCGGGGTTTGAGAACGGGTTCAGCGGGTATTCCAGACTGGAAGAATGTTTTGTTACCCAAACGGAATGACTCTGCAACGCTGCAGTGTCCCCACCGATCGGCGTTCCTGGGCGACTCCCGGACCCTCGCGGCCGGAAGACACACAATGCTCCACCTTACGGTCCGCTGCGACGCACCTGTCACCACTGTGGCGAAGCGCACAATAGCCCCGTGTAACCGGTTCGCCCCGGTGTCCGGCGTTCGATCCGGGAACGACTCCGGTGGCGGATAGCCTGGATCGGTGACTCTCCCGCCTCCCGCCGATCAGTTCTTCCTCTCCGGCACGTTCAACTTCCGCGACACCGGCGGCCTGCGCACGGTCGGCGGCGCCAAGGTGCGCCGCGGTGTGCTGCTGCGTTCCGCGCAGCTCAGCGGTCTCGACGCGGACGGCCACCGCACGCTGCGCGAAATCGGCGTCAGCGAGGTCTTCGACCTGCGCGGGGTGCGGGAGATCGACCACATGGGCCACGACAACCTGCCCGACGGCGTACGGCGCAGCGTGACGCCCTTCGACTCGCGGATGGGCGAGGCGCCGCCGCACGAGACGCGCACCGGCTCCGCGTACGACCACATGCTCGAGGTCTATCGCGAGTTCCCCGCGCTGCCGGAGGCGAACTCGGCGATCGTCTCGATCGCGGAGTCCATCGTGCGCGGCGACGGCGCGGTGCTGGTGCACTGCGCGGCGGGCAAGGACCGCACCGGCTGGGCGGTCGCGACGCTGCTGCGCGCGGTGGACGTCGTCGAGGAGGACGTGCTCGCCGACTACCTGCTCAGCAACGAGGCCGTCGCACCGCTGCGCGCGTTGATCGAGCCCACCCTGCCGCCGGGCGCGAGCTTCTCCGAAGACCTGCTCGGCGTGCGCGAGGAGTACCTGGGCATGTCGCTGGAATCGGTACGGCAACTGCACGGGGATTTCGATCGCTACCTCGACGTCGTCGGGCTGACGCCCGAGTTGCGCGCGCGGTTGCGCGACCGGCTGCTGGAATAGGTCACCGCTCAGGCGATGTCGCGCCGGACCAGACCGTGCGCGTCGATCGACACCTGGTCGCCGGTGTGGAACCAGCTGCCGGTGAATCGGTGCGCGGTGGTCTCCGGGTCGTTCCAGTACCGCGGGGTGACATTCGGTCCGCGACAGAGCAATTCGCCGTGCCCGGCCCCGGCCCGCGGACCCCACAGCGCCAATTCGGTACCGCCGAACGGGAATCCGAGGACGCGGCCCGCGTCGGCGGGCGTCTCGGTGTCGTCCACGGCGAGACCGATGCCGCTGGTCTCGGTGGCGCCCCAGACCGACCAGTGCCGGGCCGAGGGAAACGCGTCGCGCAGTGCGGCCGCCAGACCGCTCGCGGTCCGTTCGGCGCGATGCCCGGCGCTGCTGACTCGGCTGATGCCCTCGGTGGGCACGCCGTCGGCACGCAGCGCGGCCAGCTCGGGAAGTAGCCCCGCGAAGATGCGCGGCGTGCCCGAGACCATGTCGATCCGTTCGGCCACGATGGCTTCCGCGAGACCGCGGCCGTCCTTGGCGAGCACCACGGTGCCGCCGACCGCGAAGGTGGGCAGCAGCTGGTCGACGCATCCGCTGGCGTGCGCCAGCGGAGGCAGGACCAGGTTGCGCACACCGTCGGTGGGCAGGTCCAGCGCGGCGACCACCGAGCGGACCGCCGAGAGCAGGTTCTCGTTGGTCAGTTCGACGCCCTTGCGGGTGCCGCTGGTGTAGCAGAGCAGGGCGAGATCGTGGAGCGCCGCGCCGTCGTCGATGAACGCGGCGCCGTCGGGCAGTTCCACCTCACCGCCGCGCGAACCGCCACCGAGCACGAAATCCGCCTTGCTGTCGGCGATCACCTGCTCGGCCACCTTCGCGGGAAGGCCGTCGTGCACCAGCACCGGTACCGCGCCGCTGAGCAGCGCCCCGAGGAACGCCTGCACCCAGCGCGCGCCCGCGGGCATGTGGATGGCGACCCGGTCGCCGTAGCCGACGCCGTGTTCCTGCAGTCCGCCCGCGATGCGCGAGGCCGAGTGCCACAGCTCCCGGTAGGTGAGCCGGGGCCCACCGAGCTCGACGACCGCCTCGCGCGCCGCGAAGGCGTGCACCTGTAGATCGAGCAGCTCGGTGAGCGCCGGGGTGAGGTTGCCGTAGCGCAACACTCCGTCCGCGCCGCGGGCCAGCGGGTTTCCACACGCGGGCGACTGAGTCAGGGGGTATTCGACCAAGAGCTGCGACATTTGTCCTCCGCGAGATGCCTTTAGCTGCCAGGCACCTGCGACTATATGACGCGGATCACAATTTCGCGGGAATAGTCGAATTACCGTGTCCCCGCCGTCACTGGCCCGTGTACGTCGCCTTGCCCGGTCCGACCTCGAGGAAACTGCGCACCGCGCCGCGCAGATCGTCGGTCGCGAAGAGTTCGCCGGACACCTCCGGGGTCACCGAATCGGCGTGTGCCACACCGCCGGAGCGCCAGGCCCCGATGATCCGCTTGGTCGCCGCGTGCGCCTTGGTCGGGCCCTGCGCCAGCCGGTGCGCGAGTTCCCGCGCCGCACCGTCGACGTCCTCGTGCACGCCGTTGACCACGCCCCACTCGGCCATGGTCGCCGCGTCGTAGAGATCGCCGGTCATCACGAATTCCCGCGCGCGGCCCGACCCGGCGCGTTCGGCGAGCCGCTGCGGGCCGCCCATGGACGGGGTCAGTCCGACCACCGTCTCCACCAGACCGAACTTCGCCTTCGGCGCGGCCAGGATGATGTCGCAGGCCAGCGCGATCTCGAAGGCGGCGGTCAAAGTGAGGCCGTGCGCGGCGAACAGCACAGGACACGGCAATGCCTCGAGCGGATGGATGATCTGCGCGAACAGCGAACGCCACAGCTCGGCGCCCTGTTCGATGGTGAGGCCGTCGAACACGTGCACGTCGACGCCGCCGGAGACCACCTTGCCCTCCGCGCGCAGCAACAGCGCGCGCGGCGGATTCGCGCTCAGCTCGGCGATGTCCTGCACCAACGCGTCGAACATCGCCCGATCGAAGAGGTTCAGCGGCGGATGGGCCAGCGTCAGGACGGCCACCTCCGCGCCGCCGTCGGTGATTTCCCGTTCCAGCCGAGTGGCCCTTGTTTCGCTCATGCCCGCGCCTCGCTGACGCTCGGCTCCGGCATGCGCGAGGCGCACTGGCACATGATTCGCTCACTTCGTTCGCTCATTGCGCCAGCCTAGAACCTCCGTCTGCCAGACTGATCGTGTGACCAAGGCGGCATCGGAAAGCGGTTCGTACGTCGAACCGGGTGAGTTCAAGCGGGACACCAACTACATCACCACCCGCATCACGGCCGACGGACGCGACGGTTATCCGGTGGAGCCGGGCCGGTATCGGCTGGTCGCGGCGCGCGCGTGCCCGTGGGCCAATCGCACGCTCATCGTGCGCAGGCTGCTCGGCCTGGAGGACGCGCTCTCGCTGGGCCTCTGCGGCCCCACCCACGACAAGCTGAGCTGGACCTTCGATCTCGATCCCGGCGGCGTCGACCCGGTGCTCGGCATTCCCCGGCTGCGCGACGCCTATCTGGCCCGCTTCCCCGACTATCCGCGCGGCATCACCGTCCCCGCGGTGGTCGAGATCTCGACCGGTCAGGTGGTCACCAACGACTACGCCAGGATCACGCTGGACTTCTCCACCGAATGGACGAAGTTCCACCGGGAAGGCGCGCCCCAGCTGTACCCCGAGCCGCTGCGCGCCGAGATCGACGAGGTCAACGACGTCGTCTTCCGCGACGTGAACAACGGCGTCTACCGCTGCGGCTTCGCCGGCGCCCAGGACGCCTACGAGGCGGCCTACGACCGGCTCTTCGCGCGGCTGGACTGGCTCTCAAATCGCCTTGCCGGACAACGCTTCCTGGTCGGCGACACCATCACCGAGGCCGACGTGCGGCTGTTCACCACGTTGGTCCGCTTCGACGCCGTCTACCACGGCCACTTCAAGTGCAACCGGCAGAAGCTGAGCGAGATGCCGGTGCTGTGGGCCTACGCCCGCGACCTGTACCAAACCCCGGGTTTCGGCGACACCGTCGACTTCGCCCAGATCAAGACCCACTACTACGTGGTGCACACCGACATCAATCCGACGAAGGTCGTCCCGAAGGGACCCGACCTGAGCGACTGGCTGACCCCGCACGGCCGCGACGAGCTCGGCGGCAGGCCGTTCGGCGAGGGCACCCCGCCGCCACCGCCGCCGCTGTCGGAGCGGGTGCCCGCCCTGCGCGGCCCGGCCTGACCGGCGGAGGTCGTCGTTTCGGGTGGCGCGCCACGGGAACCCGGAACACGAGCCGGTTCGTTGTCGTGTTGGGCCGACGATGGTTCGGTGCCATAGAGTTCTGGCAGCGAAGGCTGAGACTTAAGGGGTGTTGCCGATGAGGCACGGCGCGTTCGAGAAGACCGTGGTCGCCTTGCTCGAGAACGGGTCGAAGCTGCAGGCGCCCGCGGTCGAGAAGTACATCGATCGGGTCAGGCGCGCCCATCCCGACGAGACCCCGGCGCAGATCCTCGACCGGATCGAGCGCCAGTACCTGCTCGCGGTGACCGGTAGCGGCACCGCGGCGGGCGCGACCGCGGCGATGCCCGGCGTCGGCACGGTCGCCTCGCTGGCCACCATCACTGCGGAGACGGCGTTCTTCCTGGAGGCCTCGGCGCTGTACACGCTGGCGGTCGCCGCGGTGCACGGAATCGCGCCGGAGGCCAAGGAGCAGCGCAGGGCGCTGGTCCTCGCGGTGGTGCTCGGCGATTCCGGCATGGAGATCGTGGAGCGCTCGGTCGGGCAGTCGGCCAAGAACTGGGGCACCCTGCTCGCCAACCGGGTCCCGGGCCTGTCCGGCATGAACGACTCGCTGATGAAGCGGTTCATCGTGCGGTTCCTCACCAAGCGGATGGCGCTGATGGCGGGCAAGGTGATCCCGATGGGCATCGGCGCGGTCATCGGCGGCGTCGGTAACCGCGCCCTCGGCAAGACCACGGTGCACAACGCGCAGAAGGCCTTCGGGCCCGCGCCGGCCTTCTGGCCGGTCGACCGGCAGCTCGTCGTCGAGGCCGATCCGCTGCCCGCGCTCGACGCCACCCCGCCACGCTTCCCCGCCGACCCGAAATGACCCCAGCCAAAACGGCTTTGGTCGTTCGCGGCCTGAGCAAGCGGTACGAACTCGGTTCGGCCGTCGAGAACGTCGGCTTCAGCGTTCCCGCGGGGAGCACCGCGGCGCTGGTCGGTCCGGCGGGCTCGGGCAAGACCACCATTCTGCGGATCCTGCTCGGTCTGCTGGAACCGTCCTCGGGGAGCGCGGAGATCAGCGCGTCGCCGGTGGGCGGGATGCTCGCGCCGCGTGGACTGCATCCGAAGCGCGCCGCCCGGGACCACCTGCTGGTGTACGCGGCCGCGGCCGGAGTTCCGGACGCGCGGGCCGACGCGACGCTCGAGGCGGTCGGCATGAAGGATGCCGCGCGCGTCAAGACGGGCGCGCTCTCGATCGGTCAGCAGACCAGGCTGGCGCTGGCCACCGCGTTGCTCACCGATCCTCCGGTGCTCATCCTCGACGAGCCCACCGAGGGACTCGATCCCGCCGAACGCGGCTGGCTGCACGATTTCCTGCGCAGGCACACCCGCCGCGGCGGCACGGTGCTGCTGACCAGCGCGAGCCTCGCCTCGGTGGTGGCGATGGCCGATCAGCTGATCGTGGTGAGCGAGGGTGCGGTGGTCTACCAGGGCACTCCCGCGAAACTGCGCCGCAATCACCCCGACCGGCTGGTGGTCGCCGCGTCCACCCCGGTGGCGCTGGCCACGATGCTCGCCGCGCGCGGCTACACGGACGCGGTCATCCGGCCGGACGGGCGGCTCGCGGTGGCCGAGGCGAGCGAGGCCGAGATCACCGACGCGGCCAAGGCCGCCGGTGTGCGGCTGGACAGCGTCACGCCCGATCCGATCCACCCCGACCGAGTCCTCGCCTCGCTGACGAAAACGAACAAGACCGCGGCGCCGATGTTCCCGCCGCCCGCGGCGCACGCACCCCATCCGCAGCCGACGCCCTACGGGATTCCGCGATGATCACTCTGCCACCGGACCTGGTGCCGCCGGTCAACTCCGAGGTCCGCAAGGTCTACACGCTGCGCTGGTGCCTGGCGCTCGGGGTGACGCTGCCCGCCATCGCGCTGGTGGCCGCCACGGTGACCTCGGTGCTGGCCGGGCCGGCTGACCCGAAGTCCGCGCTGGCCACCGGGACCGCGACCATCGGGCTGTATCTGGCGCTGGCCGCGACGATCCTGGCCGCCGCCGTGTTCGGCGCCGCGGGGGCGGGCGGTGAGTTCCGCTATCGGACCATGCCGGTGACCTCGCTGTTCACCGCGGATCGCGATCGGCTCGCGGCGGCCAAGCTGCTGGTCACCGGCGCGTACACGCTGGCGGTCACGGTGCTGGTCGAGGTGTGCGCGTTCGCCTGCCTGCTGGCGTTCGGCCGGGGCAAGTTCGAATTCGGCACCCGATTGCTGACGGTGTTCGGCACCGGCCTGCTCGCCGCGGTCTGCTGGTCGCTGCTCGGCGCCGGACTCGGGCTGCTGCTGCGCCAATCGACCGGTGCGGTCGCGCTGATCCTCGGCTGGCTGCTCGTCTTCGAGCCGCTGGTCTGGTTGGTGGCCAATGGGATCGGGCTCGGCGGCGTGGTCACCCTGCTGCCGGGGTCGGCGACCGTCGCCACCGTGGCGGTCGGCTCCTTCCCCGACAGCGACATCCTCGCGCCGACCCCGGCCGCCTTCGTCGTCCTACTGCTGTGGACGATCGGAATCGCCGGCGCGGGCTGGTGGCAGCTGCGCGGCCGCGATATGTGAGCCGCGACCGTCACCCGAGGGCGCGATCCCGCGCCCGCCCCGCAGCATCCGGAGCACCTCCCCGACGCCGTGCTCGATCTGGTTCAGCCGCGTATTCATCCCGTCGAACCGCGTGTCCATCCCGTCGAACCGAGCGTCCATCCCGTCGAACCGAGCGTCCATCGCGTCCAGCCGTGTATCGATCCCGTCGAGCCGCGAATCCATCCCGTCCAGCCGCGAATCGATCCCATCGAACCGCGAATCCATCCCGTCCAGCCGCGAATCGATCCCATCGAACCGCGAATCCATCCCGTCGAGCCGCGAATCGATCTTGCCGAAGCGCTCGTCGACCTTGCGGAATCCCTCGTGTACCTGGCGTTGCAGTTCGCCGACCTGTTCGTAGACGTCATCGACGTCGTGCCTGAGCTGGTGAAAGCGTCGTGTGAAATCCCCCTGCGATGTCATAGCGGCGAGATTAGATCCGCGCTCGAGGACACGCCAAGACCGGTGGGCAGACTCCGGGAACAAGCGGTGTGTCGCCGCGCGTCGTTACCTTCGTAAGAAGTACCGCCTGCACACGCAGGCGTCCGGGGGAGTTCGAGAACAGGACGGTGAACAGCGCAATTGACTGAGCAGAGCACGGCGGGGCGGGGCTGGATACGTCGGCTGTGGGCCGAGAGCCGGTCGCATCCCGGCACCATCGCGGGTGTCGCGGCGGCGGTCCTGGCGGGCGCGCTGGTGGAGGTGGCCGCGCCGCTGCTCACCAAGCGCGCGGTCGACGCGGCCGGTGTCGGCGACACCGAGGTGATCGGCGTGATCGCGGCACTGCTCGCGCTGCTCGCCGCCGGGCGGTTCGCCGCGGCGTTCGGCAGGCGACTGCTCGCGGGCCGTCTCTCGCTCGACGTCCAGCACGGCCTTCGGGTGCGGTTGCTCGGATCGCTGCAGCGACTGGACGGCGCGGGTCAGGACGCGCTGCGTACCGGTCAGGTGGTCTCCCGTTCGATCACGGATCTGCAGCTGGTGCAGGGCCTGCTGGCGATGGTGCCGCTCTCCGGGATGGCGCTGTTGCAGTTCTTGCTCGCGGCCGGGGTGATGCTGTGGCTCTCGCCGCCGCTGGCGATGGTCGCGCTGCTGGTGGTGCCCGGCATCGCCGCCGTGGTCTATCGGATGCGCCCGCGCCTTTTCGCGGCGACCTGGTCGGCCCAGCAGCGGGCCGCCGATCTGGCCCAGCACGTCGAGGAGACGGTCACCGGCGTTCGGGTGGTGAAGGGCTTCGGGCAGGAGGCCCGGATGGTCGACGTGCTGGAAGGGCACGGGCGCAAACTCTACGCCGAACGCATGCGCGCGGCCCGGGTGGACGCCCGCTTCGCGCCGGTGGTCGCGGCGATACCGCAGGCCGGACTTGTCGGGGTGATCGCGTTCGGGGGCTGGCTGGCGCTGCACGGCTCCATCGGGCTCGGCACCTTCCTCGCCTTCGCCGCCTACGTGGCGACCATGACCTCGGCGACCCGCGCCATGTCCTCGGTGGTGATCCTGGCGCAGCTGACCCGCGCCGCCGCCGAGCGCGTCTTCCAGGTCATCGACTCCGCGCCGGTGATCGCCGATCCGCCCGTACCCGCCGCGCTGCCTGACGGCCCGCTCGGGATCGAGATGGATTCGCTAACTTTCGGATTCGATCCGGACCTGCCGATCCTGCGCGATCTCGACCTCACCGTGCGCCCCGGCGAGACGGTCGCGATCATCGGACCCGCCGGGTCGGGCAAGACGACGCTCTCGCTGCTGCTGCCGCGCTTCTACGCGCCCGACGCCGGGCACATCCGGCTCTTCGGCGACAGCCCCGACGCCGGGAAACCGGTCGACATCGCCGACGTGGCCGCCGCCGACCTGCGCGCCGCCGTCGGCGTGGTGTTCGACGATCCGTTCCTGTTCTCCGACACCATCGCCGCGAACATCGCCCTCGGCAGACCGAGCGCCACCGACGCGGAGATCAGGCAGGCCGCCAAGCTGGCCGCCGCCGACGACTTCATCGGCGAACTGCCCGACGGATACGACACCGTCGTCGGCGAGCGCGGGCTCACCCTCTCCGGCGGCCAGCGGCAGCGCATCGCGCTGGCCAGGGTGCTGCTGGCCCGCCCGCGCATCCTGGTGCTGGACGACGCCACCTCCGCCGTGGACGCGGTCACCGAGGCCGCCATCTTCGACACCCTGCCCGACCGCGGCGGCCGCACCACGATCATCCTGGCGCACCGCGAGTCGACGCTCGCCCACGCCGACCGGGTCATCCGCCTGCCCGCGCCCGCTCACCGGCCGACGCCCGCGACGATCGAATCCGAGGAGCCGGCGAGAACACCGCGCGCCACCGGGCGGGCGGGCGGCTTCGGCGCGGCGGCCGCGGACCTTGCCGAGACACCCGAACTGCGCCGGACCATCGAGGAACTCCCGCCCGCCACCGAGGAACCCGGCCTCGACGACCGCGCGCTGCGCGAACCCGACCCAGGCTTCCGCTTGACGCGGCTGATGCGCCCGGTGCGCTGGCTGGTGCTGACGGTGGTGAGCCTGCTCGCGCTCGACGCGCTCGTCGGCGTGGCCTTCCCGGCGCTGGTGCGCTACGCCATCGATACGGGTGTCAGCGCCGGACAATCCGACGCGCTCGTGCTGGCGGCGGTGCTCGGCGGCGGGCTGGTCGCGGCGGGCTTCGCGGTCGGCGCGGCGACCATCGTGCTCACCGCGCGCACCGGCGAACGCGTCCTCTACGGCCTGCGCGTGCGCAGTTACGCGCATCTGCAACGACTCGGGCTGGACTACTACGAGCGGGAACTGTCCGGCCGCATCATGACCAGGATGACCACCGACGTCGACGCGCTGTCGAGCTTCCTGCAGACCGGCGTGGCGACCACCCTCATCGGCGTGCTCACCCTGCTCGGCATCGCGGTGGCGCTGCTGGTCATCGATCTCTCCCTGGCCGTGGTCGCGCTGCTCGCCCTGCCGCCGCTGATCGTGGCGACGGTGATCTTCCGGCGCTTCTCCTCGACCGCCTACACGGTGTCGCGGGAACGCGTGTCGACGGTGAACGCCGATTTCCAGGAAAACGTCACCGGCCTGCGCGCGGTGCAGGCCAACCGGCACGAACCGCGCGCGGCGCGGCGGTTCGCCGAATACTCCGAGCGCTACCGCAACTCCAGGATGCGGGCGCAGCGGGCGATCGCGCTGTACTTCGCCTTCGTCATCGCCTGGGCCGACCTGGCGCTGGCCGCGGTGGTGTTCGTCGGCGCACGCGAGGTCGCTGTCGGCGCGACCAGCGCGGGCACGCTGGTCGCTTTCGTGCTGTATCTCCAGCTGCTGTTCGGTCCGATCCTGCAGCTGTCTCAAGTCTTCGACGGCTACCAGCAGGCCAGGGTCGGGCTGCGCCGCATCGGCGAGCTGCTGCGCACGCCGTCCTCGATCGCCGCGGATCCGCCGGACGCGGTGGCGATCGCCGACGGTCTGCGCGGCGAGGTGGCGCTCGATCACGTGCGTTTCCGCTATCCCGGAACCGAGACTCCGGCACTGGACGATGTCGAGCTGCGCATTCCGGCCGGGTCCACGCTGGCGCTGGTCGGGCCGACGGGCGCGGGCAAATCGACGATCGTCAAGCTGCTCGCCCGCCTCTACGACCTGCCGCGGTCGTCCGGCGTCGCCGCTGTCACCGACGAGGCGGACACCGAACAACGCGATGCCGGGACCGTCCGCGCGAAGTCCGACGCGGACGCGTCCGGCACAGCGACAAGCACCGGCGCGATCGTCGTCGACGACGTCGACATCCGCGATTACCGCCTCGCCGATTACCGTTCCCGGCTCGGCATCGTCCCCCAAGAAGCTCACCTCTTCACCGGCGACGTCGCCAGCAACATTGCATTCGGACAACCATCCGCAACCCCGGAACAGATCCGCGACGCGGCGGCAGCGGTCGGTGCGACCGACATGATCGCGGCGCTACCCCTCGGACTGCGGCAACCGGTCGGCGAACGCGGGCGCGGACTGTCGGCCGGACAACGTCAGTTGATCGCCCTCGCCCGGGCCGAACTGGTCCGTCCGGACCTGTTGCTGCTGGACGAGGCCACAGCGACGCTCGATCCGGAAACCGAGTCGTCGGTGCTGGTAGCGAGCAGATCGCTGGCCCGAGGGCGCACCACGGTCGTCGTCGCGCACCGGCTCGGCACGGCCGCGCGAGCCGATCGGATCGCGGTCGTCGAGCGGGGCCGGATCACGGAATTCGGGACGCACGCCGACCTGGTCGCGGCGGGCGGAACCTATACCCGCCTCTGGGCGGCGGCCCGCGAAACGGGAGGAATATTCTCGGACCCGGACGAGTCTGCACAGAAGAGTTTGGGTCTGTCCGGTGGTGGGTAGCTTCGTCGATTTGCCGCTGGGCATATCCTCGACAGAGGGTCCATCGGCGCGCATCCGCTGATCCCCATGCCGGGCACGTCACAAACGTCGCAGCGCGAAGAACGAAATGAGGCGAACACCTGCTGTGAGCAGCTCAACTTCCCAGTTCGGACAGAACCAGTGGCTAGTCGACGAGATGTATCAGAAGTACAAGCAAGATCCATCATCCGTCGATGAGAGTTGGCACGAGTTCCTGGCCGACTACACCCCCGAAGCGAGCGGCGACGCCACGAACTCGCAGCCCACTGCGCCGACTCAGAACACTGCGCCGACCCAGACCGCTGCGCCCACCCAGACCGCCGCGCCGACCAAGAACTCCGCCCCGGCGCCCGCCCCGGCCGCGAAGCCCGCTCCGGCCGCCGCCAAGCCCGCGCCCGCTCCGGCTCCCGCCGCCAAGCCCGCGCCCGCCGCGAAGGCCACCGCCGCGCGCGCCCCCCAGACCACCCCGGCGCCGATCTCCAACGCCGCGCCGACCTCCGGCGGGCCGAAGCCCACCGAGGCCGCCGACGAGGCGAAGGTGCTACGCGGCGCCGCGGCCGCCGTCGCGAAGAACATGTCGGCGTCGCTGGCCATCCCGACCGCGACCTCGGTCCGCGCCATTCCGGCCAAGCTGATGATCGACAACCGTCTGGTCATCAACAACCACCTCGCTCGCACGCGCGGCGGCAAGATCTCCTTCACCCACCTGCTCGGCTACGCCATCGTGCAGGCGGTGAAGTCGTTCCCGAACATGAACCGGCACTTCGCCGAGATCGACGGCAAGCCGAACGCGGTCACCCCCGCGCACACCAACCTCGGCCTCGCCATCGACCTCCCCGGCAAGGACGGCAACCGCTCGCTGGTCGTGGCGGCCATCAAGGGCACCGAGGAAATGACCTTCGGTCAGTTCCACACCGCCTACGAGGACATCGTCCGGCGCGCCCGCGACGGCAAGCTGACCGCCGAGGACTTCTCCGGCGTCACCATCTCGCTGACCAACCCGGGCACCATCGGCACCGTGCACTCGGTGCCCCGCCTGATGAACGGTCAGGGCGCGATCATCGGCGCGGGCGCCATGGAGTACCCGGCCGAGTTCCAGGGCATGAGCGACGAGCGCATCGCGGACCTGGGCGTCGGCAAACTGATGACGCTGACCTCCACCTACGACCACCGCATCATCCAGGGCGCGGAGTCCGGTGATTTCCTGCGCACCATCCACCAGCTGCTGATCTCCGACGAGTTCTACGACGAGATCTTCCACGGCCTCGGCGTGCCGTACGAGCCGGTGCGCTGGCGCAAGGACATGAAGGAGCGCGGCGTCGACAAGAGCTCGCGCGTGCTCGAGCTGATCGCCGCCTACCGCAACCGCGGCCACCTGATGGCCGACACCGACCCGCTGCGCCTGATCAAGGACAAGTTCCGCAGCCACCCGGACCTGGACGTCACCCAGCACGGCCTCACCCTGTGGGACCTGGACCGCGAGTTCAACGTCGCAGGCTTCCACGGTCAGGAGCGGATGAAGCTGCGCGACGTGCTCTCGGTGCTGCGCGACGCGTACTGCCGCCACGTCGGCGTGGAGTACATGCACATCCTGGAGACCGACCAGCTGCAGTGGATCCAGGAGCGCGTCGAGCAGAAGCACGTCAAGCCGACCGTCGCCCAGCAGAAGTACATCCTGAACCGGCTGAACGCGGCCGAGGCCTTCGAGACCTTCCTGCAGACCAAGTACGTCGGCCAGAAGCGCTTCTCGCTGGAGGGCGCCGAGGCGGTCATCCCGATGATGGACGCCACCATCGACCAGTGCGCCGAGCACTCGCTCGACGAGGTCGTCATCGGCATGCCGCACCGCGGCCGCCTGAACGTGCTCGCCAACATCGTCGGCAAGCCGTACTCGAAGATCTTCACCGAGTTCGAGGGCAACATGAACCCGGCGGCCACGCACGGCTCCGGTGACGTGAAGTACCACCTCGGCGCGCGCGGCACCTACCTGCAGATGTTCGGCGACAACGAGATCGAGGTCTCGCTGACCGCCAACCCCTCGCATCTGGAGGCGGTCGACCCGGTGCTCGAGGGTCTGGTCCGCGCCAAGCAGGACCTGCTGGACAAGGGCGACGGCCCCGAGGGCTTCTCCGTCATGCCGCTGATGCTGCACGGTGACGCCGCGTTCGCGGGCCAGGGCGTGGTCGCCGAGACGCTGAACCTCTCGGGTCTGCGCGGCTACCGGGTCGGCGGCACGATCCACATCGTGGTGAACAACCAGATCGGCTTCACCACGGCACCGGAGAACAGCCGCTCCACCGAGTACTCCACCGACATCGCCAAGTTCATCGGCGCGCCGATCTTCCACGTGAACGGCGACGACCCGGAGGCTTGCGACTGGGTGGCGCGTCTCGCGGTCGACTTCCGCCAGAAGTTCCGCAAGGACGTGGTCATCGACCTGATCTGCTACCGCCGTCGCGGCCACAACGAGGGCGACGACCCGTCGATGACCCAGCCGTACATGTACGACGTCATCGACACCAAGCGCTCGGTGCGCAAGAGCTACACCGAGAGCCTGATCGGCCGTGGCGACATCTCCATGAAAGAGGCCGAGGACGCGCTGCGCGACTACCAGGGCCAGCTGGAGCGCGTGTTCAACGAGGTCCGCGAACTGGAGAAGTTCCCGCCGGGGCCGAGCGAGTCGGTCGAGGACGACCAGAAGGTGCCCGCGACCGTGCAGACCGCGGTCGACAAGGCCGTGCTGCAGCGCATCGGCGACGCCTTCCTCAACGTGCCCGACGGCTTCAACGTGCACCCGCGCGTCAAGCCGGTGCTGGAGAAGCGCCGCGAGATGGCCTACGAGGGCAAGGTCGACTGGGCCTTCGCCGAGCTGATGGCCTTCGGCACGCTGATCGACGAGGGCCGCGCCGTGCGCCTGACCGGTCAGGACTCCCGCCGCGGCACCTTCACCCAGCGGCACGCGGTGATCATCGACCGCAAGACCGCCGACGAGTACACCCCGCTGCACAACATCGGCAGCGAGAACCCGGGTTGGTTCGCGGTGCACGACTCGGCGCTGAGCGAATTCGCCGCCGTCGGTTTCGAATACGGCTACTCGCTGGGCAACCCGAACGCGTTGGTGCTCTGGGAGGCGCAGTTCGGTGACTTCGTCAACGGCGCGCAGTCCATCATCGACGAGTTCATCTCCTCCGGCGAGGCCAAGTGGGGCCAGCTCTCCGACGTGGTGCTGCTGCTGCCGCACGGCCACGAGGGTCAGGGTCCGGACCACACCTCCGGCCGCATCGAGCGCTTCCTGCAGTTGTGCGCCGAGGGCTCGATGACCGTCGCGGTGCCGTCCACCCCGGCGAACTACTTCCACCTGCTGCGCCGCCACGCGCACGACGGCATCCGTCGTCCGCTGATCGTCTTCACCCCGAAGTCGATGCTGCGCAACAAGGCCGTGGTGTCGGATCTCAAGGACTTCACCGAGTCCAAGTTCCACTCCGTGTTCGACGAGCCCACCTACGAGCAGGGCATCGGCGACCGCGGCAAGGTGAAGCGCGTGCTGATGACCAGCGGCAAGCTCTACTACGAGCTGGTCGCCGAGAAGACCAAGCAGAAGCGCGAGGACATCGCCATCGTGCGGATCGAGCAGCTCTACCCGCTGCCCAAGTTCCGCCTGAACGAAGCCCTCGAGGGGTACCCGAACGCGACCGACATCGCGTGGGTGCAGGAGGAACCGGCCAACCAGGGCGCCTGGCCCTTCTTCGGCCTCAACCTCCCCGAGCTGCTCCCCGAGCGCCTCGGCAAACTCCGTCGCATCTCCCGCCGCGCCATGTCGGCCCCGTCCTCGGGTTCGTCGAAGGTGCACGCCGTCGAGCAGGCGGAGATCGTCGCGGAGGCGTTCCTGCCCACCAGCTGACCCCCAGCTGCCTCGAACGCCGGGCGCGAAACCACTGGTTCCCAGTTGGTTTCGGCCCGGCGTTCGCCGTTTCCGGGTGCTGGGCGCGGCTTCGCTGGCGGGGGTGCGGGAATCGTTTCTCTCGGCTCGATAGGAAATTGCGGGGCGACGCGGGTGGATGTGCCGACGGGACGGGGTCGCGGCTCATAGGGTGGGGGCGTTGCGCGCGTCGCGTGACGGAAGGGATTGGTGGAGCGTGGTTCCCGATGCGGGTGGGGGTTCCCTGGCCCTCGTGACGATGGGTATCGGCTGGGACGCGGCGGCCAAGCGGCGGTGGCTGCCCGGCAAACCGGCGGAGATCGATTTGAACGCGGCGGCATTGCTGTTCGCGAACGACGCGATCCTCGATGTGGTGTATCACGAGCAGCTGATGTCGCAGGACGGGTCGGTCCGCCACCTCGGCGACAGCACGAACGGCGAGGGGGACGGCGACGACGAGCTGATCACGATGGACCTGACCAGGATCGCGCCGCAGGTGAACACCGTGATCCTCCTGGTGACCTGCTACACCGGCCAGACCTTCGAGCAGATCGACAACGCCTACTGCCGGGTGATCGACGGCATGACCGAGACCGAGATCGCCCGCTACAACCTCAGCAAGCTGCACGCGCACACCGGCTTCCTCGCGGGTAAACTCGTTCGTACCCAACAGGGTTGGGAGTTCCGCTCGATCGACGAGGAGATCCAGGCCGAGCATCCGGTCGAGGCGGTGCCACAACTCGCCCCGTTCCTCGTCTGAATGCGAATCCTCGTCACGGGCGCCAACGGCTACCTCGGCAGCGCCGTCGCCGGGCGGTTGCCACGCGACGGACACCAGGTCGTCGGACTGGTGCATCGCGAACAAGACCGTCTCCCAAAGGGATTGCCGATCCGGTTCGCCGATCTTCGTGAGCCGGAATGGCTTACGGCGGCCGTGCGGGATGTCGATGCCGTCTGTCACCTGGCCGGACTCACCCGCGCCAGGGAATCGGTCGCCGACCCGCTGCCGTACTTCCAAGTCAACGTCGGCGGCACCGTGGCGCTGCTCGACGCGATGGCACGGGCGGGCGTCGAGAAACTGGTGTTCGCGTCGACCGTCGCGATCTACGCCACCGATATCCAGCCGATGACCGAAGACCTCCCCGACGCACCGCCCCACCCGTACGCCGCGAGCAAGCAGGCGGCCGAATCCGCCATCGCCGCCCAGGCCGCGACCGGCCGCCTCGCCGCGATAGTCCTGCGCATGTCCAACCTCGTCGGCGGCGCCGACACCGACCCCACCCGCCTGCTTCCCCGCCTGCGAGCCGTCGCGGCCGGGACCGGCGCCCGCCTCCCGGTCAACGGCGACGGCACCGCGACCCGCGACTACCTGCACATCGAGGACGCCGCCCGCGCCTTCACCGCCGCCCTCGCCCACCTCCCCGCCCCGGGCGCCTGCCACCGCTACAACATCGGCAGCGGAACCGGCACCAGCATCAACGACCTGATCGACCTCACCTCCCGCCTGACCGGCCGCCCCATCCCGGTCGACCACCACCCCGCCGCCCAGGAACCTCCCACCTTGATCGCCGACAACTCCCGCGCCGCAGGGGAACTCGGCTGGCGACCGACCTGGGATATCGAAGCGATCGTGCGCGAGATGTGGGCCGATCGACCCGACGATCACCCAGCGCACGACGTCGATCCGGCTCACCAGCGTTCAGCGTTCGATCAGCTCGCGGCCATGGACCACAACCCCTTCCTCACCGACGACGAAATCGCTGCCCGGGAGAACCGCGAGCGCCCGACTTAGCCCGATCGCACGCGCCAGCGACCGGTTCGGCTCCTCGAGCACACCAGTAGCGCAGCGTGGCGAACCCGAGTCCGCTCAGCCTCGGAGCGCGGAGGCCAGCTCCGGGCTCAACGCGAGCGCCAAGGTCAGCAGCGATTCCACCAGGAGTTCGACGAGTTCCTCGCGGCTGATCGGCTCCGTGCGCAACCAGGTGAGGGTGGTTTCCTCGACGAACGCGATCCATCCGCGCATGCCGAGCATCAGGCGCGGGTGGTCGGCGGGGTCGATGGGGGTCGGCGCCTCGGCGAGGATGATGCCGATGATGGCGTCACGGGTCTGGTCGACCAGCGGGACCAGGTCGGGGCTGACGCTGGTCGGGCCGCGCAACAGCGCGAGGTAGGACGTGCGGTTCTCGCTGACGTAGTCGACGTAGCGCTCGATCGAATCGCGCAGCATGTCGAAGATGCTCAGCGACCGGTCCGGCGCCACCCGCTCGAGCAGTTCGGCGTTCGCGTGCCGGACGACCTCGCGCTGAAAGTCCTGCTTGGTGGGGAAATAGTGGAACAGCAGACCGCGCGAGATCCCCGCCTGGGCCGCGATCTCGCTGACCGAGAGTTCCTCGATGGTGCGCTCGCCGAGCATCGTGGCGCCCAGCGCGAGCAGCTGTTGACGGCGTTCGTCCGGACTCAGCCGGGTCCGCTTGCCGTTCTCGCCGTGGCTCTTGCTCACGGACTCATGCTACTGAACGGAATTCAATTACTGTTGACTCACGCTCAATAAGCTCGTAGTCTCACTTACATGAGTCGCAAGGTTACAGACAAAGCTGTCGGCGACCGGTCCGTCCGCCACGCCAAGACGATCATCATCGGCAGCGGTTTCGCCGGTCTGGGTCTCGCCATCCGGCTGAGCCAGCAGGGCCGCAACGATTACCTGGTCCTGGAGCGCGGCAGCGATGTGGGCGGCACCTGGCGGGACAACACCTACCCCGGCGCCGCGTGCGACGTCCCCTCGCACCTGTACTCGTATTCCTTCGCACTCAATCCGAATTGGTCGCGCTCGTTCTCCCGGCAGGGCGAGATCCAGTCCTACATCCAGGGCGTCGCGAAGAAGCACAGCGTCCTCGACAAGCACATCTTCGACTGCGACGTGACCGGCGCCCGCTGGAACGACAACACCGCGCAGTGGGAAATCACCTCCAGCAAAGGCGATTTCACCGCCGACACCGTCGTCTCCGCGGTCGGCGCGCTCTGTGAGCCGAACCTGCCCGACATCAAGGGCATCAACACCTTCGAGGGCGAGATCTTCCACTCGGCCCGCTGGAACCACGACGCCGACCTGACCGGCAAGCGGGTCGCGATCATCGGCACCGGCGCCTCGGCGATCCAGATCGTGCCCTCGATCGCGCCGCGGGTCGCCTCGCTGGACGTCTACCAGCGGACCGCGCCGTGGCTGCTGCCCCGCATGGACCGGCCGTACCTGAAGGCCGAGCGGCTGGCGTTCAAGTATCTGCCCGGCGTGCAGCGACTCTCCCGCGCGGCCATCTACGCCGCCCGCGAGACCCAGGTCGTCGGCCTCGCCAAATTCCCCGCGCTGATGCAGGGCTTCCAACTGCTCGCGAAAGCCAAGTTGCAGTACGAGATCCGTGACCCCGAGCTGCGCAAGAAGGTCACGCCGGACTTCCGCATCGGCTGCAAGCGGATGCTGATCTCCAACGAGTACTACCCCGCGCTGAGCCGCGACAACGTCGACGTGGTCACCGACGGCATCCGCGAGGTCCGCGCGGGCTCGATCGTCACCAAGGACGGCACCGAGCGCGAGATCGACGCGCTGATCGTGGCCACCGGCTTCCACGTCACCGACTCGCCGACCTACGAGACCATCACCGGCAAGGACGGCCGGACGCTGAGCGAGGTCTTCGACGAGATCGGCCAGCAGGGCTACAAGGGCTCGACGATCGCCAACTTCCCCAACATGTTCTTCCTGCTCGGCCCGAACGTCGGCCTCGGCCACACCTCGATGGTGTACATGATCGAATCCCAGATCAACTACATCGCCGACGCGCTCGCCACCGTCGATCGCCTGGGTCTGCGCACCGTCGAAGTGCGCCGCGAAGTGCAGGACGCCTACAACAAGGACCTGCAGGCCAAGCTGAGCAAGACGGTGTGGAACACCGGCGGCTGCGCGAGCTGGTACCTGGACAAGCACGGCAACAATACGACGCTGTGGCCCGACTTCACCTTCCAATTCCGTAGGCTGACAAGGCATTTCGATGTCTCGGCCTACGCGACGACAACCGCGCCCGCCGATCTGAAAGCAGTGTGAAACCAGTGAGCAACGATGCTTACTTCCAGAACAAGGTCTGTGTCATCACCGGAGCCGGCTCCGGCATCGGCCGCGCGCTGGCCGAGAACCTGGCCAAGCGCGGCGCCAAGCTCGCGCTCTCCGACATCGACACCGACGGCCTCGCCGAGACCGTTCGCCGCTGCGAACAACTCGGAGCCAAGGTCAAGTCGGATCGGCTCAACGTGGCCGAGCGCGAGGCGGTGCTGCTCTATGCCGACGCCGTGCAGGAGCACTTCGGCGTGGTGCACCAGGTCTACAACAACGCGGGCATCGCCTTCCACGGCGAGGTCCTCCGCTCGGAGTTCAAGGACATCGAGCGGATCATGGACGTCGACTTCTGGGGTGTCGTCAACGGAACAAAGGCGTTCCTGCCGATGCTCATCGAGTCCGGCGACGGGCACGTGATCAACGTGTCCAGCCTGTTCGGCCTGATCGCCGTGCCGGGCCAAAGCGCTTACAACTCGGCCAAATTCGCGGTGCGCGGCTTCACCGAGTCGCTACGCCAGGAGATGCTCGTCGCCAAGCATCCGGTGCGGGTGACCTGCGTGCACCCGGGCGGCATCAAGACCGCCGTGGCCCGCAACGCCACCTACGCCGAGGGCATCGACAGCAAGAACGCCGCGTCCATGTTCGACAAGAAGCTGGCCATCCACACCCCGGCGATGGCCGCGCAGACCATCACCGAGGGCGTGCGCAAGGGCCACGGCCGAGTGCTGATCGGCTGGGAGGCGAAGCTGCTCGATATGTTCGTGCGCGTCACGGCCTCCGGCTACCAGCGCATCGCCGCCGCGGTGAACCGGCCCTTCCTGCCCTGACGACCATGCGAGAGTTCGACATTCCGCTGCCCGTCGGCCGCGTGCTGCTGAAGCCGGTCTTCCGGATGATGCTGAACGCTCGGCTGCCGTTCACGGTGCAGCGCACGCTGATGGATCTCGGTGCGCCACTGCAATTGATGCCCTCGGGCGTCACGGTGCGCAAGACGCGGCTCGGCGCTCGTCCGGCCGAACTGCACATCGCCGACTCGACCAGCCCGACCACCGCCGTGCTCTACCTGCACGGCGGTGGTTACGCGGTCGGCTCGATGGCCACCCATCGCTCGCTGGCGGCGCGGCTGGCCCGCGACACCGGAAGCGCGGTGTACGTCATCGACTACCGGATGGCGCCGGAACACCCGTTCCCCACGGGCCTGGACGACGCGGTCGCCGCGTTCCTGGAGCTGGTGTCGGAGAAGAATTTCCGGCCCGATCAGATCGCCCTCGCGGGCGATTCGGCGGGCGGCGGCTTGAGCATGGCCACCGCGCAGCGGCTGATCGCCGAGCACGGGATGACACCCGCCGCGCTCGGCCTGATCGCGCCGTGGACCGATCCCAACGAGATCCCCGATCGCGACGGCGACACGGTGATCAACAAGGCGTGGTCGCGCGCCTGCGCCGCCGCCTACCTCGGCGACGGCGACGGGAACGATCCCCGCTACGCGCCGCTGCGCGGAGTGCTGCACGGGCTGCCGCCGACCTACGTGCAGGTCGACGTCAGCGAGCTGCTGCACGCGCAGTGCGTCGCGCTGGTCGCGGCGCTGCGCGGCGCGGGCGTGCACGTGCGGTTCACCGAGAGCCGCGGGCTATGGCACGTCGCGCAACTGCAGGCCGGGCTGTTCCGGCCCGCCGCCGTCGCGCTGCGCGAACTATCCGATTTCCTGCGCGATGCCGTCCAACCGGTGTCGGCCAGCGACCTAGGATAAGACGACAAAAGGAGTCCTGGAAGTGTCGACCGATTACCGAGCAGCGAGATTTTCGGTGGTCGATGACACAGCCCGGCACAAGGTGTCGTAGATTACTGGCGAGTAAACCCACGTGGAAGGGCACTGATGCGAGAGTTCGAAGTCCCGGCTTCCTACACCATTCCGGATGACGCGAACAATTCCGACAACGTCTTCCGCCACGCCGAGCAGTCGCCGAACGCGGTGCTGTTCAACGTGCTGAATGGCAGCGGCGGGTGGCGCGACGTCACGGCGGCGGAGTTCGCCAAAACTGTCACCGGCGTGGCCAAGGGCATCATCGCCTCCGGCATCGAACTCGGCGACCGCGTCGCCATCATGGCCCCCACGCGTTACGAGTGGGCCGTACTCGACTTCGCCATCTGGGCCGCGGGCGGCTGCACCGTCGCGATCTACGACAGCTCCGCCGCCGAGCAGGCCAAGTGGATCCTGCAGGACTCGGCGACCAAGCTGCTTCTCGTCGACAACGACAAGCACCGCGCCACCATCGACGAGATCGAGGCGGGCTCGCTGCCCGATCTGAAGGAAACCCTGCAGATCGAGAAGGGCGCCGTCGACGAGCTGATCGCCCGCGGCGCCGAGCTGGACGACCAAGCCGTGCACGACCGCCGCGCGCAGGTCGGCGCGGCCTCGCCCGCCACCCTGATCTACACCTCGGGCACCACGGGCCGCCCCAAGGGCGTCATGCTCACCCACGCGAACCTCTACGCGGAGTCCAAGTCCGACCGGATCGCGCTGAAGCAGTACATCATCGAGGGCAGGAAGACCCTGATGTTCCTGCCGCTCGCGCACGTGTTCGCGCGCGCGGTGGCGCTGACGGCCTTCGACGCCAAGGTGATCGTCGCGCACACCTCCGACTGGTCCACCCTGGTCGACCAGTTCGGCAGCTACCGGCCGCACTTCATCCTCTCGGTGCCGCGCGTGTTCGAGAAGGTGTTCAACGCCTCCAAGCAGAAGGCGCACGACGGCGGCAAGGGCAAGATCTTCGACGCCGCCGCGGACACCGCCATCGCCTACAGCGAAGCGCTGGACAACGGCGGCCCTGGCCTCGTGCTCAAGCTCAAGCACGCGGTGTTCGACAAGCTGGTCTACAGCAAGCTGCGCGCGGCCCTCGGCGGGCAGTGCGAGGCGGCTGTCTCCGGCGGCGGCCCGCTGGGCGCGCGCCTCGGCCACTTCTTCCGCGGCGTCGGCGTGACCATCTACGAGGGCTACGGCCTCACCGAGACCACGGCCGCCATCACCGTGAACACCCCCGAGCACATCCGGGTCGGCTCCGTCGGCCGTCCGGTCGAGGGTCACGCGGCGAAGATCGCCGAGGACGGCGAGCTGCTGCTGCGCGGCTCCGTGGTGTTCGGCGGCTACTGGGGCAACGCCGAGGCCTCCGAGGAAGCCTTCGAGGACGGCTGGTTCAAGACCGGTGACCTCGGCGCCATCGACGCCGACGGCTTCGTGACCATCACCGGCCGCAAGAAGGAAATCATCGTCACCGCGGGCGGCAAGAACGTCTCCCCCGCGCTGCTCGAGGACTCGCTGCGGGCGCATCCGCTGATCAGCCAGGTGATGGTGGTCGGCGACGGCCAGCCGTTCATCGGCGCGCTGATCACCCTCGACCCGGAGGCGCTGCCCGGCTGGAAGGAAAGGCACGGGCTGCCCGCCGACACCGCGATCGAGAAGCTCATCGAGAACGCCGAGCTGGTCGCCGAAATCGACGCCGCGATCGCCGAGACCAACAAGAAGGTCTCGCACGCCGAGCAGATCAAGAAGATCCGCATCCTCGCGGTCGACTGGACCCAGGAGGGTGGCGAGCTCACCCCGAAGATGTCGCTCAAGCGCGCCGTCGTGATGAAGCAGTACGCCTCCGAAGTGGAGAAGATCTACAGCTGATCGGCTGATCGCCGAAGGGCGCTGTTCGCGGGTTCGTCTCGCGGACAGCGCCTTTCGCGTTTCGCAGCGTATTCACGAGGTACGCGACCACGTCGCGGCCGCTCTCGACGCGCTCCTGCATGGTGTCCGCCCGCCCGCCGACGCACTGCGCGCCCTCACCGCCGCCCAGTCCGCCGCCCCAGCCGTCCGCCGCTTGCACTGGGACGGCGCCGCGATCGTCGCTACCCCCCACCGGGACGCCGCCTCCGCCGAGCGCCTGTCAGCGGTCCTCGCCGAAGCCGCGGCCGACCTCCTCACCGACTCCGCCCTCACCGAACTCGAGCGCTGCGAAGCCGACGACTGCGTACTCCTCTTCCTCCCCGCTCACCCCAAACGCCGCTGGTGCTCCCCCGACCGTTGCGGCAACCGCGTCCGCGTGGCGCGCTACTACCGCAAGCACAAGGAGTAAGCGGGGCTGGCGGGCCCGCCCGGTCGACGCGAGCGAAATGGTGGTCGGTGGACTTCGGGTCGGGCGCGGGCGGGGTGGGCGCAGTAGGCTCGCGGCATGGCCGTACTGCGGTGGCGGGTGGCTGCCGGGATACTGTCCGCCGGGTTGGCGCTCGGCGTGGCGGAGCTTGTCGCGGCGTTCATCAGGTCGGAGAGCGCGCCGATGTATGTGCTCGGCTCGACCGTGGTCGACCACACCCCCGACGGACTGCGCGGATGGGCGATCAGCACGTTCGGTACGGCCGACAAGACGGTGCTTTTCGTCTGCATGGGGATTGCCGCGGTTCTCGTCGCGGGTCTCGCGGGCGCACTCGAACGCGTCGATCGCGCGACAGGCTCCACGCTGCTCGTCTTCTTCGGCTTGGTCGCCGCCTTCCTCGCGGCCGAGCGCTACGGTTTTCTCGCCGCGATACCTACCGTAATCGGCGTGGCCGCAGGCGTTTACGCGCTCCGCGTGCTGACCGAGCAGATCGCGGACGCGTTTCCCGGCGCACCATCCGAAGTGTCCGCCCCGGCCACGTCACCGTCCGGCCGCACGACTTCCCCTTCGCCGTCATCCCCACAGGTTCACCCCGGCTCCACCGCGAGCATCGCATCCGAAACTTCTGGCGCACAGTCCGACTCGGATGCGCCCGAACGTGCCGATCGGTTGCAGGCACCGGGTTCGACGCGCAGCGATGCCGTAACCGCGGCTCACACGGACACCGCCGCGGCGGCGAGGGCCGACACCCCCGCCGACCCGCCCAGCGAAGCAGGGGACGGTTCCAGCCGCACAACGGGACCGCAGCGGCGGGATCTGTTGCGAGGGCTGGCTGTCACCGGGGGTGTGGCGGTGCTGGCCGGAGTGGGTGGGCGGTTGTTCGGAGCCCGGCGCGGGGATGTCTCCGCAGAGCGGGCGGCGGTGGTACTGCCGAGACCGACCGAGCCGGGGATCTCGTTGCTGCCCGACGCCGATCTGCGGGTGCCCGGGCTGACGCCGTACATCACCGCCAACGACGACTTCTATCGGATCGACACGGCGCTGTTCCTTCCGCAGGTGTCGATCGAGGACTGGTCGCTGCGCATCCACGGCATGGTGGACCGCGAAATCCGCATCGGCTGGGCGGATCTCGCGCGGCGGCCGGTCGTGGAGCGGCTGATCACGCTGGCCTGCGTTTCGAATCCGGTGAACGGCGATCTGATCGGGAACGCGCTGTGGCGCGGCTACCGCCTCGACGAGTTGCTCGCCGAAGCCGGTCCGCATGCCGACGCCGACATGGTGCTCTCCCGCAGCAAGGACGGCTGGACGGCGGGCTCCCCGCTGGCCGTGCTCACCGACGGCCGCGACGCCCTGCTCGCGGTCGGCATGAACGGCGAACCGCTGCCGGTCTCCCACGGCTACCCGGCCCGGCTGGTGGTGCCCGGCCTCTACGGCTACGTCTCGGCCACCAAATGGGTGACCGAACTCGAGGTCACCCGGTTCGACCGCGCCACCGCCTACTGGACCCGCCGCGGCTGGTCGGCCCACGGCCCGATCAAGACCGGCACCCGCATCGACACACCGCGCGGCCGCGTTCGCCGACCACCCGGCCGCGTCCCCGTCGCGGGCGTGGCCTGGGCCCAGCACCGCGGCATCACCGCCGTCGAAGTCCAGATCGATGACGGCGACTGGCGCCCCGCCCGCCTGTCCACCGAACAGTCCATCGACACCTGGCGCCAATGGGTCTACGACTGGGACGCCACCCCCGGCACCCACACCCTCCGCGCCCGCGCCACCGACGGCACCGGCGAAACCCAAACCGCCGACCGCCGCGACGTCATCCCCGACGGCGCCACCGGCCACCCCACCCTGACCCTCACCATCGGCTGATCTTCGTGCTGGACCACCGCTGACCCAGTACCGGCCGCACGTCGTGCTGGAGCCGGGCGGGACCGAGATCATCGATATGCCAGTGCGTTTGAAGGTGGACTGGGAAAGACTTTCCGGGCTCGTAGGTTGACCGCCGCATCTCGGAGTTTGCGGGATGCGACGGTCAGCCGAGAGTCAGGCCTTGACGGTGTCGACCTTGGCGGGTTCGTCGGTGGGAGTGCCCGCGCCGTGGCGGATGAAGAGGGCCGAGGCCAAGACGCCGATCAGCAGGATGGCGGCGGGGAGGAGGATGGATTCGCTGAGAGCGGAGCTGAATTCGCCCAGGATCTGCGGGGGAATGGGGCCGTGGCCGACGCCTTCCGCGGTGGGCGCGCCGCCCGCGAGTCCGTTGGCGGACATGCGGGCCGCGATCAGGGCGCTGATGGCGGCGCTGCCGAGCACCGAACCGACCTGGCGGGTGGTGTTGTAGATGCCCGCGCCCGCGCCGGCCTGCTGAACGGGCAGGTTGTGGGTGGCGGTGGCGGCCAGCGGCGCCCAGATGCAGGCGTTGGCGAAACCGGCCACCGCGGCGGCCACCAGGAACCACGCGAGGTTCGAGTCCGGCGTCATGATCGCCGACCACCAGAAGATCGAGACCGCGAACAGCGCGAAGCCGAGGGTCGGCACGACGCGCGGGTGCAGCCGGTCGGCGAACTTGCCGACGAACGGCGCGAACACGCCGGTCACGATGGCCATGGGCGCGAACACCAGCGCCGACCTGGTCGGCGACATCTCCCGGACCGCCTGCAGATAGAAGTACGCGGGCACCATCACCGAGACGACCGTCGCACCCATCGCGGCGATGGCCACGTTCGACAGCGCGAAGTTGCGGTCACGGAACAGCGCGAGCGGCACCAGCGGCTCGCCGGTATTGCGCGCCTGGTTCAGCACGAACAGGCCGAGCACCACCAGACCCGCGCAGATCGTCAGCCAGATGCGGGCCGACCAGTCGTAAGTGTTGCCCTCCTGGATGCCGAACACGAGCAGGAACATGCCGACGCCGCTGAGCAGCACGCCGGGGATGTCGAACTTGTGCGGGTTCGTCGGCAGCGCGGGCACCAGCCACACCGCCAATACGAAGGCGATGATGCCGACCGGCACGTTGACGATGAAGATCCACTCCCAGCTCAGCCCGTCGACCAGCACGCCGCCAAGGATCGGGCCGACCAGGGTGGCCAGACCCGCGACGCCGCCCCACAGACCCATGGCCGCGCCGCGCTTGTCCGGCGGGAAGGTGCGGGTGATCACCGCCATGGTCTGCGGCGTCATGAGCGCGGCGCCGATGCCTTGTAGGGCGCGCGCCGCGATCAGCATGCCGACGGTGTGCGACAGTCCGCACCACAGCGAGGCGGCGGTGAAGACCGCGAGGCCGATCAAATAGATGTTCTTGGGTCCGTAGCGATCACCGAGGCGGCCGGTGACCAGCAGCGGCACCGCGTAGGTCAGCAGGTAGGCGCTGGTGACCCAGATGACCTGGGAGATGTCGGCCTGGAGATCCTGCATGATCGCCGGGTTGGCGACCGCCACGATCGTCATGTCCAGCAGGATCATGAAGAAGCCGATCACCAGCGCCAACAGCGCCGGCCACGGATTGCGTTGGGTGGACATGGATTTCGTTCCTCTCCAGGAGGGTCGTCGGCTGCGGTCGGTCGTCGAGGTCACGGCGACCACCCAGTCGGGCGCCGCGGTGTGGGCGGCGGTGTCGGAGGGGTGCCGTCACCCCAGGGGTGTTCGGGCCCGTCGAGCCGTTCGCCGGTGCGCGGGTCGAACTCCTCCCACTCGAGTGCGCCGCCGGCGACTTCGTCGAGGAAGCCGACCAGCCACGCGTGCTCGGCCGCGACGGTGGCGCGCAGATAAGGCAGCACAATCCAGTAGCGGCGCGGCACCTCGTGGGCGCGGGCCCACTCGGCCATCGTGGCGAGGTCGGTGAGATCGTTCTCGAGGTGCGCGACGCGTTCGCGCACCAGCGCGAGCACCTCGTCCTTCGGCAGGTTGTGCGCTTCGCCCAGCGCGACGGGGAAGAGCGGGTATTCCCGGGTGGGATACCGCAGTATCTCGGCGATCCTGGCGCGCAGCGCCGCACGCCCGGACGCGGTGATCCGGTAGATGGTGCGCTCGGGGCGGTTGCCCGCGCGGTCGACGCCCTCGGCGCACACCAGTTCCTGGTCGGCCAGCCGGGCCACGGTGTGATAGAGCGAACCCGGCCGCAGCTTCACGACCAGGTTCTCGCCCCGCCGCAGCATCAGCTGATACATCTCGTACGGATGCATGGGCCGCTCCTCGACCAGCGCGAGCACCGAGACCGCCAACGCGGTCAACGTCGGACGCGCCTCGCCCATGTGATCACCTCCCGCTGGAATCCACCCGCCGCGCCGCGGGAGACGAGCCGCCGAACCTGAACGCGCACGGTAGTCGCGGGCTCCGACATGCTCCACACCGAATACTCCAATTGGAATATACGGCCCGGAGCATTGGGGAGGCAAGAGTGTGAAACGCCAGTGAACGTATGATCAGCGGCCCCGTGACGGACGCGACTCGACTACCCGCCGCCGAGTCCGTCATGCCGAGCGGCGGAAGCCCGCGACACCCCGAGACAGCGACGAACCGACCGATCCCAGCCGAAGCGACGTGGCGAACGAAACCGGCGGTCCCGGCGAGCACGCCCGATACGACACCGCGCACAGGACGACGACGGCGGCGGCGGCGCGACGCCTACAATCCGTGCGCGTCCAACCAGGCTCGCGCGACTTCCCCCGCCGCAGCGCCGTCCCGAACCCGCCGGATCATGTCGACCAACTCGTCGGTCGTGAGCTCCCCCGCCACATAGTTCAACTTCCGAACGCGCTGATCGTCGAGCAGCCCCTTGCGGAACACCGGCACCACGTTCTCGGCGCGAACCGCGTAGTCGGCATCGGTCAACACCGTCAGCCCCTCGGTGACCGGGGCCGTCAGCGCGGACGGTCCACCGACCACGCCCGCTTGAATCGAACTGTCCAGCAGAGCGTTTCGCAGTGCCTCCGCATCGGCGAACGGCGTCTCCGCCGCGAAGTCGCACCCCGCCACCTGCGCCACCGCGGGACCACGCAACACATCCGGCGCGGGAGCCAGCCCGGCCCGCAGCTCCGCGCACCGCGGCACGAGCTCGGCGACCGAATCCACGTCGTCCCGACGCGCGGCCTCCGCCGTGACGAGCACCCGCGGCCGCAGATCGGTCCCGTCGGCCGGATCCGAGACGACCAAACCCTCCGGCAGCGAACGATTCAGATCCTTGACCACGTCGGAAGGTGTGCGCGCGGCGGACCCGCTGTCGTAGTGGGCCAGCAGCTCGCCGGTGTGCTCACCGACCAGAGCGACCCGACCGGCGTCGAGTGCGGCCAGATATTCGGCCCGCGCACCGAGATCCGGCAGCACGGCGACCGGCAGCCCGGTCCTGGACAGCGCACCGGCGTAGATCTCCGCGAGCACCCGCGATTCGACCGCGTCTCCCGCGCCGACCACGAAGGGCGGACCGGCGTCGTCGTCTCCGCAGGATACGACCGTCGCCGCCGCGGCCGCGACGACCAGCACCCGGGCAAGCACCCGCCTCGACGCGGCCAGAACCACCGGCGACACCAACTCTCCGAAGACGACTACAGCCGACAGAAACACCCAGTTGCGGGCAGTATGGACAACCAGAATGTACCGGTGCCCGTCCGGCCAAGGCCGCACGCACCGTCCGCATCTGCCGGAAGGACTCCCGTGAAGACCACGATCACCCCCCTTGCCGGGCGATCGGCGCTGCGGCTCGCGCTGCGCGCCTCCCAGCTTTTCGCCGCCGCCACACTCCTCGCCGTCGGCATGATCCTGTCCGCCTGCGGCGATTCCGATCCGCTCGCCGCCGACGGCGACTGTGCGGGCGAGAGCTTGATCGTCGGCTCGGCGAACTTCCCGGAGTCCGAGACCGTGGCCCACGTGTACGCGGAGGTGCTGCGGATCAACGGCTTCCAAGTGGACACCCGGCTCAATATCGGCAGCCGCGAGGCCTACATTCCGGCGCTGCGCCAGTGCGCGATCTCGGTGATTCCCGAGTACACCGGGAACCTGTTGCAGTACCTGGACAACGACTCGACCGCGACCAGCGCCGCCGACGTCGAGGCCGCGCTGGCGGGCGCGCTCGGCGACCAGCTGGCCACCGCCGCACCGGCGCCCGGCCAGGACTCCGACGCGGTAGTGGTCACCAAGGCCACCGCCGAACGCTGGAACCTGCGCACCATCGCCGATCTCGCGGCGCATTCGGCCGAGGTGAAGTTCGGCGCGCCCGCGGAATTCCAGGAACGGCAGGGCGGCCTGCCCGGCCTGAAGGAGAACTACGGTCTCGACATCGCCGCGAACAACTTCGTCCCGATCGCCGACGGCGGCGGTCCGGCCACCGTGCGCGCGCTGGTGGAGGGGCAGGTGACCGCGGCCAACATCTTCACCACCTCCCCCGCGATCGCCGAGAACGATCTCGTGGTGCTGGAGGACCCGAAGCACAACTTCCCGGCGCAGAACGTGATTCCGCTGTTCAACTCCGCCAAGAAGTCCGACAAGGCCGTTGCCGCGCTCAACGCGGTCTCGGCAAAACTCACCACCGAGGAGCTGATCGAGCTGAACGAGGCCGTGTCGGGCAGCAGCAAGACCGAACCGGCGGCGGCCGCCAAGGCATGGGTCGCGGCGCAGGGGTTGAACACACCCGTCGGGTGAGCCCGCGGGTGAAGGGAGGGCAGCAGTGTCGGACATCGTGTTCCGCGGCGTCAGCAAGACCTATCCGGACGGCACGCACGCCGTCACCGACCTCGATCTGCACATCGAATCCGGCTCGTTCACCGTGTTCGTCGGACCGTCCGGCTGCGGCAAGACCACCTCGATGCGGATGATCAACCGGATGATCCAACCCACTGCGGGCACGATCACCGTTGCCGGACAAGACATCTCGACCGCGGATCCGGTCCGGCTCCGCCTCGGCATCGGTTACGTGATCCAGAGCGGCGGCCTGCTGCCGCACCGCACCGTGCTGGACAATGTCGCGACAGTTCCGGTGCTGCGCGGCGACTCGCGGCGGGCGGCGCGCAAGGCGGCGCTCGAAGTGCTGGACCGAGTGGGCCTGGACCGCGGCTTGGCCCAGCGCTACCCCGCGCAGCTCTCCGGCGGTCAGCAGCAGCGAGTCGGCGTGGCGCGGGCGCTGGCCGCCGACCCGCCGATCCTGCTGATGGACGAGCCGTTCAGCGCCGTCGACCCGGTGGTGCGCGCCGAGTTGCAAAGCGAAATGCGGCGGTTGCAAGCCGAATTGCACAAGACCATCGTGTTCGTCACCCACGACATCGACGAGGCCATCACCCTCGGCGACCGACTCGCGGTCTTCGGCCGCGCCGGCGTGCTCCAGCAGTACGATCCGCCGCAGCGCGTACTCGCGGGTCCCGCAACGGATTTCGTCGCCGAGTTCGTCGGTCGCGATCGTGGTTATCGCGGTCTTTCCTTCCGCTCGGCCGACGACGTTCCGCTGCACGACATTCCGACCGCCACCGCGGGCGCGGTCGGCGCGCTGCGTCTGGAGCAGGGCGACTGGGTGCTCGTGGTGGACGAAGCGGTCAAGCCGCTCGGCTGGGTCGACGCGACCGCCGTCGAAGCGCGGCGGGCGGGCAGGCCGCTCGCGGACTGCATGTCGGCGGGCGGTTCGTTGTTCACTCCCACCGGCGACCTGCGTCAGGCGCTGGACGCCGCCATCTCCTCGCCATCCGGAATCGGTGTGGCCGTGGACGATTCCGGTCTGCTGCGGGGCGGCGTACTCGCCACCGAGGTGATCGCCCAGCTCGCCGAACAGCGCGGCGCGGAGGACGTCGAACGCAACCGGATCGCCAACGAGCAGGGGCTTTCCGACGGCGACGGGACCGGTTCGTGAACCGCGCCGACTTCGTCCCGGGTCCGGTCGAGGAGCGGGAGACCGCGTGCGATACCTGATCGACAACTTCTCCGAGATCCTCGAGATCACCAAGACGCACCTGTATCTCGCCTTGCTGCCCTTGCTGTTCGGTCTGGTGATCGCCATCCCGGCGGGCGCGGTGATCCGGCGAATCCCGTGGCTGCGGCGGATCACCGTCACCGCGGCGAGCCTGGCCTACACCGTGCCCTCGCTCGCGCTGTTCGTCATAATCCCTCCGCTGGTGGGCATTTCGGCGATCGACCCGTGGAACGTGATCATCGCGTTGACCATCTACTCGACCGCGCTGCTGGTCATCGCGGTGCCGGTGGCGCTGGACTCGGTGCCCGCCGCCGTGGTCGACGCCGCCGACGCCGTCGGATTCGGGCCGCTGCGGCGCACGCTGACCGTCGACATGCCTTTGGCCATCCCGGTTTTCGTGTCGAACTTGCGCGTCGTGGTGGTCACCAATATCGCGATGGTCTCGGTCGGCGCGCTGATCGGCGTCGGCGGTCTCGGCAAGCTGTTCACCCAGGGCTATCAGCGCGACTACCCGGACGAGATCGTGGCGGGCATCATCGTGACGCTGGCGCTCGCGCTCGTCTTCGACCGGCTGGTGTACCTGCTCGGGCGCTGGGCGACGCCGTGGACCAGGGCCGACGGGCGAACCAGGCGAGGGGCGCGCACGTGAACCTGTTCGTCGACGCTTGGCACTACTTCACCGACGGCGCCAACTGGGGCGGTCCCACCGGCATCGAATTCCGCTTGGCGCAACATCTTTGGTACACGCTGCTGGCCGTGGCCGGGTCCGCGCTGATCGCGGTGCCGCTGGGCCTCGTCATCGGCCATCGACGGCGGGGCGCCGCGGTGCTCGTCGGCTTCGCCAACGCGATGCGCGCGCTGCCCACCCTCGGCCTGCTCACCTTCCTGGTGCTGTTGCTCGGCCTCGGCCTGATTCCGCCGCTGCTCGCGCTGCTCACCGTCGGCATCCCGCCGCTGCTCGCCGGCGCGTACGCGGGCGTGGCCAACGTACCCGCCGACGTGGTCGACGCCTCGCGGGCTATGGGCATGACGGAGCGGCAGATCCTGTTCCGGGTGGAAGTCCCCAACGCCATGCCGATCCTGGTGAACGGCCTGCGCGGCGCCACCCTCCAGGTGGTGGCCACCGCGACGATCGCGGCGTACGTGAACCTCGGCGGGCTCGGCCGCTACATCTTCGACGGGCTCGGCCTGCACCGATACGACCGGGTGCTGGTGGGCGCGCTGCTGGTGGCCGCCCTGGCGATGCTGCTGGACGGGCTGCTCGCGCTCGTCGTCTGGGCGACGACCCCCGGGACCGGTCGGCTGCGCAGGACACCGGCCCAGGTCGACGTGCCGCAAGCCGCACGGTGACGACGCACTCCCGTAGCGAGCGCGGATAGACGCCTTGACCACGAGTGTGATCTAGGTCACGATGACTGTGGCCGTAGGAGTCGTCAGCCGTGCACGCGCTCGACGCGACTGTGGCACACCGTGTCGAGACCCTGCGCAACCTCGAGTCCTACGGGCACCCCAACCCGAGACAGGAGGATTGCCGTGAGCATGAACGCACCGATGAAGGCACGCGACATCATGCACGCCGATGCCACGTGTATCCCCGTGGACGAAACGCTCGACCGCGCCGCTCAGCTGATGCGCAACCTGGACGTGGGCGCGCTGCCCATTTGCGAGAACGACCGCCTGGTCGGCATGGTGACCGACCGTGACATCGTCGTGCACTGCATCGCCGAGGGACACGATCCCGGCCGCGTCCGCGCCGGTGATCTCGCCAAGGGCACCCCGCGTTGGGTCGACGCCGACGCCGAATTGCGGCAGGTGCTGGACATGATGGAGCAGAACCAGATCAAGCGGCTGCCGGTCATCGAGAACAAGCGCCTCGTCGGCATGATCTGCGAATCAGACCTGGCCAGGAACGTCACCGACGCCCAGCTGGCCGAATTCATCTCGGCCGTTTCCGTGCCGCACTGACCGTCGCAGGATGCGGCAAACAACCACCGGGCGCAGACGACCTAGCTGCGCGCAAAACGACGCAGGGCGCCTCGTTCGCCGTTGAACGGGGCGCCCTGTGATTGCGTAATCAGTTGTTACGCAACGCCCTCCGCACGCGCGGCGGCGGCGACGGCCTCGGCGACGGCCGGGGCGACCCGCGGGTCGAGCGGGCTGGGGACGATCTTGTCGGGGCCGAGTTCGTCGGCGACCACGCTCAGGATGGCGTCGGCGGCGGCGATCTTCATGCCCTCGGTGATGCGACGGGCGCCGGCGTCCAGCGCGCCCTTGAACACGCCGGGGAAGGCGAGCACGTTGTTGATCTGGTTCGGGAAGTCGCTACGGCCGGTCGCGACGATGGAGGCGTACTTGCGCGCCACGTCGGGGTGGATCTCCGGGTCCGGGTTGGACATGGCGAACACGATCGCCTCCGGCGCCATCGAGGCGATGAGTTCCTCGGCGATCAGGCCAGCGGAGAGCCCCAGGAACACGTCCGCGCCCGCGAGCGCCTCGGCGGCGCCGCCGGTGAGTCCGCGCGGGTTGGTGCGCTGGGCCAGGTCGGCCTTCACCTCGTTCAGGTCGGCGCGATCGCGGCTCACGACGCCCTTCGAGTCGAGCACGGTGACATCCTGCACACCCGCGGCGAGCAGGATGTTGGTGCACGCGATACCCGCCGCGCCCGCGCCAGACACCACGACCTTCAGACCGCTGATGTCACGTCCCTGCACGCGAGCCGCGCCGTTCAGGGCGGCGAGCACCACGATCGCGGTGCCGTGCTGGTCGTCGTGCATGACCGGGCAGTCGAGCGCCTCGATGACGCGCTTCTCGATCTCGAAGCAGCGCGGCGCGGAGATGTCCTCCAGGTTGACCGCGCCGAAGCTGGGGCGCAGCCGGATCAGGGTCTCGACGATCTCGTCGACGTCCTTGGTGTCCAGCACGATCGGGATGGAGTCGAGTCCGGCGAACTTCTTGAACAGCGCGGCCTTGCCCTCCATCACCGGCAGCGAGGCGCGCGGGCCGATGTCACCGAGGCCGAGCACGGCGGTGCCGTCGCTGACCACGACCACCAGCCGGTCGGTCCAGGTGTATCGCTTGGCGAGCGTCTCGTCCTGAGCGATCGCGCGGCTGACCTGAGCGACGCCGGGCGTGTACGCGATGGAGAGGTCGCGCTGCGTCTCCAGCGGAGCCGAGAGCTCGACCGAGAGCTTGCCGCCGAGGTGTCCAGCGAAGATTTCGTCGTTGGTGATTTCGGACAAACTCGCGGTGGCATTCGGTGCGTCAGTCACAGGTGACACGATTTCACTCCTGCTCGGGTCGGGCTGAACCGGGGGACGGTTACCGCCGGGTATTTCGTAATAGGTGATTCGTACCGCTCATCGAGTGCGCTGACCGGGACGTTTCGAGTCGGGATTGCGGTGTCGAAACCCGATGATCAGCTCGAGACGTGGCGCTGCACTGATCCGCAGAGCGGGAGCCGGACGGGTGGGTCCGGACGGAACATGCGGGGCGATCCTCGGGGCACAACGGTACGTTGCGCGGCTCGGAGCACCGTGATTCCCGAACCCGGCGGTGGCGTAGGAGGGGAATCCGACACATTCTGCCAGCCGGTCCGATGACTTGCCAAACCGGTGTGTCGGATCCCGGTTGCGCGTCATATTCCGAGGGTAGGTGGCTGTAATTACCCCGAAGTTAGGGGAAACTCGCATCCGCACATCAGGCGGCGGTGAGTTGTCATATCGCCAGACGGTCGGGCGGTGTGAGGTCCGGCCCCCGCTGGTCCGGGACGATCCGCGGGATCTCGGGCAGTCCCGGCGCGGGCTCCGAGCCGACCGGCACCTGGCCGCGCACGACGGACGGCGCGCGCACGATGGGCGCGGGCTCCGACGGTACTCGCCGCGATCGTTCGGCGCTCACCCAGACGCTGTCCAACCCACCCGACATCAAGTGGACTCGCCACTCGGCTCCCGCGTCGGGGTGGTCGGTGCGCCGGTGCATGCCGCGGGTCTCGGTGCGTGCCAGCGCGCTGTGCTTGGTCCATCTGGCCACCGCGAGCAGGGCCGCGGCCTGCCTGGCGCGCACCCGATCGGCGCCGATGCCGCCGAGGGCGTACGCCGCGCCGGGCCACATGCCGTCGAGTTCGGCGATGCTGTCCCGCAGGCTGCCCGCGCTGCGCCAATAACTACGGCGCAGCGGCAGCGTGTGCTCCTGAACCAGTCCGACGATCGCGCGCGGATCGATGCGCGCCCGCGCGGCGAGGCCCGCGCCGGGCACCGGACGCACCGCGCGCACCGGGCCCCTCTTCCGAGCGAAACGGGCGGCGCCCGCGCCCGCCCACACGCCGGACGCGATGCCCCACGCTCCGCTGTGACCGCCGATTCCGCTCACCGCGCCGGTGACCACCTCGCGACTCGTCGCGTCGCCCGCGCCGTACAGCCCCGCCACCGTGGTCGCGCAGTCCGGACCGGTGAGCGCCAGGCCGCCCGTTCCGCGCACCGTTCCCTCGAGCACCGCGTGCAGCGGCACCCGCCGGAATCGGTCGACCGCGCCCTGCCTGGCGAGCCAGTGGCGCGCCGTCTCCGGCACGTCCTCCAGCGCGGCGAACACCCGCCGTCCGTCGGCGATGGCCGCGAACGCCCCGTGCCGACCGCCCGCGACGACGTCGCCGTTCTCGTCGTAGAGCGTCCCGAGACGCAGCGCGAGACCCGAGGCGAAACTCGGATGAATGGCGGGTGTGAACGAATTCAGCGCGGGGCCGAGGGAATAGGCGCTGGAGAATTCCATGCCGGACAGTCGCGCGCCCGCCTCGGCGGCGAGCAGCAGACCGTCGCCGGTGGCCACGTCGGTCCCCGCGCCACCCGAGAGGAACGCGCATCCGCCGGTGGCCACCACCACCGCGCCCGCGCGGATCGTCCAGGAACCGAAACCGTCGTTCTGCCGCACGCCCGCCGCACCCGCGATTACGCCGTCGCCGTCGCGCAGCAGCTGCAACGCGGGATGGTGATCGAGGACGCGCACTCCCGCCTCGATCACGGTGCGGCGCATCCGGCGCAGGTATCCCGCGCCGTCCATGCGAACTCGCGGCGAGCCGCCGCGCGGGTCGTCGGGGAACCGGTAGCCCCAGCCGACCAGCTGTTCGATCCGCCGGTGCGTCTCGTCGAAAACCCGGTCGAGCCACTCCGGATCGCCGAGGTGTCCGCCGTCCGCGTGCGATCGGCGGACCGCCGCGTCCCTGGCCGCGCCGGGTGGGATGTTCCAGACCGTGGTGCTCCCGAACGCAGAAGGCCCGCTGCTTCCGCAACGGGCCTTGTCGACGAGCACCACCCTCGCCCCTCGGGCGGCAGCCGAGACGGCCGCCCAGGTTCCGGCGGGGCCGCCGCCGAGAACCAGCACATCCGTCTCGATCTCACTCACAAGAAAATGTTCGGCCACAATTCACCCGGCCGCAACCAGTACCGGACTATCAGCCCCACCACTGTGTCCAAAGCAATACACCGGTGACCAAGAAAACTACCGCGGACCCGAAAAAGGCGAGAAAACCCCGATGCCTATCCGAAAACGTCTGCGCCGCAAGTACTGTCGCCGAGGCGATCAGATGCCAGGTTACCGATTCCGTGCCCGGGCCGGGGAAGCCGCGCTGCCCGCCGATCAACGCCGCGCCGACCACGACCAGCGTCAGCAACACCGTGCCCGCGGCGACCACGCCGCTGATCGCACGCACATATCTCACGACGTGATCACGGGCACGCCCGTCGCCTTGCCCGCGAGCTCCTCGAATTGCGCTGGATCGGTGGTGAATTCGCCGAGACGGATGGTCTTGTTCGCGCCGTGGTAGTCCGACGAGCCGGTGGTGAGCAGGCCTAGTTCCTCGGCCAGGCCGGTGAGCACGGCGCGATCGGACGCGGAATGGTCGGGATGGTCGACCTCCAGGCCGCCGAGCCCGAGGGTGGCCAGCTCGCGGATGTCGTCGGTGGCGAGCAGCCGCCCCCGCTTGCGGGCCCTGGTGTGGGCGAGCACGCTGACCCCGCCCGCGCCCGCGATCATCTCGACGGCGCGGTGCAGCGGAGTGTCGGCCTTCTCCGCGTAGTACGGACCGCGCGGCGCGAGCAGCTCGGTGAAGGCGGCGTCCACGCTCGGCACCACACCCGCCTCGACCAACGCGCGCGCCAGGTGCGGCCGCCCAGCCGAGGGGCCCGCGGAGGCGAGCACCGCGTCCGGGTCGATGGGCAGTCCGTCGGCGGCCATCCGCTCGGCCATCGCGCGCAGCCGGTCCACCCGCTCGGCACGCAGCCGCTCGCGCTCCTCGGCGAAACCACGGTCGGTCGGATCGAAGAGGTAGGCGAGCAGATGCACCGGCACCGGCCAGCCGTCCTCACCGAGACCGACGCACGACATCTCCATTCCGCGTACCAGGGTCAGGCCCTTCGGTAGCGCGTCGACCGCCTCGGTCCATCCGGCCGTGGTGTCGTGATCGGTGATCGCGATCACGTCCAGACCGGCGGCCGCCGCGTTCCGCACCAGTTCGGCGGGGGTGTCGGTGCCGTCGGACGCGGTCGAATGGGTATGCAGGTCGATGCGCACGTCCTCCAGTCTTACAGTGCGTGATCCGCGGCGGGCACGGCAGCCGACGGCCTCGACCGGCCGCGGCCTCTACCATCGTCGTCGTGCCATCCATCCCGCCCATGCCGTCTTTCCGCGGGCAGGGCCGCGCGGCGATGCCGCGGCCGCGCATTCCGGTTCCCACCGCGCGCGCCATCGTCGACTGCGCCGTCTACGTCGACGGGCAGCGGCTGCCGGGGCGGTTCACCCACGCCGAGGCGCTGGCCGAAGTCCGCTCGCGCGGGACGGGCTTCGTGTGGATCGGGCTGCACGATCCTGACGAGACGCAGATGGCCGATATCGCTTCCACCTTCGACCTGCATCCGCTCGCCGTCGAGGACGCGGTCAAGTCCCGCCAGCGGCCCAAGCTGGAACGCTACGACGACACGCTGTTCCTGGTGTTGCGCACGGTCTCCTATGTGCCGCACGAAATGGACAGCGTCAGCGAGATCGTCGAGACCGGCGACATCATGGTGTTCACCGGACCGGATTTCGCGGTGACAGTCCGGCACGGCGAGCACACCGGCCTCGCGGGGGTGCGCCGCGAACTCGAGGACCGCGCCGACCAGTTGAGCCACGGCCCGTACGCGGTGCTGCACACGGTGGCCGACCACGTCGTCGACTCCTACATCGAGGTGGCGGCGCTGGTGGAGAACGACATCGACGAGATGGAAGAGGCGGTCTTCACCCCGCGCGACCACGTCAGCATCGAGTCGATCTACCAGCTCAAGCGCGAAGTGGTGGAGTTGCGTCGCGCGGTGAACCCACTCGCCGCGCCGCTACGACTGCTGGCGCACAACCCGGATCTGCCGGTGCCCAAGGAGATTCGGCGCTACATGCGTGATGTGTCCGACCACCACACGACCGTCGCCGAGCGCATCTCCGATTTCGACGAATCGCTCAGCGAACTGGTCGGCGCCGCCATGGCCAAGATCACCATGCAGCAGAGCACCGACATGCGGAAGATCTCGGCATGGGTCGCCATCGCGGCGGTCCCGACCATGGTCGCGGGTGTCTACGGCATGAACTTCGACCACATGCCGGAACTGAGGTGGACCTACAGCTACGGCGTATGGTGGCTGCTGGTCCTAGCGGTGTGCATCGGACTGTTCATCACGTTCCGCCGCAACAACTGGCTCTGACCGCCGCTACAGCGTCGCCGCACCGCGACCCGGATCCCGCACATCGATGCCCGCTTCGGTCCACGCGTCGCGCAGTGCCTGCGCACCGCGCACCCGCACCCAGGCCGCCTCGGTCGCGGTCACCGGCGTCACCGTCAGGTACCTGACCGGCTCGGCGGGCTCGGGCAGCACGATCTGCGGTATCTCGCTGTCGCCGAGCAGCGCCGCGGTGAACGTCGAGCCCTGCCACATCGGCTCCCCGAGATCGAGCAGCGCGTCGGCTTGCAGCACAACGCCTTCCACGGAGGGCGTGGCGACCAGGATGCCGAGTGCCTTGGGCAGCCCAGGCATCGCGGTGCCGGAGCGCAGCGTCAGCACCAGCTCCGCGCGTGGGCCGCGTATCGGATCGGCCTGCAGGTCACCGGGATCGCCCATCGGGTGGCGCGAGCCGCCGAGCGTCGCGTAGTGCACGACGTCGCCGTCGACGATGCGCAGGATCTCGATCGGCTCAAGCCCCAGGAACGTCACCGAGGCCGAATCCACGCCGCTTTCGGGCACGCCGTAGTGGTCGAGCACGCCGGTGCGGACCCTGTCCATCACGTTCATGCGTTCAGATCGCCAACCGCGCGAGCATGTCCCGCGCCTGCTCGGCCGACTTCGGGTCGCACAGCACGTCGTAGCGACCGGCCACCAACTGCATGGTGGAGGCGAAATCGCGCTGACCCTTGGTGGCCGCGTACGGAATCGAGGTCGAGATGACGCCGAAGATGATGCCGCCGACCAAGCCGACCAGCAGCGGGCCGAACGCGCCGCTGGTGGTGAACAGGCTCAGCAGCAGGCCGAGGAAGAGGCCGAGCCACGCGCCGGAGACCACGCCGCCGCCGATCACCTTGCCCCAGTTCAGGCGGTAGAGAACCCGTTCGACCTGCATCAGGTCGACGCCGACGATCGTCACGTCCTGCACCGGGAACTGGTTGTCGGCCAGATAGTCGACCGCGCGCTGCGCCTCGGCGTAGGTCGGATAGGAGCCCACCGGCCAGCCCGACGGCGGGGTCGGCAACCCCTGGCGGGCGCGGTTCGTGTTCCCCAAGGGATTCGTCATGGCTCCATTCTGCTATTCCGAGCGGCCGTTCGGTGATGTGAAACGCGTGGTGCGCGTCATTCCAGCGGCGCGCCCCTTCTCGGCGATCACCTGGGCCATCTTGGCGCTGGCCTCGTCGATCATCTCGTCGCCGAGCATGACAGCGCCGCGCGCGCCGCCCGCGGCGGAGGTGTGGAAGGCGTAGGCGTCCAGGATTTCCTCGGCCCGGTCGTAGTCGGCCTGGCGCGGGCTGAAGATCTCGTTGGCCGCGTCGATCTGGGCGGGGTGCAGCACCCACTTGCCGTCGAAGCCGAGCGCGGCGGTGCGCGCGGCGGCCCTGCGGAAACCGTCGACGTCGCGAATCTGCAAGTAGGGGCCATCGATCGCCTGGAGGCCGTGGGCGCGCGCGGCGAGCAGGATGGTCATCAGGATGTGGTGGTAGGCGTCGCCGGTGTCGTAACCCTCGGGCTGTTCACCGACCACCAGGGTGCGCATGTTGATGCTCGCCATGAAGTCGGCCGGGCCGAAGACCAGCGCCTGGACGCGCGGGCTCGCGGTCGCGATCTCATCGATATTGCGCAGGCCCATCGCGTTTTCCAGCTGCGGTTCGATGCCGATCCGCCCGACCTCCAACCCGTTGGCCTTCTCCACCTGGGTGAGCAGCAGATCCAGCGCGCGCACCTGGCCCGCGTCGGTGACCTTCGGCAGCAGGATCGCGTCGATGGCCCGGCCCGCGCCCTCGACGACCGTGATCACGTCGGAGTAGGTCCATTCGGTCGTCCAGTCGTTGACCCGCACCACGCGCAGCTGCGTGCCCCAGCCCGGCTGATTCAGCGCGGCCACGATATTGGCGCGGGCGGCGGCCTTGGCGACCGGCGCGACCGCGTCCTCCAGATCCAGGAAGACTTCGTCGACCGGCAGCCCCTTGGCCTTCTCGATCATCTTGGGGTTGCTGCCCGGCACGGCGAGCACCGATCGGCGCGGCTTCATGGAGCCTCCTGTCTAGTCTGGCAAGCATGGCAGCTACCAGGGTGTACGTCGCCAGGCTTGCCGGCCTGGCGGTGCTGGGACCGGACGGGGAGTCTATCGGCCGGGTCCGCGACGCGGTCGTGGCGATCCGCTACGACCGTCAGGTACCGCGCGTACACGGACTGGTCGTCGAATTGCCGAGCAGGCGCCGGATTTTCGTGCCGATGTTGCGGGTGACCACGATCGAACCGGGCAATGTCACGCTCAATACCGGCACCGTCAGCCTGCGCCGTTTCCAGCAACGACCTGGCGAGATGCTGGCGCTGGCGCAGATCGTGGATTCCAAGGTGCGGGTGGACGATCCGGATCTGCCCGACCTCGCGGGCGTCGACGTCTTCGTTGTCGATCTCGGCATCGAACTGACCAGGACCAGGGATTGGCGGGTCTCCCGGGTCGCGGTGCGCGGACACCGGCGCATCGGACGGCGGCGCACCGTGCACGTCGTCGACTGGACGACGGTGTCGGGTCTGACCCCGTACGAGATCGGCAGGCCGGGCCAGGACGTCACCCAGTTGCTCGAACAGTTCGAGGGCTTGCGGCCCGCCGACGTCGCGCACCTGCTGCGCGAGCTGCCGGAGAAGCGCCGCATCGAGGTGGCCGAGGCGCTGGACGACGAGCGACTGGCCGACGTGGTGCAGGAACTGCCCGACGACGATCAGGTCGACCTGCTCGGCCACCTCGAGGTGCGCCGCGCCGCCGACGTGCTCGAGGCGATGGACCCGGACGACGCGGCCGACCTGCTCGGCGAACTGCCGACGGGGGAACGTGAATCGTTGCTGGCGATGATGGATCCCGAGGAATCCGAGCCGGTGCGCAGGCTGCTCGCGCACTCCCCCGACACCGCGGGCGGTCTGATGACGACCAAGCCCGTGGTGCTGACGCCCTCGACCACGGTCGCGGAGGCGCTGGCCAGGGTGCGCAATCCGGACCTGACGCCCGCGCTCGCCTCGATGGTTTTCGTGGTCCGCCCGCCGACCGCCACGCCCACCGGGCCCTACCTCGGCTGCGTGCACATCCAGCAATTGCTGCGCGAACCGCCCGCGCATCTGGTCGGCGGCATCATCGATGCCGATCTCGCTCCGCTGCGCGCCGAGGTGCCGCTCTCCGCGGTGACCCGGTATTTCGCCACCTACAACCTGGTCTGCGGTCCGGTGGTGGACGACGAGAACCATCTGCTCGGCGCCGTCAGCGTCGACGACGTGCTCGACCATCTGCTGCCGGAGGACTGGCGCGAGGAAGAGCAGCATGAAGGAGTCGCGGCGCATGAGTGAGAAGAACCCGGCGGCGGGCGTCGGGAGAGTGGGGCCGGGCTCGGCGCGGCAGCGCTTGGAGACGCCGGTCGAGTCCCGTTTCCGATTCGACTGGGACGCCGAGGCATTGGCGCGCAGCTCCGAGCGGGTGGCCCGATTCCTCGGCACCGGACGCTATCTCGCGCTGCAGACGATCGTGGTGATCATCTGGATCCTGCTCAACGTCTTCGTCGTCGCGCTGCGCTGGGATCCGTACCCGTTCATCCTGTTGAATCTCGCGTTCTCCACGCAGGCCGCCTACGCGGCGCCGCTGATCCTGTTGGCGCAGAACCGTCAGGACAACCGCGATCGGGTGGCGCTGGAAGAGGACCGGATGCGCGCCGCACAGACCAAGGCGGACACCGAATTCCTCGCCCGCGAACTCGCAGCGCTCCGTATCGCGGTGGGCGAGGTGGCGACTCGTGACTATCTGCGCCGCGAATTGGAGGAGATGCGTGAGGTTCTCGACCGCATCGAGGAGGCGTCGGGCCAGGACGGCAACACGCCGCGTGAGTTGAAGTCCGGCAAGGCGAATCGCAAGAAAACCTCCGGTGGAAAGCAGTCCCAGGTTCAGGTTTCGCCGCCCGTTGCTGATGATTGACCGGAAATGCTCAACAACCTTCTGACCGCTGGGTAACCTGGACAACGTTGTCCTGAGCGGGCCGGGGTGTGGGATGTCCCGGACACCGCACCCATGACGTAGAGGATTGGTGTGGCCGAATGCGAGTTTCCGCTCCGATAACCATGTCGGCCCTCGTTGTCGCAGGTCTGGTCGCCTCCGGCTCGGCGCCCCACAACACGACCGCGAGTGCGCCGCCGCAGGCGCCGGAGGCGCGGCTCGCCGCGTCCAGCGGTCAGGGCGGCGCCGGCAACGGCACGGACACCGACCTAGAAGGCCCTCTGTCTCGGACAGTAGGTCTGTTGCCGGTCACACCGGAGACGCCCCGCAAACTTCGAGCAATGACTCCGCTGAAGGACGGGCTGCCGATGTTCGGTGGCACGATCCCCTTGCACGACGTCACGCTGCCCGCGGTCGGTGGGGCACTGGGCATTCCGGAGATCGTGCTCGCCGCGTACCGGAACGCGGAACTGGCGATGCAGTCCTCGATGCCGGGGTGCGGGTTGTCGTGGAACCTGCTCGCGGGGATCGGGCGGATCGAGTCCGGACACGCCGGAAGCGGTCGCACCGACGCGGCGGGCACGACGGTGACCCCGATCTTCGGACCGGCGCTGGACGGCACGTTGCCGGGCAACGAAGTCATCAAGGCCACGGACGGCGGATACGTGCGGGCGATCGGCCCCATGCAATTCCTGCCAGGGACTTGGAGCCTGTACGCCGCCGACGGCAACGGTGACGGAGTCTCCGACCCGCACAACGTCTTCGACGCCTCGCTTGGCGCGGGCAAGTACCTGTGCTCGGGCGGGCTGGACCTACGCGATCCCGCGCAAGAGCTACGGGCGGTGCTGCGCTACAACAACTCGATGTCCTACGCGGCCAACGTGTTGAGCTGGTCGACGGCCTACCGCACCGGCGGCCGACCGAGCCAGGTCACCATCTCGCCGGAGCTGGTTCCGCCCGGCTCGGCGCCGATCATCGCCGCGAACCCGGACATGAGCGCGGTCGAGAGGACCCTGCCGACCCCCACCTCGCCCGCGGACCAGCCTCCGTCGACGGCGCCCGCCGCGCCCGCCCCCGCGCCGGCCCAGGTGATGATCACGATCCCCGGCCTGCCGCCGATCCCGTGCGGAATCTTCTGCCCGCCACCGCCGCCGCCCGCCAACCCGTGCTCGCAGGTCGCGGTGCCCGCGCCGATGCCACGCCCCGGCGAGTCGGGACGTCCGCTCGGCCCGCGACAGGAATTCGGCGCCGATCCGCTCGATCCGAACGACTCCGCTCTGGCCGAGGACCCTGCACGCGCCGAGGACCCCGCCCGGGCCGAGGCTCGGCAACCGCAGCCGTATCCGGCGTGCGCACCGCAGGTGCAGGCCCTGCCCGCGCCCATGCCGGATGCTCCCGCTCCCGCGCCCAACCCGGCGCAGCCGAATCTCCCCGTCCAGCCGAACGCCCCCGAGCAGCCGAACACCCCGCAGCAGCCGAACCCGGAGCCGGAGGTCGCCACGACCCCCGAGCCCGCGCCCGCCGCGCCCGCCCCGACCGAACAGCCCGGCATCACACTGCCGTTCGGCATCGTGATCCCGCTGCCGCCCGCTCCGCCGCAGGGCTGAGACCAAACCTGAATCCAGATCACGAAGCAGTAACAAAAAGATCTCGAATACGGTAGCCTCTCCTTCGTCCACGAAGGGCTCGTCAGCGAGCCTTTGTGTAACCGAGGAGGGTCACCACACCGTGGGGCGTCACCGCAAGCAATCGCCTAACACCGTCAGGCGCGGCTCCGTAATCGCACTGACCGGGTTGGTTCCCGCCGGATTCGTGGCCTGCGCCGCCGCATCCGATCTGGACTCCGATCAGGCCGCCGTTCAGCAGATCCCCGACGACCAGGACGCGCTCGCCGCCAAGCCCGTCGACTCGATCGAGTTGGTCGCGCACGCCATGGCCGAGCAGCGTTCCGTCGCCCCGCCAGTCGTGAAAACCGTTGCGCTGTCCGCCGATCGGACGAAGGCCGATCTGCCCGCCGGAGCGCTCGGCGTGCCGGGCGTCGCGATCGCCGCCTACCAGAACGCCGAACGCACGCTGGACGCGGAGAACCCCACGTGCAACATGCCGTGGAACCTGCTCGCCGGCATCGGCCGCGTCGAGTCCACCCACGCGTTCGGCGGCAAGGCCGACACCGACGGCAATCCGCTCAGCCCGGTCTACGGCCCCGTGCTGGACGGCTCGCTCGCGGGCAACAACGTCATCCACGACAGCGACGACGGCGCGCTCGACGGACTCGGCGGCTACGACCGCGCGGTCGGCCCGATGCAGTTCCTGCCCGAGACCTGGAAGCGTTACGCCGCCGACGGCAACGGCGACGGCATCGCCGACCCGCAGAACCTCTACGACGCCGCGCTCACGGCGGGCAAGTACCTGTGCGCAGGCGGCTTGAACATGAGCGACCCGGCCCAGCAGTCCCGCGCCATCCTGCGCTACAACAACTCGATGGCCTACGTCGCCAACGTCATGGCGTGGGCGAATTCGTACGGCTCGGGGGTCGCACCGAAGCCCGCGCAGTTGCCTCGGATCTGACCCGCCTAAAATTTCCGTTATGCCAGTGGTAACGGAAACGGATGTACGGGGTGCGCTCGCGAAGGTCGACGACCCGGAGATCCGCAAACCGATCACCGAACTGGGCATGGTGAAAAGCGTCGCCATCGACGCCGAAAGCAATGTCCATGTCGAGGTCTACTTGACGACGGCGGGCTGCCCGCTGCGTACGGAGATCACCCAGCGGGTCACCAAGGCGGTGGCCGACGTCCCCGGTGTCGGCGCGATCTCCGTCGACCTCGACGTGATGAACGACGAGCAGCGCACCACCCTGCGCAAGCAGCTGCGCGGCGACTCCGCCGATCCGGTCATCCCGTTCGCCCAGCCGGGCTCGCTGACCCGCGTGTACGCGGTCGCGTCCGGCAAGGGCGGCGTCGGCAAGTCCTCGGTGACGGTCAATCTCGCGGCCGCCATGGCCGCGCGCGGCCTGTCCGTCGGCGTACTCGACGCCGACATCTACGGACACTCGGTGCCGCGCATGCTCGGCACCGACTCCCGGCCGACCCAGGTCGAGCGGATGATCATGCCGCCGGTCGCGCACGACGTGAAGGTCATCTCGATCGCCATGTTCACCCAGGGCAACACGCCCGTGGTGTGGCGCGGCCCGATGCTGCACCGCGCGCTGCAGCAGTTCCTCGCCGACGTGTTCTGGGGCGATCTGGACATCCTGCTGCTCGACCTGCCGCCGGGCACCGGTGACGTGGCCATCTCCATCGCCCAGCTGATCCCGAACGCGGAGATCCTGGTCGTCACCACCCCGCAGCTCGCGGCCGCCGAGGTCGCCGAGCGGGCGGGCTCGATCGCGCTGCAGACCCGGCAGCGGATCGCGGGCGTGGTGGAGAACATGTCCTGGCTGGACCTGCCGGACGGCAGCCGCATGGAGCTCTACGGCTCCGGCGGCGGGCAGACCGTCGCCGACAGCCTGTCCCGCGCGGTCGGCGCGACCGTCCCGCTGCTCGGTCAGATCCCGATCGAACAGAAGCTGCGCGAGGCGGGGGACGAAGGCACGCCGATCGTGCTGAGCGATCCGGACAGCGCGTCGGCCAAGGCGCTGATCGAGGTCGCCGACAAGCTCGCGGTGCGCCGCCGTGGGCTGGCGGGCATGTCGCTCGGCATCGACACCACGCGGCACCTGTAAACGCGCCTCGGGCGCCGCGTCGGTTGCGTCCTCGGGTTAGTGCTCGGTCGTGAACAAGCATGTCGGAGCGGCGGAATAAGCTCGTGTCATGCTCACGCTGCTGTTGTACGTGCTGATCGTCGGCCTGGTGGCCGCGGTGCTGTTCCTGCTCGCGAGTGCGGTCTTCGGGCGCGGGGAGGAACTCGGTCCGCTGCCCGAGGGCACGACGGCCACCGTGTTGCCCGCCGAGGGCATCACCGGCGCGGACGTGCGCGCGCTGCGGTTCCAGCAGGTGGTGCGCGGCTACAAAGCGGGCGAGGTGGACTGGGCGTTGGCGAGGCTCGCCGCGCGCATCGACGAACTCCAGTTGCAACTGGCCCATGCCCGCGGTGAGACGCCGCGGATGAGCAAGGCGAGCGCGGAAGCGGCGGCGTCCCGTCACGAGACCCCGGCACCGCATCGCGACACCGCGGATTCGGCGCGTCCCGACCCTGGGAATTCGGCGCGCCCCGACGCCGGGGGTTCAGCGCGTCTCGACGCCGGGAATTCCGCGCGTCCCGACGCGATGGTCACCTCCCGCGACGACACCGAGCGCACGGCGACGCCGTGGCCCGCGCCGAGCACCCGCGAACAGCCGTGACCGCTCCGCTCGCCGCCGACGGCAGGATCCGCTGCCCGTGGGCGGAGTCCTCTCAGCTCTACCGCGACTATCACGACTTCGAATGGGGCGAGCCGCTGCGCGGCCCCGACGCGATGTTCGAGCGGGTCTGCCTCGAGGCGTTCCAATCGGGTCTGTCGTGGATCACGATCCTGCGCAAGCGCCCGGCCTTCCGTGCCGCGTTCGCCGACTTCGCCATCGAGAGGGTCGCCGCGTTCGACGACGCCGATGTGGCCCGCCTGCTCGACGATCCCGGCATCGTCCGCAACCGCGCCAAGATCGAAGCCGCCATCGCCAACGCGCGCGCTGCCCGCGCGCTCGACCGCGGCCTCGACGAGTTGATCTGGTCGTTCGCGCCGCCGCCTCGACCGCGTCCGAAGATCATCGCCGACGTTCCCGCGACCAGTCCCGAATCCATCGCTCTGGCAAAAGAATTGAAGCGGCGCGGGTTCCGTTTCGTCGGACCGACCACCGCCTACGCGCTGATGCAAGCAACGGGAATGGTGGACGATCACCTGGCCGATTGCTGGGTCGGAAGTGACCCGCACAACACCGCCCGAGCGATCACATTTCGAACTCAGGTATCCGTCCACATCGGCGATAGGGAAGAATAGGACCGGTGTAGCTCGCCAAATACCGGTGAGCTACCTGGTTGGTGACAACTGTAGTTCCAAGAAAGTGCGCAGAAAACCGCGCAGATCTGGAGGGAGCAGAGGATGGCGGCCATGAAGCCCCGCACCGGGGACGGTCCCCTCGAGGCAACCAAGGAAGGGCGTGGAATCGTTATGCGGGTTCCACTCGAGGGTGGCGGGCGTCTGGTCGTCGAACTCACGCCGGATGAGGCAGCGGCGCTTGGTGACGAATTGAAGAGTGTCACCAGCTAGTCCCTCGGCACTCGCTGACGTGGCGGGTCTGCTGGCCTGCCCGGAATGCCGCCTCGGGCTCGAGGCGGTGGATCGGGCGCTGCGCTGCGACCGCGGCCACAATTTCGACATCGCCAAACAGGGCTATGTCAGCTTGCTGACCGGTGCGTCGACCAAAATGACCGGTGACACCGCGGCAATGCTGGACGCCCGCGCCGCTTTCCAGGGCGAGGGGCATTTCGCCCCGATCGCCGACGCGGTCGCCACCGCCGTCGGTCCGGTCGACGACCGGTCCGCGAGTCTGCTGGAAATCGGCGCGGGCACCGGCTATTACCTGGCCGCGGCCCTGGACGCCGCACCGAACGCCCGCGGTGTCGCCATCGACGTGGCCAAACCCGCCGCCCGCCGCTGCGCGCGCGCCCATCCTCGCGCCGCCGCGGTGCTCGCCGACGCCTGGCGCGGCCTGCCGGTCCGCGACGGCGTGCTCACGGGAGTGCTCTCGGTGTTCGCGCCGCGCAATCCCGCCGAGGTGGCCAGGGTGCTCGACGCGGACGGCCGCTTCGTCGTCGCCGCGCCGACCGCGCGTCATCTCGGCGAGCTGATCGATCCGCTCGGCATGGTGACCGTCGACCCGGACAAGGACCGCCGCATCACCGAGGCGATGTCCGGGCTGTTCGAGCCGGTCGAGCGAGTCGCCGTGGAGTATTCGATGAAACTCGACCACGCGGCGGTGGCGCAGGTGGTCGGCATGGGTCCGTCCGCGCACCACGTGGAGAACGCGCGCGATCCGCGTCTCGCCGCGCTGCCGGAGCAGCTCGAGGTCACCGCTTCGGTCACCGTGTCGACGTATCGCCCCCGCCGCTGACCGCGTCCGGGCCTGCATTGCGCACGGGCTCGCACGTATCGGCCCCGGCTGACCACGCACGGAGCATTCAGAGCTTGTCGTCGTGCTCGCACATGTCGACTTCGGTGCCGACCACGCGGGAATCATTCACGGTTCGGCCCCTGCCAGCACGCATCGTTCAGCGCCGGTCACGCCCGAGGATGCACGGTTTGCGCACGTGCTCGCACATAGTCACCCCGGCAACGACCCGGGCGCGGCGTTCAGGGTTTGCGGACGTACTCGTACACCTCGACGGTCCGCTCGGCGATCCGCGACCAGTCGAATTCCGCGATCGCCCGCGCCCGGCCCGCCGCACCGAACTCGGCCGCCAGGATCGGATCGCCCGCGATCTCGTTGACCGCCGCCGCGAGGCCGCGCTCGTACTCCTCGGCCGCGCCCGCGTCGTAGTGCACGAGTCTGCCGTTGCCGCCGTCGGCGACCACCTCGGGGATGCCGCCGACATCGGAGGCGACCACGGCGGTCGCGCAGGCCATGGCTTCCAGGTTCACGATGCCGAGTGGCTCGTACACCGACGGGCAGACGAACACGCTCGCCGCCGCGAGGATCTGCCGGATCTGCTCGGTGGGCAGCATTTCCCGCACCCAGTGGACGTTCCCGCGCCGCCGCCGCAATTCGGCGACCGCCGCGGCCGTCTCGGCCTCCAGCTCCTTGGTGTCGGGCGCGCCCGCGCAGAGCACCAGCTGGATCTCCGGCTCGAACTCGCGCGCGGCGGCGAGCAGATGACCGACGCCCTTCTGCCGGGTGATGCGGCCGACGAAGGCGACGATCGGACGGTCGGTCCGTACGCCGAGTTCGTCCAGGATCTGCCGGTCGCCCTCGGCGGGCGGTCCGGGCCGCCACAGCGAGGCGTCGATGCCGTTGTGCACCACGTGGACCCGGCTCGGGTCGATCGCCGGGTAGGCGTCGAGCACGTCGTGGCGCATGCCCTCGCTCACCGCGATGACGGCGTCGGCGTGCTCCATGGCGTTGCGCTCCGACCACGAGGAGATGCGGTAGCCGCCGCCGAGCTGCTCGGCCTTCCACGGCCGCCGCGGCTCCAGCGAGTGCGCGGTGAGGATGTGCGGGATGCCGTAGAGGGTACCGGCCAGGTGCCCGGCCAGGCCGGTGTACCAGGTGTGCGAGTGCACCACGTCGACCTCGCCCGCCGCGTCGGCCATCCGCAGCTGCGCCGACATCATCTGCAACGCGGCGTTGGCGGCGTAGAGCGTCGGATCCGATTGGTGCACCACGGCATCGGTGCGCTCGGCGCCCATGCAGTGCACGGTCACCTCGCAGAGCCGCCGCAATTCGGCGGTCAACTGAGTCACGTGTACGCCCGCGCCGCCGTACACCTCGGGTGGGTATTCGCGGGTCAACATCGCGACACGCAACCGGTCCTGGAAGCCCCCCGGCTCGCCGGATCCCGTTGCCGAGTGCCCGTCGTCCGTGCCGAAACTCACCGATCCAAACTAGACGCTCGGCTCGGCAGGGGCCACCCGCGGCCTGACGACACGGTAGTTTGGGCACTGTGAGGAGCCAGCCGCACGTACTCGGGATCGTGCTCGCCGGTGGCGAGGGCAAGCGCCTGTTTCCACTCACCGCCGACCGCGCCAAGCCGGCGGTCCCGTTCGGGGGCGCGTACCGGCTCATCGACTTCGTGCTCAGCAACCTGGTGAACGCGGGCTTCCTTCGCCTGTGCGTACTCACCCAATACAAGTCGCATTCGCTGGACCGGCACATCTCGCAGACCTGGCGGCTCTCGGGTTTCGCCGGCGAGTACATCACGCCGGTGCCCGCCCAGCAGCGCCTCGGCCCGCGCTGGTACACCGGCAGCGCCGACGCGATCATGCAGTCGCTGAACCTGATCTACGACGAGGACCCGGACTACATCGTGGTCTTCGGCGCCGACCACGTGTACCGGATGGACCCGGAGCAGATGGTCTCCCACCACATCGATTCCGGCGCGGGCGTCACCGTGGCGGGCATCCGGGTGCCGCGCAGCGAGGCGAGCGCGTTCGGCTGCATCGATTCCGACGAGTCCGGCCGCATCACCCAGTTCCTGGAGAAGCCCGCCCATCCGCCGGGCACGCCGGACGACCCGAACGTGACCTTCGCGTCGATGGGCAACTACGTCTTCACCACCAAGGTGCTCGTCGACTCGATCCGCGCCGACGCGGACAACTCCGATTCCGACCACGACATGGGCGGCGACATCATTCCCGCGCTGGTCGCGGCGGGTCAGGCCGCGGTATACGACTTCGCCGACAACGAGGTGCCCGGCGCGACCGAGCGCGACCGCGGCTACTGGCGCGACGTCGGGACCATCGACGCCTTCTACGACGCGCACATGGATCTGGTCTCGGTGCACCCGGTGTTCAACCTCTACAACAAGCACTGGCCGATCCGCGGCGCCGCCGAGAACCTGCCGCCCGCCAAGTTCGCCCAGGGCGGCCTCGCCCAGGAGTGCATCGTGGGCGCCGGCAGCATCCTGTCCGCCGCGACGGTGCGCAATTCCGTGCTGAGTTCCAACGTGATGGTCGACGACGGCGCCACCGTCGAGGGCAGCGTGCTGATGCCCGGCGTGCGCATCGGCAGGGGCGCGGTGGTGCGCCACGCCATTCTGGACAAGAACGTGGTGGTCGGCGAGGGCGAGATCATCGGCGTCGACTTGGAGCGCGACCGCGACCGGTTCGCGGTGAGCAAACGCGGTGTGGTGACCGTCGGCAAGGGCGTTTGGGTGTGACGCGTCCGCTGATCAAGGCTCGCTCGGCGGCGCGGTGCAGAACGGCTGGCAGGAGCCCGGCGTGCGCGGAACCGTCGACCGTGAGCCCTCGCCGAAATCGGCGGTGCTGACCAGAATCGCGAGCATGATCGCCAACACGAGCAGGACGGCGAACACGACTGTCGCGCCCGCCCAGTCTTGTGCGCGGTTCCTCGATCGGTCATCGTCGTCGTTCCAGAACATCGGCTCGTCCTCCGCACGGCCCCGGCCCACCCAAGCACACCACGGGACACCCGGTTACCGAAACCGCCAATAGTGTGGCGCCCTACCGGAATTCCGGCCCGGAGTCAGGGCGCGGGCGGTGGGGGCGTTCCGGTGCAGAAGGGCTCACACGGTCCGGTGGTCGGCACCACCTTCGCGGGCCCCGTGTCGAAATCGGCATTGCTCACCACGAGCAGCACGAGCACGACGAGCAGAATCGCCGCGGCGAAAAAGCCCAACCCGGCGACCACCCAATTCAGTGAACCCTTTTCCTCGACCACATGTCCGACATGGCCGTAATGGACGATATCCTCCGCCCGTTCCCAAGTCACCGCACACCTCCGAATTCGCTTGCGGCGCCGGGGTTTTTACGGCACGATTCGCACGACTGTCGCACGGGGTCGCCCGCACCCCGGCTGGTCGTCGGTTACCCGGAGCGGGCGCGCCGAATCAGCGGAATGTCAACTGCCCTACCGCCGAGGCGCTTTCCCGATCCGGTCAGCGGTCGTATCGGATGGATCACCGCGGAAATCCGAGCGGAGGTAGGCCCGGCCCTGCCTAACCGCGTGAGGCGCAGAGCAATCCGTCGCCGACGGGGATCAGCACGCAGGTGAGTTCGGGATCCTCGGCGATGGCGCGGGTCGCGGCGCGCACCGCCTGGGTGGCGGCATCGCGCTGACTCGGGTCGGGGACGCGGCCGCCGAGCAGCGCGTTGTGCAGGATGATGGCGCCGCCGTCGCGCAGCAGCCGCACCGCCTGGGCGACGTACTGCGGGTGCTCCAGTGGAGCGGCATCGATGAAGACCAGATCGTAGGCGCCGTCGGCGAGGCGGGGCAGCACGTCGAGTGCGCGCCCGTTGATCAGCCTGGTGCGGGCGGGCGGGATGTCGGCGGTGCGGAACGCCTCCTTGGCCGCGCGCTGATGCTCCGGCTCGGAATCGATCGTGGTCAGCGTGCCGTCCTCGCGCATGCCGTCGAGCAGCCACAGGCCGCTGATGCCCGCGCCGGTCCCGACCTCGACGACCGCGCGCGCACCGAGCAGCTGGGCGTACATGCTCAGCAGGGCCCCGACCGACGGCGGCACCGGTGCCGCGCCCAGCTCGGTGGCCCGCTCGCGCGCGCTGACGAGGATCTCGTCCTCCACGACGGATTCTTCCACGTAGGAGAGATTTCGCTCCAGGTTCGATGCCACGCCTAAGAGGCTAATGCGGCGCGCGTTGTCTCGGCGTTCCGACAACGCGCTTTCGCGGCGGATCGGTTTTCTCAGGTGTCCCTCAGGATCTCCATATCCCCGCCATATCGGGACAGGAAAGAGTAAGGGCACGCAAGACCAGCCGACCGCGATACGCGGGACGCGGGAACAACGACATACGGGTAGTCGGTTGTATTCCGTACGCGACGGTTCGAGATCCGGACCGAAACGGGAGTCCCGAGTTTACGGTCCCGAGCAGGAGGTAGCCCCATCCACATGGTCAAAGGTTCGTTTGCGGCTCCGCATGGGCACTCCGAGTACGCCACCCTCCCCGACCACATCATGCCGTTCGAGGCCGAGCAGGCCGAGGACCTCGATGTCGAGCTGACCGGCACGGCCGCGTTCGACGCGACGGGCGATCGCTCGGTCATGCCGTCCTGGGACGATCTGGTCCGCGAACACGCCGACCGGGTCTACCGGCTGGCCTACCGTCTTTCCGGCGACGCGCAGGACGCCGAGGATCTCACCCAGGAGACCTTCATCCGCGTGTTCCGCTCGCTGTCGAACTATCAGCCGGGCACCTTCGAGGGCTGGCTGCACCGCATCACGACCAACCTGTTCCTGGACATGGTGCGCCGTCGTAACCGCATCCGCATGGAGGCGCTGCCCGAGGACTACGACCGCGTGCCCGCCGAGGGCCCCGGCCCCGAGCAGGCCTATCACGACGCGCGCCTGGATCCCGACCTGCAATCCGCTTTGGACGCGCTGGCGCCGGAGTTCCGCGCCGCCGTCGTGCTGTGTGACATCGAGGGTCTGTCGTACGAGGAGATCGGCGCTACGCTCGGTGTGAAGCTGGGCACCGTGCGCAGCCGGATCCACCGCGGGCGTCAGGCACTGCGCGAGCATCTTGCGCATAATGGATCTCAGCAGCGGTTGGCCGCTGACACGAACATCGGGTGATTCGCCGGGCACCGGCGACGCCCGGGCCGAAGGATGTCGTTGGAAGGGTGAGCACCGCATGAGTGGCGAGTCCAGCACGTCCGGTCGTCCCGCTCGCGGGGACCGACGGACGCCAGGCAGGTCACCGCGCTTCGCGCCCACCGAACATCTGGCCAGCGAGGCCATCGTCGCCTACGTCGACGGCGAGCTGCGCATGAACGCCTATTTGCGCGCCGCCCAGCATCTTTCGGTCTGCCCGGAGTGCGCCGCCGAGGTGGACGCGCAGCAGCAGGCGCGGTTCGCGCTGCGCCAGTCCGGACCCATCGCGGTCCCCACCGGGTTGCACGACAGCTTGACCCGGATTCCGCTCGCCGAGTTGCCCGGCGGCGCGTCGAACAACCAGGGTCATCCGTCCGGGAACGCCCGCAACGAGGCAGTTTTTGGTTTTCTGCCGGATTCGTTCACCGCGACCCGGTGGACCACGTGGTGGCGCAAGTAGAGTTTGCCGCGTGACCACCGAATCGACGAACACCGGATCTGTGTCGGACTCGCGCCCCACCGCCAGTGACACCTCCGATTCGGCGGCCAGCAGGGGGAACCTGAGGCCGTCGGACGCGCCCGTGCTCGGTCCGCGGCCGGTCGTCCGGCCCCATGTCGACACGCATACCGCCCGCGCCTTCCGGCGCCCGACGGGCACGTCCGGTTCCTTCGCCGAGTACACCCCGCCGCGCGCGGGTGCCGGCGCGCCCGCGCTCGGCCCCGAGTTGCAGAACCGTCCGCCCGACGCGGTGCTCGCCGAGGCGTTCGGCAGGCCGGAGGGCTCCGACGAGCTGCTCCAGCGCGATCCCGACGCGGTCGAGAACGCTCCCGCGCCCGCGGGCCCCGCCGACCCCTGGCGCGATCCGACCGCGGGCGCCCGCCTCGGCGCGCCCGCGGTGCCGACGCCGCGGCCGGAGCCGCTGCCCCGGTCCCGCAAGCTGAGCGTGCGCGAGGTGCTCTTCGGGTCCAGGGTCGCGCCCAAGGCGCTGGCCCTGCTCGCCGCGATCGCGCTCGGCATCGGCGTGCTCGGCGGGCTGGTCGGCAGGCTCACCGCCGAGCAGACCACCAATCTCACCTCGCGCAAGGTCACCCTGGAGCAGACCGACGACATCGAACGTCCGCACGGTCAGATCGCTCAGGTCGCCAACGCGGTGCTGCCCTCGGTGGTCTCCATCCGCGTCACCGTCGGCGACAACGGCGCGACCGGCTCGGGCGTCGTCATCGACGGCGCGGGCTATGTGGTGACCAACAACCACGTCATCTCGATGGCCGCCCAGGACAAGAGCGACCGCGCCGCGATCCAGGTCACCTTCTCCGACGGCAGCCGGGTGCCCGCCGACATCGTCGGCCGCGATCCCAAGACCGATCTCGCCGTGCTCAGGGTCGACGTGAAGAACCTCACGGTCGCCAAGCTGGGCAAGTCCGAAGACGTGCAGGTGGGCGACGACGTGCTGGCCGTCGGTTCACCGCTCGGCCTGAGCAAGACCGTCACCTCCGGCATCGTCAGCGCGCTGCACCGTCCGGTGAAGCTGTCCGGCGAGGGCAGCGACACCAACGCGGTGATCGACGCCGTGCAGACCGACGCCGCGATCAACCCGGGCAACTCCGGCGGCGCGCTGGTCGACATGGACGGCCGCGTCGTCGGCATCAACACCGCCATCCGCAGCGAGACGGGCGGCTCGGTCGGCCTCGGCTTCGCCATCCCGGTCGACACCATGACCGAGGTCGCGCAGAACCTGATCCGGACCGGCAAGATGAACCACCCCGTGATCGGCATCTCGGCGCGCACCAAGACCGTCGCCAACGAAGTGATGAGCGGCGCGGCGGTGGCCGATGTCGCGCCGAACGGTCCTGCGGCGAAGGCGGGCATCGTCGAGGGCGACGTGATCGTGCGGGTCGGCGATCGGGAGGTCACCGGGCCGGAGGAGCTGACCGTCGCGGTGCAGTCCCGCGAGATCGGTGAGACGGTGAACGTGCAGTTGATCCGCGATGGCAGGCAGGTGGACGTGCCTGTGACGTTGGAATCCGACTGAACCGCTGGTCCGACGCACAGGTAGCCTGGATTCGTGTTCAGCAACATCGGCTGGCCCGAGATGATGATTCTGCTCGTCGCCGCCCTCGTCATCCTCGGCCCGGAGCGTCTGCCCGGCGCCGTGCGCTGGACCATCGACAGTCTGCGTAAGGTCCGCGACTACGCCAGCGGGGCGACAGCGCAGCTGAAGGACGAACTCGGTCCCGATTTCGAGGATCTGCGCAAGCCACTGGCCGACCTGAACGAACTGCGCGGGATGACGCCGCGCTCGATGGTCACCAAGCACCTGCTGAACGGCGACGATTCGGTGCTGCGCAACCTGGAGAAGGCCGTGCCGACCAAGGACGATCTGTACGGCACGAGCAGTGGCATGCCGGACTATCCGATGCCGAAGCTGGAAAAACCGTTGGAGCGCAACGAACGTCCGCCGATCGACTCCGACGCCACCTGATCGGCGTTTCGCCCGGCGAGTCCGCGCGAAACGCCGTCGAGCCGAAACAGACTGAGCCGTCTGGTAGTACGCGATGTCAACGAGACTAGACCCGCGAGGCTGTCGAGCTGTCTAGACTTCGCACATGTCGGCCGATGACGTGGCGCGAGTCTTCGCAATCGAGGACAAGGTCGAGAGACTCAAGGCGGCCACCGACGGGGTGGCGGCGGCGCAGCAGACGATCAACGAACTCACCAGGATCCGCAGGGCGGTCATCCGGGAACTTCACGCCGAGGGCTGGACCTTCGCCAGAATCGGTGCGGCGGCGGGTCTTTCCCGCGCCCGCATCCATCAGGTGAGCACCCAGGGCCCGGCCCCGGAAGGGCTGTTCTTCGGCCACGGGACGCTCACCGTGCTGGTACCGGAGGTGCGCGCGGGCCGGGTGCTCGGCGCGCCGGATCCCGGTGCGGCACACCGGCTGGTCGAGCTACTGCACGAACTCGGGTTCGCCGCCTCGATCGAACGGTTCCTGCCGGGCAGGCCGGTGGACCTGAACCGGGACGGGCTGATCGTCGTCGGCGGACCCGAATTGTCCCCCAGCGTGCGACAACTCATCGCCGCCGATCCCCGGCTGCGCCGTGCGGTGGCCAGGGCGGGCGACGCGCGCCGCGGCATCGAGGACAGGGCCGCTCGGCGCGTGTACCGCCCGGGCGGCCCCGACCCGCACGACATCGCGTACCTGGCCCGCCTGCCCCGGCCCGACGGTCGCGGAACGTGTCTGATCATCGACGGACTGCATCCGCCCGGATCACTCGGCGCTGTGCGGCTGCTCGCCACCCGGCTGGCCACGCTGCACGAGCGGGCGGCCAACCATCTCTTCTCGGTCCTCATCGCGGTGCGCTACGACCGAACCACCGGCGAGCCCGTGGACGTCGACCTGCTCACGCCCGTGTACCGGCACGACGCCGATCCCCGGCCGATCAACGCCCGGCCGCGGCGGTGATGCGGATCGATAACCGAGGACCGCCGTTTCCCTTGTCGCGTGCCGGGTTTGCGCGGAATGACCGGCTATTTCCGCAGTGTGTCGCATGTCACGCGACCCTGTGGGTTACAGATACCCGCTCGATGTTTAGATAGCTAGTAGATAACTATTTGTTCGAGTAGGTGAGTGCCCAATGTCTTCCACTATCGAAAGCCGCGCATTCCGGGGATCGGTTGCGCGCGAGGCTGATCCGGGCGCTCGTTCGGGGAGGACGCGATGAACACCATCGTGATCGTCGGTCTGGCCGTCTTCGTCGCCATCACCGTCGGCGTGCTCGTCGCGGTGCTGCGGCGGCCGAATTCTTCGGAGCAGTTGACCGTCGCGGCGATTCAAGCTCGGCTCGCCGACGAGAAGGGGCGGGACTGCGGAGAGGCGGGCGACTCGCAGGCCGAAGGCGAGCTGGCGGCGGCCGAGGTGTCCGGCGGGGAGTCTCGCAGCGAGTCCTGACTTACGCCGCTGCTCGCGACGGGCGCAGCGTGTTCATCGGCGGCCGGTCGGTCAGGCAGACCTCCGTGCTGTGCGCCGTGAACGCGTCACCGACGAGGGGGAATTGGGTGAGGGCGGCGCCGGAGTCGGCGATTCCGCTGCGGCCGAGAACGGTGCCGAGGATCTGGCGGCTCATCACGCCGAGATCGCCGAGCGGGCGGTTGCGGTGGGTCCGCACACCCAGGTTGACCTGGCCGATGGCCGACATGCCGACGCGGTCGTAGGTGTCGAGCAGCAGGCCGATCTCGACGCCGTAGCCGGGGGCGAAGGGCACCGAGGTGAGTAGTTCGCGAGTACCGGCGTATTCGCCGCTGAGCGGTTGCAGGACCGCGCAGAGTTCTGGGCGCAGCGCGGCGAGCAGCGGACGCGCGACCAGCTCGGTGACGCGTCCGCCGCCGTGCGCGTCCACCGCGCCGCCCTGCCGCAGCGGGCGGCGGTAGTAGGCCTTCACCAGGTGCATGTCGTCGTTCAGCAGCAGCGGGCCGAGCAGTTTCGGCACGAAGGCCGGGTCGGGGTCGATGAGATCGGAGTCGACGAACGCGATCAGGTCGCCGCCGGTGACCGCGAGCGAGCGCCACAGCACCTCGCCCTTGCCGGGCAGCGGCTCCAATTCGGGCACCGCCTGCTCACGGCTGATGACCTCGGCGCCCGCAGCGCGGGCTCGTTCGGCGGTGGCGTCGGTGGAGCCGGAGTCGAGCACGACCAGTTCGTCGACCAGCGTGCCGAGCAGCGGCCGGATACTGGCCACCACCTCGGCGACCGTGCGCTCCTCGTTCAGCGCGGGCAGCACCACCGACACGGTGCGCCCGTCCTTCGCGTCGACCAGCTCGTCGACCGTCCACTCGGGGGTGTCCCAGGTATTCGTGCTTACCCAGGCGGACTCGCGGTGTTGGATTTTCATACCAGACCTCGCAGGGTTCGTGCGGGGGGCCGGATGCCCTGGATCGCGGCGATCATGTCCACGACACGCCGGGTTTCGGCGACCTCGTGGACGCGGAAGACTCGGGCGCCGACGGCGGCGGACCACGCTGTCGCCGCCAAGGTGCCCTCCAGCCGCTCGGAGAGCCCGACACCAAGAGTCTCCCCGATGAAATCCTTGTTGCTCAGCGCCATCAAGACCGGCCATCCGGTATTTACGAGAACGTCTACTCCCCGCAACAGTTCGAGCCCGTGATAGGTGTTCTTGCCGAAATCGTGGGTGGGATCGATCAGGATCGAATCCTTGCGCACCCCCGCCGCGAGCGCGTCCTCGGCGGCCCGGACCACCGTGTCGGTGACTTCGCTCACCACATCGGTGTAGCGGACCCGATGCGGGCGGGTACGCGGCACCGCGCCGCCGGTGTGGCTGCACACGATGCCGACACCGAGGTCGGCGGCCACCGCGACCAGATCGGGATCCGCGCCCGCCCAGGTGTCGTTGATCAGGTCCGCGCCTTCGGCCACCGCGGCCCGCGCAACCTCAGACCGCCAGGTGTCGACGCTGATCAGCAGCTCGGGATAGGCGGCGCGGATCGCCGCGACGAACGGCACCACCCGGCGCGTCTCCTCGGCGGCGTCGACCACGGTGCCTGGTCCCGCCTTCACTCCCCCGATGTCGACGAGATCGGCGCCTTCGTCGACGGCGCGGGCGACCGCGTCCATGGCCGCCGCGTCGGTGAAGGTCGCTCCGCGGTCGTAGAACGAGTCGGGGGTCCGGTTGACGATCGCCATGACCAGCGCCCGATCCGTCGCCACCGGTTTGCCGCACAGCGTGGGAGGCGGTACGGCGGGCGGGCTGAACATGCCCTCGACTGTAGCGGCTCGGCTCTTCGGCACGCGGCCCGCGGCGTAGTCGTCGTACGCAGCACGATCGCCGCCCCGCTTTTCGTCGTGCCGTCGACGCCGAACACCAGTGCGCTCGACGGCCTCGTGCCCGCCGAGCGCGCCCTCGACCTCGGCGGGTGGCCACGGCGTTCACCACACTGTCCAGCAGTACGCACAAGCACCTGGTCACGGTGGTGATAGTCGAGCAGCCGACAGTCGCGCCGTCTGCGCGTCTCGTCCTCGACGCGCTAGCTCAGGCCCGGCATAGGTTCCGGTTTCAGCGCCGCGAACGCGGCGGACAGGTCGTTGGCCACGGTGATCCGCTCCATGGCGAAGCGGGAGACGAACTTTCGCTCGTAGAGTTCGTCGATCCACCGGAAAAGGCCGTCGTAGAAGCCGTTCGGATCGAGCACGACCACCGGCTTGGCGTGCTGGCCGAGATAGCCGCCGGTCCAGGTCTCGAAGAACTCCTCGAGCGTGCCGATCCCGCCGGGCAGTGTGAGGAAGGCGTCGGCGCGGTCCTCCATGACCTGTTTGCGCTGGCGCATGGTATCGGTGACCACCAGTTCGTCGGCGTCGACGTCCGCGACTTCCTTGTGCACCAGATGTTTCGGGATCACGCCGATGGTGTTCGCGCCGCCCGCCCGTGCCGCGGTGGCGACGGCGCCCATCATCGAGACGTGGCCGCCACCGGACACCAATTGCCAACCGCGCCGGGCGATCTCGGTGCCGACCCGGGCGGCGAGCGCCAGTGCGCCGGAGTCGGCGGTGCTCGCCGAGCAGTAGACGCAGACGGCATACGGGACGGTGACCTCGAGCGGAACCTCGGTCACCACTTGTCCTCCGTGCCGAGGGTGTCGATGTCGGAGCGTTCGGCGGCCGCGCGCATGATGATCTCGACGACCTCGTCCACATGATCGGTGACGTGGATCAGGTCGAGATCGGCCGGTGCGACCTTGCCCGACCCTTGCAGCGAACCGCGCAGCCAATCCACCAGTCCCGACCAGTATTTGGTGCCGAAGAGGATGATCGGGAAGCGGGTGATCTTGCGGGTCTGTACCAGCGTGAGCGCTTCGAACAACTCGTCCAGAGTGCCGAAACCGCCGGGCAGGCAGATGAAGGCCTCGGAATACTTCACGAACATCGTCTTGCGGACGAAGAAGTAGCGGAAGTTGATGCCGAGATCGACCCATTCGTTGAGGCTCTGCTCGAACGGCAGCTCGATGCCGAGGCCGATCGAGTAGCCGCCCGCCTCGCACGCGCCGCGGTTGGCGGCCTCCATCGCACCGGGGCCGCCGCCGGTGATCACCGCGAAACCGGCCCTGGCGAGCGCGCCGCCGATGGCCATGCCCGCCTGGTATTCGGGGTGGTCGATGGGCGTGCGCGCGGAACCGAAGACCGTGACCGCGCGCGGCACCTCGGCCAGCGCGCCGAAACCCTCGACGAACTCGGCCTGGATGCGCAGCACCCGCCAGGGGTCGGTGTGCACCCAGTCGCTGTCCCCGCGCTGATCGAGGAGGTTCCGGTCGGCGGTCCCGCCGGGTTTACGATCGCGGCGGAACATTATCGGTCCGCGGAATTTCGCTGTCGACTTCGGCTTACTGGCGACCTCGTGATCGGCGGCGTCGGTGGACATGCGCTCCACGCTACCGGGCCGTACGCGCCGCGGGCGGTGCGAGTCGGTGAACGTGCGGCACACCCGCGGTGTCGGATACCGGTGTCACACTCCGGGGTCCCGCGTCGTCGTCTTGGTGAGTCGGAACGACACCGGCGCAGCGAATCCGACGATGGGAGATCACCATGACCATTCTCGTTACCGGCGGCACCGGCACCCTCGGCAAGCACGTCGTCCCGCTGCTCCGCGCCGCGGGCCGCGATGTCCGGGTGCTCAGCCGCGCACCGCGTCCGGCCGCCGCGGGCATCGAGTACGTGACCGGCGATCTGCTGACCGGCGCGGGCATCAAAGCGGCAGTCGCGGGCGTGGACACCATCCTGCACCTGGCGGGCGGGCCCAAGGGCGACGATGTGGCAACCCACAATCTGGTCCAGGCCGCGCAAGGGGTGCGGCACCTCGTGTACATCGGCGTCATCGCCGCGGAAGAGTTGCCGCTCGGCTATTTCCGCGCCAAGTACGAGGCGGAACAGGCCGTCATCGGCTCGGGTGTGCCGTACACCGTCCTGCGCGCGGCCCAGTTCCACGACTTGGCGCTGAAGACCGTGCGCGCCATGGCGAAGCTACCGGTCGTTCCGGCGCCGGGCGGGTTGCGGTGGCAGTCGGTGGATTCGCGCGAAGTGGCGGCGCGGCTGGTCGACCTGACCCTCGACGAGCCCGCCGGACGCGTCCCCGATCTGGCCGGGCCAGAGGTGCGCACGCTGAACGACATGATCCGCGACTACCTGCGTGCCACGGGCAAGCGTCGCGCGCTGCTGCCGGTGCGCGTTCCGGGGAAGGTCGGCCGTCTCTACCGTGCGGGCGCGAACTTGAACCTGGACACCGCCGAACAGGGCAAGCGCACCTGGGCGGAATTTTTCGCCGAACAGCTCGCGAAGGATCAGGCTGCGCCTGTCAGGTAGTTGCGCAGCATGGCGGCGACCGCGGTGATCTGGGCGGTCGGCAGGTGCTCGTCGCGCTTGTGCGCGAGGTTGGGGTCACCGGGGCCGAAGTTGACGGCGGGGATGCCGCGGGCGGCGAAGCGGGACACGTCGGTCCAGCCGTACTTCGCGCGCACCCCGCCGCCGCCGTGGCCGTTCACCGAGGCGATCAGATCGGCGGCGGCGGGCGCGGTGAGACCCGGGAGCGCGCCGGGCGCCGCGTCGACGAGGTCGATCGTGGCGTCGATACCGTCGAAGACCTCGCGCACGTGGCCGATGGCCTGGTCGATATCGCGGTCGGGCGCGAAGCGGAAGTTCAATTCCATCTCGGCGGCGTCGGGAATGACATTGCCCGCCACACCAGCGAACATGCTGGTCGCCGAGAGGCCCTCGCGGTAGAGACAGCCATCGATGTCGACCTGCCGCGGCTGGTAGGCGGCCAGCCGTTGCAGAACGGGGGCCAGTCGGTGAATCGCGTTGTCGCCCATCCACGAACGCGCCGAGTGCGCGCGCACGCCCGTGGTGGCCAGCCTGGCACGCAGGGTGCCCTGGCAGCCCGCCTCGACCCAGCCGCCCGAAGGTTCGCCCAGGATCGCCAGGTCGCCCTCGAGCCATTCGGGCAGGTCGCGCTCGATGTGGCCGAGGCCGTTGTGTTCGGCGGCGATCTCCTCGCCGTCGTAGAAGATCAGTGTCAGGTCGTGCACCGGCTCGGCGATCGTCGCGGCGAGATGCAGGAACACCGCGTCACCGGATTTCATGTCGACGGTGCCGCAACCGTAGAGCAGCTCCTGGCCGTTCTCGTCCTTGTCGAACCGGCTGGGCACGTTGTCCGCGATCGGCACGGTGTCCAGGTGCCCGGCCAGGATCACCCGCGTCGGCAGGCCCCTATCGGTCCTGGCCAGCACCACATTCCCGTGCCGCACGACCTCGAAGCCCTTGGTCTGCTCGCGCAACGCCCGCTCGACGACATCGGTGATCGCCTTCTCGTCCAGTGACACGCTCGGGATGTCGACGAGCGCGGCGGTGAGAGCGATGGGATCGGCAGACAGGTCGATGGTCACGCTCTCAGCCTACGAGCGAGGTGCCGCGGCTCCCCAGCCCGGAGGTGGCGCACCGCTGGGAGCGATCGGTCGGTAACCTTTCATGACGTGAGCATTCAGGGAGCAGCAGCAATCGGTATCGCCAACGTGACCGCGGACGGAACCGTCCTGGACACCTGGTACCCGAACCCGGAGCTCGGTGAGTTCGGCGACACCGGCACCAAGCGCCTGGACGAGGCGCCCGCCGAATACGCCGCGCTGCTCGGCTTCGACGAGGCGCGCGGCGTCGACGTGGTCGCGGTGCGCACCGTCATCGCCGACCTGTCCGCCGCCCCGGTCGACGCGCACGACGTCTACCTGCGCCTGCACCTGCTCTCGCACCGGCTGGTCGAGCCGCACCAGGTGAGCCTGGACGGCCAGTTCGGCCTGCTCAGCAACGTGGTGTGGACCAACCACGGCCCGGCCGCCGTCGAGGGCTTCGAGGCGACCCGCGCCAAGCTGCGCGCCCGCGGCCCGGTGACCGTCTACAGCATCGACAAGTTCCCGCGCATGGTCGACTACGTGGTGCCCTCCGGCGTGCGCATCGGCGACGCCGACCGGGTCCGCCTCGGCGCGCACCTGGCCTCCGGCACCACCGTGATGCACGAGGGCTTCGTCAACTTCAACGCGGGCACCCTCGGCGCCTCCATGGTCGAGGGCCGGATCTCCGCGGGCGTCGTGGTCGGCGACGGTTCCGACATCGGCGGCGGCGCGTCCACCATGGGCACCCTCTCGGGCGGCGGCACCACCGTCATCTCCATCGGCCAGCGCTCCCTGCTCGGCGCCAACGCGGGTCTCGGCATCCCGCTGGGCGACGACTGCGTGCTCGAGGCCGGTCTCTACCTGACCGCGGGCACCAAGGTCGCCACCCCCGACGGCACCGTCGTGAAGGCCGCCCAGCTGAGCGGCCAGAACAACCTGCTGTTCCGCCGCAACTCCCAGACCGGCGCGGTCGAGGTCGTCCACCGCAAGGGCACCGGCATCGAGCTCAACGCGGACTTGCACGCCAACGACTGAGCGCGCGCCGAGTCGGGCGTCGCTCGTGAACAAGCCGACGCGGGCCTAGGCCTGGCCGTCCGACGGCGCGCACGCAGCGGATCGCGTCTCGGGACGAGCTACTTCGCAGCGGTCCGAAGCCAGCGCAGCACAGTGCCGCATCGCGGCCGACTGCTCCGCGGTGCGGCTCGTCGCCCTTCGACTCCGGAGCTCACGCGGTGTGGGCGACCTCGGGCAGGATGCCGAAGGCGATGACCCGCTCCGGGTGGATGCGGATCAGCTCTCGAGAGGCGCCGGACATGTAGGTGTCGACGTCGGTCAGCGCTTCGGCGGTGCCGCGGATTTCCAGGCAGCGCACGCGCCACGGCTGCACCGAGGCGATGTCGTCGACGACGAAGGCGATGCGGTCGTTGGTGGCGAGATTGCGGAACTTGTGGGAGGAGCCCATGTTCCAGCCCGCGACGTCGATGGTGCCGAGTTCGTCGTTGTAGCGGAAGCCGACCGGATTGTTCTGCGGCGACCCGTCCGGCCGCACCGTGGCGAGGCGGCCGAGGCGCTGGGTGCGCAGGTAGGCGATCTGGTCCGAGGTCAGCGTTGCGGTCATGTGAGCGACGGTAGAACCTCGAGCTGACTCGAGGTCAAGACCTATCCCAGCTGCTTCTTCTGCACCTTCCCCATCGTGTTCCGCGGCAGCGTCGCGACAACGCGCACCTCCCGCGGCCGCTTGTGCGCCGAAAGCTGCTCGGCCACGTGATCGATCAGCTCTTTCTCGATCGACGCCTCCGCCTCGCCCCGTAACACGACGAACGCGACCACCCGCTGCCCGAGATCGTCGTCGGGCAGACCGACCACCGCCGCCTCGGCGACCGCCGAATGCCCGAGCAGGGCCGTCTCCACCTCGCCCGCGCCGATCCGGTAGCCGCCGGACTTGATCAGGTCGACCGATTCCCGGCCGACGATACGATGGAAGCCGTCGCCGTCGATGGCGGCCACGTCGCCGGTCTTGAACCACCCGTCCTCGGTCCAGCTTTCGGCCGTGGCGTCGGGCCGGTTCAGATATCCGCCGAACAGCATCGGCCCGCGCACCTGCAACCCGCCGATGCTCTCGCCGTCGTGCGGCACGGGCGCTCCGGTCTCGTCGCGCAGCCTCGTCTCCACGCCGCGTACCGGCGTGCCGACCCACCCCGGACGACGTTCGCCGTCGGCGCGGGTGGACAGCGTGATCATGGTTTCGCTCATGCCGTAGCGCTCGATCGGTGCGTGCCCGGTGAGTTCACGCAGCCGCTCGAACACCGGCACCGGCAGCGGCGCGCTGCCCGACACGAGCAATCGAGCACTGGCCAGTTCGCGTGCGGCATCGGGGTTTTCGACGACGCGCGACCAGACCGTCGGCACGCCGAAGTACAGCGTGCCGTTCGCCTCGGCGTAGGCCTGCGGTGTCGGCTTCCCGGTGTGGATCAGCGGGCTGCCGACGCGCAGCGCGCCGAGCACGCCGAGGATGAGCCCGTGCACATGGAACAGCGGAAGACCGTGCACCAGAACGTCTTTCGCGGTCCAGCCCCAGGCTTCGGCGAGTGCGTCCAGTCCGGCGGCGATCGCGCCGCGAGTCAGCACGACACCTTTCGGCGCACCGGTGGTCCCGGACGTGTAGAGCACGAAAGCCGTTGTCGCCGGGTCGGGTTCGGGATAGGTGTGCCACGACCTCGCGTGCATGCGGACCGGAACCACCGGCAGATCGGTGCCCTCGGGCGCGTCACCCAGCCATGCCTGCGCGCCGGAGTCGGCCAGGATGTGCGCGAGTTCCGCGGCCCCGGAATCCGGCGGCACCGGCACCACCGTGACGCCCGCGATGAGGCAGCCGATTACCGCGAGGACGGTGCGCGCGGTCGGCCGGGCCAGCACCGCGACCCGGTCGGCGCGCGCGATGCGCTCGGCCACCGAGGTCGCCGCGCCGAGCAGGTCGCTGCGCGAGAGCGTCACGCCATCGATGGTGACCGCGTCCGGAATGTCCGCGCCCGCAGCGACCGTGGCCGGATTCAGGGAACGGAGCAGCAGGGAGGGACCGAACGGCATTCGCCCAACCTACTGCGTGCGCGCCGCGGACCGTCAGCGCGTCACAGCTCGGCGTCGACGCGCTGTGACCGTTGACACACCGAAGAGACGGTGAGAAGGTCATAGTACATCCTTCTCAACGAGGAGAACGGGGTCGAACGATGACCAGCCCCCTTCGCGCACCCGCGCTCACCAAGTCCGACGACGATTTCGACATCCGCGGCCACCTCGACGGCTCCGCCGCCTTCTTCGGCGCCGCCGCGAACGTCATCATGCAGCTCAGCGCCCGTCCCGTCGGCTACGGCGTGCTGGAGAGCACGGTCGACAGCGGCAAGATCACGCTGCACCCGGTGAAGCGCACCCGCACCACGCTGACCTACCTGGCCGTGGCGATGCTCGGCACCGACGACGAGCGCGCGGCGTACCGGGCGGCCGTCGATCGCGCGCACCACACCGTTCGGTCCGGCCCGACCAGTCCGGTGAAGTACAACGCCTTCGACTCCCGGTTGCAGCTCTGGGTTGCGGCTTGCCTGTATTGGGGCGCGCGGGATCTGCACGAGCGCATGCACGGACCGATGGACGACGCCACGGCGGACGCGTTCTACCGCAACGCCGAACGTCTCGGCACCACGTTGCAGATGCGCCCCGGCCAGTGGCCCGCCGACCGCGCCGCGTTCGCTCGGTACTGGGCCGAGCATCTCGCGGCGACCGTCATCGATCCGCCGGTCCGCGACTACTTCTGGGACCTGGTGAACCTGCGGATGTTCCCGCGTCCGGTTCAGCTCGCCTTCGGCGGCCTGCACCGCTGGGTGACCGCGGGGCTGCTGCCGGAGCATTTGCGCGACCAGATGGGCATGACCTGGACCGAGCGCGACGACCGACTCCTCGCCACGCTGCTCACCGCCGTCGGCGCGGTGGAGGGCCGGATGCCCAAGGCCGTCAAGGCTTTCCCGGTGAACGCCTTCCTCTGGGACATGCGCCTGCGCCGCCGCCTCGGACTTCCGCTCGTCTGAGCGAACCGCCGCCTTCGCTCCGGCCGTGCGTGGGCGCGCGCTTATATCAGTTAATACACAGCATCCCCATTACGCCACGCCGGAACCGAGCGCCCGCGTACGCTTTGCCTCCTGAATGAAGGCACGACATCGGAGGTCGAACGCCGGGAGGCAATCGTGATCCATCGGATGATCGTCGCGTCACTCGCCGCGGGAGCGCTGTACGCCCTGGGCGCCGCAGCATCGGGCACATCGCCCGCAAACGCTCAGCCAAATGGGGAGGAGACCCCGTCGCGCACCTCGATCGCCGTGCGATCGAGCGTCGGCGCGTCGTGGGGAACCGCGAACCAGCACGAGATTCGCGGCGCCCTTTCGCTGTCCAAGCTCTTCCTCGTCGACTACGCGCTGCGCCACGGCGACGGTTCCGCGACCGATCGCGAATGGGGCGAGCGCATGATCCGCTTCTCCGACGACGGAGCGGCCGGAGCCATGGAAGGCAAGTACCCGCAGGCCATCGATGCCATCGCCGCCGAGTACGGCCTCGCCAACACCCGTTCCGGCGCGGGCGACTGGAGTACCGCGACCACGACCAGCGCCGATGTCGCGGACTTCCTGCACGCCAAGCAACTCCAGGATCCCAGCTCGCCGATCTTCCAGTGGATGGCCACGGCGGGCGACACCGCCGCCGACGGCACCGCGCAGAACTGGGGCACCGCGCAGCTGCCCGGCGTGCTCGGCACCAAGTGGGGATGGTCGGATGTCGGTGCGCCCGAGGTGGCTTCGGCCTCCTACGGAACCGGGTTCACCGTGGCGGCGCTCACCTGGGGCACGTCCGCCGACCAGACCGCCGACGTACTCGGCGCACTGCCGAGCGTGGTGGCCGATGTGCTCGGCGTGCCAGTCTGGCTCGTTCCGCGCTGAGTCGGCGCGGCTCGAATCGCTGGGTTCCGGGCGTCAGCGCACCCGGAACGAGACGACCACGTGGTCGCGGGCGAACTCGCGCAGGGCAGCGTCGTCGCCGAACGGGATGACGGTCTGCGGTGTCAGCGCCAGCGACACCGCGGTCCGCGCGATCATCTCGGCCAGCGGAGCTGGATCGTACGCGGGGAGTTTGCCCTCCTCTTGAAGACGCGTGACGAATTCGGCGACGTAGTCGCGCCCGAGTTCGATGATCGGCGCGCCCTTCACGGTGAGGAACGGAAGCACCAGCTCGGGTTCGGTGGCGAGCAGCCGGTGCACCAGCTGGTTGCCGCGCAGGCCGTTCACGAACGCGACGAACAGCGCGACGATCTGATCTTCGGCGCTGGCGTCCCGGTCCACCTGACCCTGGAGCACGCCGTCCACCTCATCGATGAACTCGCGCGTCTGACGTAGCGCGACGCCCTGGATGAGATCGGATTTGCTGGCGAAGCGCCGATACAGCGTGGCCAGCGAGAGACCGCACCGCCGGGCCACTTCCACCATGCTCGTGCGCTTGATGCCGAAATCCAGGAAGGCCACCAGCGCGGCGTCCAGCACCCGCGCCTGATTGCGATCTTCCGGGCCGGAGTTGCGCACCAGCGGCAGCAATTTGGTGAAGCTCGCCATGTCTCCCACCCTATCGTCCGGCGAAACGATGACAACGTCAGCATCGCATACCTTCACCGCACCGGACCCGAGTGGCACGCGCCTTGGCGGTGCGAATGCGGAGGTCCGCAATTGACAGCGTCCGCCCTCAGATGACAAGGTGAGCCCCTGACCTTCTCATCACTTCACTCCGGTGAACGGAAAGACGAGGACGACGATGACCGCGCCCCTTCGTGCGACGACGCCCGAGCCGGTGCCCGGCAGCCGCTACGGCACCGCCGAGGACTTCGACATCGAGAAGTACTGGAGCGGCGTCGCCGCCTTCCTCGGCGGCACCGCGAACGTGATCATGCAGCTGAGCCTGACCCCGGTCGCCTACGGCGTGCTGGAGAGCACCGTGGATTCCGGCAAGGTCACCCTGCACCCGTGGAAGCGGCTGCGCACCACGCTCACCTATCTCGCCGTCGCCCTGATGGGCACCGAGGAGGAGCGCGCCGCGTACCGCGAGGCGGTCGACACCTCACACCGCAGCATTCGGTCCAGCGCCGAGAGTCCGGTGAAGTACAACGCCTTCGATCCCAAGCTCCAGCTGTGGGTGGCCGCCTGCCTGTACTGGGGCATCGTGGACCTGGAGGAACGGCTGCACGGCCCGCTCGACGCGGCGAGCGCGGACGCGTTCTACCAGTACGCCGCCCGGCTCGGCACCACCTTGCAAATGCGCGGGGAGCTGTGGCCCGCCGACCGCGCCGCGTTCGACGAGTACTGGACCACCAACCTGGCCACCAAGACCATCGACGCCCGCACCCGCGAATACTTCACCGGTCTCGTCGAGCTGAAGATGGTCGCGCCGCCGCTGCGCCTGTTCGCACCGGTGCAGCGATTCATCGTCGCGGGCCTGCTGCCGCCGCACCTGCGCGCCGAGATGGGGATGCGCTGGACGCCGCGCCAGGATCGCGCGCTGGCTCTGCTGCTGCGCGCGATCGGCGCGGTGCACCGGCGACTTCCCCAGCGGCTCAGGCTCTTTCCGATGAACTTCTACCTGTGGGATCTGCGCAGACAGCGCAGGTTGGGCAAGCCGCTCGTCTGAGGCGTACCGGTCCCTCAGGCTGTGTCCGAACGGCCCGCCACCAGCGCGCGCAGGAAGAACCGCATGTTGGCCGGTCGCTCGGCCAGCCTGCGGGTCAGGTAGCCGTACCACTCGTCGCCGTACGGGACGTACACCCGCACCGCGTGCCCAGCCGCCGCCAGCCGCAGCTGCTCGGCGTCGCGCACTCCGTACAGCATCTGATGCTCGAATGTCCCTGCGCTCCGGACCGTTTCGGCCGCCAGGTGTTCGGCGGCCAGCACGAGTGCCGGGTCGTGGGTGGCCACCATCGGGTAACCCGCGCCGCGCATGAGGATCTCCAAACAGCGCAGGTACGAATCGGTCACCTCGACATCCCGCTGATACGCCACCGCCGCGGGTTCGCGATACGCGCCCTTGCACAACCGGATTCGCGAACCGGGACCCGCGAATTCGGCGCAGTCGTCCCTGGTGCGGTGCAGGTACGCCTGAAGAACCGCGCCGAGCAACGGGAATTCCGGCCGCAGCTCGCGCACGGTGGCCAGCGTGGCGTCGGTCGTCGTGTGGTCCTCCGCGTCGACCGTGACCCACACCCCCGCCTCGGCGGCCTTGGTGCACACGATGCGCAGGTTGTCGGTGGCGATGGCGGGACCGTCGCCTGGCAAGGCCTGCCCGAGCGCGGACAGCTTGACCGACACCTCCACCGGCACCGCGACGCCCTCCGGCTCGACGGGCCGGTCGGCCGCGGCGAGCTCGTTGATCAGCGAAAGATATTCCGCGACGGTCGCATCGGCGCGGGACCGATCGGTGGTGTTCTCGCCGAGGTAGTCGACGCTGATCAGCCTGCCGCTGCCGAGCAGCGCCCGCACCACCGGCGCCAATTCCGCCCGAGATTCACCCGGCACGAACCGGCGGACGATATCGGCGGTGAGCTTGGTCCCGGTGAGCGCGCGCTTCATCCGCGGCGAAGCGGCCGCCGCGAGAATCGCCGGGCGCAGCGGGTTCATCGGTCCTCGAGAATGTCACGCATCACGCCTCCCTCTTCCGGCCGACGTGTCGGCGCCGCCGGTCTCACGAGTCCATGTGCGGGTACCGGTGCTGTACCGGTGGCACGAATGTCTCCTTGATGGTGCGCGGCGCCGTCCAGCGCAGCAGGTTCAGCGGCGAGCCCGCCTTGTCGTCGGTACCGGAGGCGCGCGCACCGCCGAACGGCTGCTGACCGACGACGGCGCCGGTGGGTTTGTCGTTGATGTAGAAATTGCCCGCCGCGAAACGCAGTGCGGCGCCCGCTTGTTCGGCGGCGTTGCGGTCGTCGGCGAAGATCGCGCCGGTCAGGGCGTAGGGCGCGGCCGACTCCACCTCGGCGAGAATCGCCGCGTACGAACCGGGTTCGGCGTCGTCGTAGACGTGCACCGAGAGGATCGGGCCGAAGTACTCGGTGGTGAACGACTCGTCGCGCGGGTCGTCGGAGAGCAGCACCGTCGGGCGGACGAACCAGCCTTCGCTGTCGTCGTAGGTGCCGCCGACCGGGATGGTGACGCCCGCGGCTCTGGCCCGTTCGATGGCCGCGACGTTCTTGTCGTAGGCACGCCGATCGATCAGCGCCCCACCGAAATTCGACAGATCGGCCACGTCGCCGTAGCTCAGCTCGGCGGTCGCGGTGAGAAAGTCGTCGCCGATGGTCCGCCACACCGAACGCGCGATGTAGGCGCGCGAGGCCGCCGAGCACTTCTGGCCCTGATACTCGTAGGCTCCGCGAATCAGCGCGGTGCGCAGGGCGTCCGGATCGGCCGACGGGTGCGCGACGATGAAGTCCTTGCCACCCGTCTCCCCGACCAGCCGCGGATAGCCTTGGTAGCGGCCGATATTCGCGCCGACCTGCTGCCACAGCGACTGGAAGGTCCGGGTGGAACCGGTGAAGTGGATACCCGCCAAGCGCGAATCGGTCAGCGCCACCTCCGAGAGCTGGATCCCGTCGCCGGTGACCATGTTGATGACGCCGGGCGGCAGGCCCGCCGCCTCCAGCAGCCGCATGGTGTAGAACGCGGCGAGCGTCTGCGTCGGCGATGGCTTCCACACCACCGTGTTGCCCATCAGCGCGGGCGCGGTCGGCAGGTTGCCCGCGATGGCGGTGAAGTTGAACGGCGTGATCGCGTAGACGAACCCCTCCAGCGGCCGATAGTCCATCCGGTTCCACACGCCGGGACTCGACTGCGGCTGCTGGGCCAGGATGTCGCGCGCGAACGCCACGTTGAACCGCCAGAAGTCGACCAGTTCGCAGGGCGCGTCGATCTCCGCCTGCGCGACCGACTTGGACTGGCCGAGCATCGTCGCGGCAGCCAGCGTCTCCCGCCACGGCCCGGCCAGCAGATCGGCCGCGCGCAGGAAGATCGCGGCGCGATCGTCGAAGGGCATGGTGCGCCACCCCGGGGCGGCCGCGATGGCGGCCTCGATGGCGCCGTGTGCTTCGGAATGAGTGGTATCGGTGTAGGTCCCCAGTACGTGCCGATGCCGATGCGGTGCGACGATCTCGTGCCGCTCGCCGATGCCCGGCCGGTGCTTGCCGCCGATGACCAGCGGCACGTCGACGGATTCGGCGGAGATCTCGGCCAGCTCGGCCACCAGCAGCTCGCGCTCGCGACTCCCCGGCGCGTACGTGTGCACCGGCTCGTTGCCTGGCGTAGGGACAACCGTGACAGCGTCCATAACTCAGGCTAGCCCCAAATCGACGTCCGGACGCCAGCCCTTCCGCGTGTCGGAGTCGATCAGAACGGAGCCTGCGCCCACCACAGGTCGCGGACCTCGTCGAAGGTGTGCCCCGGCCAGGCGACCTCGACCAAGACCGACGAGACCATGGGGGCCACCCAGCCGTGCGTGGCCAGCGCGAACGGCGCGGCGGGATCGGTCGGCCGGAAGACCTGGAGCCCGCCCGGCCTGCTGAATTCGCGCTCACCCGTCAGCGTGGCGTGCGCCGTCAGGTACGCCTGGACATCGCGGAATCCCGCGTACTCGGTGTACCACGCCGTGACGCCGTCCGGATCGGTGCAGACGATCTGGCGCAGCGGCACCGGGTCGCCGGGCTGGGTCACCACCGTCGCGGCCGCGTGACAGCGTGCGCCACGCCAGCCCGTTCCCTCCGGGCTCGCCGGGATGAGCTCGGGAAAGGCGATCGCGATGGAATGCTGCGCGCCCCACGGCAGGGGCTGCGGTCGGTTCGGGCGCACGAACTTCCAGTACACGCCGACGGCCGCGACCCCGCCCACCCCGAGCACCAGTGCCGAGACGAGCAGCAGGACGGAGAACGTCCGCCAGCCGGAGGAGACCTGCCGTCCTGGGGCTCGGCTCACGGGATCGCTCGCCCAGTTGTGCACGGACGCAGGCCGGCGGGCGACAACCGCGTCGGCGGGATGCGGAACCGCGGGCGGCGTACTCGCACCCGACGCGTCCTGCCACCCCGGAGCGTCAGCCGAGTTCGACACTGACGCGGGCACCGGCGGCGAGTAGTCGGCTGGACTTTGCGACACTGCGGCAGCCGCGCGCCCGGCCAACGCCCGTGCCGCCGCGTCGGCGAATTCACCGCAGCCCGCGAACCGGCGCGCCGGGTCCTTTGCCATCGCCCTGGCGATGACCTCGTCCACCGCGGGCGGCAGACCCGGCACGAGCGCACTGGCATTCGGCACCGGTCGTGTCAAGTGGGCAGCGATGATCGCGCCGGGGTTGGTCGCGGTGAACGGCGCCTGTCCGGTCAGCAAGGCGAACAGCGTGCAGCCGAGCGCGTACTGATCCGCGCGCTGATCGACCGCCTCGTCCGAAAGCTGTTCCGGCGCGGCATAAGCCAGCGTGGCGAGCAGTTCGCCGGTCTTGGTCAGCTGGCGGGTGTCCTCGCGCATCCTCGCGATGCCGAAATCGCTGAGCAGTACCCGGTCGCCGCCGCCGTGCGCGGCGCTCAACAGGATGTTGGCGGGTTTCACGTCGCGGTGCAGCACGCCGCGGTCGTGCGCGTAGTCCAGTGCCGCCGCGGTCTGCGCGACGATCCCGGCGGCCCGCGCCGGGTCCATCGGCCTGCCGCGAAACGCGGCCGCGTCGCCGCCGTCGACGTACTGCATGGAAATCCACAGCACACCGTCGTCGGCGCCGCGATCGAGCACCGACACGATGTTCGGATGATCCAGCCGCGCGACCACATCGGCCTCGCGTTCGAATCGCCGCCGCGCCTCCTCGTCGGCGTAGAGCTCGCGGTCGAGCAGCTTCAGTGCGATCAGTCGCGGCAGCCGGGGATGACCGGCCAGGTAGACGGTGCCCATCCCGCCGCGACCGAGCACCCGCTCGATCCGGTATCCGGCGAACACCTCGCCGACGGCGAGCCCCACCCCCTGCATCGCAAACCTTTCGCCGAGCCGATCGAGCGCCTCGAGTGTAAGCGCACCGGAGCCAGCTCGACCGGGCGAAATCAATTCGCGCGCAAGCGCTCCGCGGCGGCGGCGATGCGTTCGTCGGACGCGGTCAGCGCGATACGCACGTGTTCACGGGCCGTCGGTCCGTAGAAGTCGCCGGGCGCGGCGAGGATGCCGCGCTCGGCCAGCCAGTCCAGGGTGGTCCGGCAGTTCTCGCCGCGCGTGGACCACAGGTACAGCCCCGCCTCGGAGTGGTCGATGCGGAAACCCGCGCCCTGCAAGGCGTTTCGCAGCTGCTCGCGGCGGGCGCGGTAGCGTTCGCGCTGCTGGCCCTCATGCGCGTCGTCGCCGAGCGCGGCCGTCATCGCGGCTTGGATCGGGTAGGGCACCATCATGCCCGAGTGCTTGCGCACCTCCAGCAGCTCGGCGACCAGTTCGGGATCGCCCGCCACGAAACCGGCGCGGTAGCTGGCCAGGTTCGAGGTCTTCGAGAGCGAGTGCACCGCCAGCAGACCGGTGTGGTCGCCGTCGCACACTTCGGGATCGAGGATCGAGAGGGGGCGGCTGTCCCAGGACAGGCCCAGGTAGCACTCGTCGGAAGCGACGATCGCGCCGCGCTCCCGCGCGAAGGCCACCACCTTGCGCAAGTGCTCGAGCCCGAGCACCCGGCCGGTCGGGTTGGACGGCGAGTTGAGGTAGATCAGCGCGGGCGACTGCGGGCCGAGCCGGGTGAGCCCGTCCGCACGCAGCACCTGGGCGCCCGCCAGCAGCGCGCCGACCTCATAGGTCGGGTAGGCGATCTCGGGAATGACCACCAGATCGCCGGAGCCGAGGCCGAGCAGCCGCGGCAGACCCGCGATCAGCTCCTTGGTGCCGATCACCGGCAGCACTGCCGCCGGATCGAGGCCGGTGAGTCCGTACCGACGCTTGAGCGCGTCGACCGCGGCGGCGCGCAGCTCGGGCGTGCCGTGCGTGGTCGGGTAGCCGGGCACCTCCGCGACCGCGTTCAATGCCGCCCTGATCAGCGGGGCGACGGGGTCTACCGGGGTGCCGACCGAAAGATCGACGATCCCGTCGGGATGCGCCGCGGCTCTCGCCTTCACCGACGCGATGGTGTCCCAAGGAAAATCGGGCAGCAAAGCGCTGACCCGGCCACGCGAACTCACTTACGGTCTCACTCGCCCATCGGTGGAAGTTCTTTGATGAACGGCGGGTCGTAGTCCACCTTGCCGACCTTGGTCGCGCCGCCCGGCGAGCCCAGCTCGTCGAAGAAGTCGACGTTGGCGTTCACGTACCCGCTCCACTGGTCCGGCGTGTCGTCTTCGTAGAAGATCGCCTCCACCGGGCACACCGGCTCACATGCACCACAGTCCACGCACTCGTCCGGATGGATGTACAGCATGCGACCACCCTCGTAGATGCAGTCCACGGGGCATTCCTCGATGCATGCCTTGTCCTTCACGTCAACGCACGGTTCAGCGATGATGTACGGCACTGCCGCTCTCCTAGTCTGTCCTCACCTGCGGGGATGGTCCGCCACGCGAAACCCTATCCCGACCACCCCACGTTACTACTGGTCAGCCTGCCCTAACTTCACCGGCTCCGCCCCCGGTCGCGGCCGGTGTGCCGAGCCTTCGCATCCGCACCGACGTCCAGTGGACGATGGTAATCGCCCATCGACCCTTCCGTCGCGCGAGTGCGAGTTTCGCACCCGCGCGCGGCGGGGGCCTACCGCACCGACAGCGACAACGTGTGCGGCTTGCGCTCCACCCGCCCGTAGGTCGTCGTGCGCTCCCGGGCCGGGCGGCCGATGCCGGTGGCGATCTCGGTGAGCTCGGCGACCGTCTTCGCGGAGCCGTGCTGGGAGCCGGCCATGCGGGAGATGGTCTCCTCCATCAGCGTGCCGCCGAGGTCGTTCGCGCCGCCGTTGAGCATCATCCTGGTGCCCGCCGTGCCGAGCTTGACCCAGCTGGTCTGGATGTTGTCGATCCGGCCGTGCAGCATGATCCGTGCCAGCGCGTGGGCGGCGCGGTTGTCGCGGATCGTCGGGCCGGGACGTGCCGCGCCCGCCAGGTACAGCGGCGCGCTCTGGTGCACGAAGGGCAGCAGCACGAATTCGGTGAAACCGCCTGTCTCGTCCTGGATTCCGCGGAGGACGCGCAGGTGGCCGACCCAGTGCTTCGGGTTGTCGACGTGTCCGTACATCATCGTCGAACTGGAGCGCAGCCCGACCTGATGCGCCGTGGTGATCACCTCGATCCACGCGGAGGTCGGAAGCTTGCCCTTGGTGAGCACCCAGCGCACCTCGTCGTCCAGGATCTCGGCGGCGGTGCCGGGAATGGTGTCGAGCCCGGCCTCCTTCAGCGCCACCAGCCAGTCGCGGATGCTCTGCCCGCCGCGCGAGGCCCCGTTGACGATCTCCATCGGGCTGAAGGCGTGCACGTGCATGGACGGCACCCGCTGCTTCACCGCGCGCACCAGGTCGGCGTAGCCGGTGACCGGCAGGTCCGGATCGATGCCGCCCTGCATGCAGACCTCGGTGGCGCCGTCGACGTGCGCCTCCCAGGCTCGGTCTGCGACCTCGTCGGTGCTCAGCGTGAACGCGTCGGCGTCGCCCTTGCGCTGGGCGAACGCGCAGAAGCGGCAGCCGGTGTAGCAGATGTTGGTGAAGTTGATGTTCCGGTTCACCACGTAGGTGACGTCGTCGCCGACGGTGTCGCGGCGCAGTTGGTCGGCCAGCGCCGTGACCGCCTCCAGATCGACGCCCTCGGCGGTGGCCAGCGCCAAGTAGTCGGCGTCGGACAGCGCCGCGGGATCGCGTTCGGCGGCGCGCAGCGCGGCGAGCACGTCCCCGTCGAGCCGTTCGGGGGCGGCCAGGTCGCGCGCCTGTTCGCGAATGGTGTCCCAGTCGCCGAAGGCGCCGACCACGTCCTGGCCCAGCGCGGAGTCGCTGCGGCTCTCGGTGTTGCGGCCCTCGGTGTCGATCGAGGTGTTCAGGTCGATCCGGCCCGCCGACTCCCACGATTCGTCCGGCTCCTGCCACGGCAGGCCGACCGGCAGCGCGTCCGGGTTCGCCAGTCCGGTCGCGGGATCGGTCAGCGCGGCCACGTGCGCGCCGATCCGCGGATCCACCCACGGGTTGCCCGCACGCACGTATTTGGGGTGCGCCGAAGTCCTTTCGACGAGCTGGTAGCCCGCCGCCTCGGTGATCTCGCGCAACGTGTCCAGATTCGGCCACGGCCGTTCGGGATTCACGTGATCCGGGGTCACCGGCGAGACGCCGCCCCAGTCATCGATGCCCGCGTCGATCAGCGCGAGGCATTCCTCCAGCGACACCAGGTTCGGCGGGGCCTGCACCGGCACGTCCGGGCCGAGCAGCAGGCGGGTCACCGCGATGGTCGCGCGGAACTCCTCCAGACCGGCGTCGGGCGCGTCGCGCATGGCGGTGTCGTCCTTGGCGCGGAAGTTCTGGATGATCACTTCCTGGATGTGTCCGAAAGCCTTGTGCTGCTTGCGGATCGCCATGATGGACTCGGCGCGCTCGGTCAGCGTCTCGCCGATGCCGACCAGGATGCCGGTGGTGTACGGCACCGAGAGCCGACCGGCGTCGGTGATGGCGCGCAGCCGGACCGCGGGGTCCTTGTCGGGGCTGCCGTAGTGGCACTCCCCCTTCTCGGTGAACAGCCGCGTCGAGGTGGTCTCCAGCATCATGCCCATGGACTGCGCCACCGGCTTGAGCCGCGCGATCTCCTCCCAGCTCATGACGCCGGGGTTGAGGTGCGGCAGCAGACCGGTCTCCTCCAGCACCATGATCGAGACGGCGCGCAGGTAGTCCAGCGTGGAGTCGTAGCCGCGCTCGTCGAGCCACTGGGCCGCTTCCGGCCAGCGCGCCTCGGGCCGGTCGCCGAGGGTGAACAGCGCCTCCTTGCATCCGAGCGCGGCGCCGCGGCGAGCGATGTCGAGCACCTCGTCGGGCTCCAGGAACATGCCCTTGCCCTCGGCCCGCAACTTGCCCGGCACGGTGACGAACGTGCAGTAATGACACTTGTCCCGACACAAGCGGGTCAGCGGAATGAACACGTTGCGCGAATAGGTGATGGTCTTCGACCTGCCCGCCGATTCCAGACCGGCGTCGCGCACCCGCGCCGCGCTGCGACACAACTCGACCAGGTCCTCGCCGCGCGCGTGCAGCAGCACGGCGGCCTCGTCCACGTTCAGTGTCACCCCGTCTCGGGCCCTGCGCAGCGCGCGGCGCATGGCCGACGGGCTGGGCGGGACTGGCGGGACGCTCGGTGTCGCTAGCTCGGTCACGCCCTCGATCATGCGCTACCCATCCTGGACTGTCTCCCTCCAGTGCTCGTGTGTGAGCGTAGTCAGCTCACCGCGACGGCGAGTTCCGCGAAGCCCGTCGTGAGCGTTCACAACCTCACCGCGCCTCACCGTTATTCCACCGGCGTGGCGCGGGGCGGTGAATGTTCGTGCAACCATGACAACCATGTCGCAGCCGCGCACGATCATGGCCGACCCGGCCTGGCGTCCAAGCCCCAAGGCGAAACTGCTGTGGACGGTGCAGGCGGGGCTGGCTTGGGTGCTGCCGTTCCTCGCGCTGCTCGTGTGGATGGCGGTGGACTCGGGCCACCGCGGCTTGCAGCTGACCGCGCTGGCGATCGGGCTGGTCTGCGCGGTGTTCAGCATCGCCGTCGTGCCGTGGTGGCGCTACGCCGTGCACCGGTGGGAGGTCACCGACGAGGCCGTGTACACCAGGGTCGGCTGGCTGGCCCAGGAGAGCCGGGTCGCGCCGATCTCGCGGGTACAGACGGTCGACACCGAACGCGGTCCGCTGGAGCGGCTGCTCGGCCTGGCGACGGTGACGGTCACCACCGCCTCGTCGGCGGGCGCGGTGCAGATCTCGGCGCTGGATCTGCCGGTCGCCGAACAGACCGTCACGCGGCTGACCGAGATCGCCGCGCGGCATCGCGGGGACGCGACGTGACCGAGCGCCTGCCCGCCGACGCCGGACCACCGTGGGCGCGCCTGGATCGGCGAATGCTGTTGGTGCATCCGGTCACCGAGGTGGTCAAGTTCATCCCGGTACTGATCGGTTCGATCATCCTCGGCACGAGCAGCGGCAATCCCGCCTGGAGCATCGTCCCGCTGGTGCTGATCGTCGGGTTCGCGCTGACCAGATGGTTCACCACGACCTACCGGGTCGGCCCGACACATGTCGAATTGCGCACCGGATTGTTGCAGCGCAGGGAGCTTTCGGTGCCGCGCAGCCGGATCCGGTCCGTCGACATCGAATCCGACCTGCTGCACCGAGCGCTCGGACTTTCCGTGGTGGTCATCGGCACCGGCCAGCAGGCCGACAGCGGTGAGAAGTTCAAACTGGACTCGCTCGACGCGCGGGTGGTACCCGCGTTGCGCGCGGAACTGCTCGCGCACACAGCCCGACCGGCACCGACCACTCCCGCCGTCGGCGTATCGGACGACACAGCGGCACAAGAACATTCGGCCGCGCGCGAGATCGGCCACTGGCGGCCGCAGTGGGTGCGGTACGCGCCACTCTCGCTCACCGGATTCGCCGTCATGGCGCCGATAGTGGGCGCGGCGTTCCAATACGGGTTGGGCCAGCGGCTGTTCGAATCCGACGCCGCGCACGACATCGGGGAAGGCACCGCCGTCGCCATCGCGCTCGTCGTGCTCGGCTTGTTCGCCGCGATCGTGCTCGTGGTCAGCCTGGCGGCCTGCACGCGGTACCTGACAACCTATTTCGGCCTCCGCGTCCTGCACAACGGCCGCACCCTGCACGTGCGCCACGGCCTGTTCACCACCAGACAGATCACCCTCGACCTGGCCCGGTTCCGCGGCGCCACGGTGAACGAGCCACTGCTGCTTCGTCTTTCGGGCGCAGCCGAACTCGAGGCGATCATGGTCGGAGAGAACCCGCGCCAGAAGATCCTCCCGCAAGCCCCGCGCGCCGCGGTCGAACGGACGTTGGGGGAGTTGCTGGATGGGGGCGCGAAGCCCGATCGCACGCCACCGAGCGCCGAGCCAGGTGCGGCCGCTGTCGGGCTGCCGCTTCCGAGTGGACCGGCGACGCCAGAGCTCCACGATGCTGCGGCGAGTCCAAGTGCCACCGGTGCGCCCGTTGCTCCTGCGCTGAGCACTGGCGACGCGTCGCGCCGCACTTCCGCGGGCGAACCCCTGGCGCAGATGTCCGCGCGGCTCACCCGCCACGGTCCCGCCGCGCGCCGTCGCCGCTACTTCCGGGCACTGTCGCCCGTCGTCCTGCTGACCTTCGCGGTGCTCGCCTTCGCCCTCGAAGGCCCGGTCCCGCCGTTGTGGTGGCTGCTGCCCGGCATTGCCGCGATCATCGCGATCGCCCTGGCCGAAGACCGCTACCGGGGCCTCGGCCACGTCGTCCTCCCCCGCACCGCCACCTCCCCCGCGTGGCTCATCACCCGTTCCGGAAGCCTCGACCGCGACCGCGACTGCCTCGAAGCCCCCGGCGTCATCGGCTGGACCGTCCGCCAATCCTTCTGGCAGCGCCGCGCCGGTCTGGCCACCGTCATCGCGGCCACCGCGGCGGGCAAGAAGCGCTACCTCGTCATCGACATTCCGATCGCCCAGACCTGGGCGCTCATCGAATCCGTCACTCCCGGCGCGCTCGGCTCCCGCTGAAACCTCGCCGCACGCGTCGCTGCCGAGGCGCGGCGTTCCAGAAGTTTGCGGCGCGGCCGATGAGGCACACCCCGGTGCGGGGACGTGTCGTTCGACGGTGGGCGCAAGGGTGCGGCGTTGAATGTGGGTGTGGTCGAGACCGTAGCGCGGGACGAGTCACGGATCGCCGATCGGCGGATGCGCCGGATGCAGCGCGGCGACGCCTACCGGCTCACCGCGTTCGGAGGTCTGGCGGCGTTGTCGCTGGACGCACTGTCCAGCGTCGCCTACGGGCCGGAGGCCATCGTCCTGGTGCTCGTCGCGGCGGGCGCGGCGGCGGTGCAGTGGACGTTCCCGGTCGCGCTGGCGATCGCGGCCCTGTTGCTGGTGCTCGTCCTGTCCTACCGCCAGGTGATCGCGGCGCACCCGGACGGCGGCGGGGCGTACGCGGTGGCGAAGAAGGATCTCGGCCGGGGGGCCAGCCTGTTGGCCGCGGCCAGTCTGGTGGTCGACTACGTGCTGACGGTCGCGGTCAGCCTTTCGGCGGGCGCGGCGAGCTTGGCCAGTGCGTTTCCCGCGTTGCGCGACCAGGAGCTGGCGGTCGCGCTCGCGGCTCTCACGCTCATCGCCGTGGTGAATCTGATCGGTGTCGCCGAATCCGCCAGGGTGCTGATGGCGCCGATGCTGCTGTTCGTCGGCTGCGTCCTCGGCGTGATCGCGGTCGGCCTGCTGCGCCCGGAGCCGGTGGCCGTGGTCGGCGACGCTCCCGGGCCACTGGTTCCGTACGAGGCGCTCGGAGTGTGGTTGCTGCTCAAGGCTTTCGCCGCGGGCTGTGCGGCGTTGACCGGTGTGGAGGCGATCGCTAACGCGGTGCCCTCGTTCCGCACGCCCGCCGTCCGGCGCGCCCAGCACACCGAGGTCGCGCTCGGCGTACTGCTGTGCGTCATGCTGCTGGGCCTGGCGCTCCTCATCCGCCTACATCACGTGGTGCCACGGGAAGGAGTGACGATCCTGGCCCAGCTCGCCGCGGGCGCGTTCGGCACGGGGTGGCCGTTCTACATTGTGAACGTGGCCGTCGCGATAACGCTCGGGTTGGCGGCCAACACCAGTTTCGGCGGACTGCCGGTGTTGCTCGCGCTGCTGGCCAAGGACCGCCGGATGCCCTCGCTGTTCACGCTGCGCTCCGAGCGGCCGGTCTTCCGATACGGCGTGACCGCCCTCGCCATCGCGGCGGGCGCGATTTTGATCGTGGTGGACGCCGAGACGCACGACCTGCTTCCTCTCTACGCGATCGGCGTCTTCATCGGATTCACCCTGAGCCAATGGGGACTCGTCCGGCACTGGAAGCGGCAGCGCGATCCGGGATGGGCGCCGCGCGCCGCGCTCAACGGATTCGGCGCGTCTCTCACCGCCGTCGCCGCCGTGGTGCTGCTCGGCGAGAAGTTCACCGAGGGCGCGTGGCTGCTGCTGGTGATCATCCCGCTGTTGATCACCTTGTTCGCGCGGACCGAGAACTACTACCGCACGGTGGCGGCGGAACTGCGCCTCGGCGAGATACCGGCGCGACCCCAAAAGGGCTCCGAGACAGCGGCTCTCGTCATCGTCCCGGTGGTGGCCGTCAGCGAGGCGACCGCTCGCGCCCTCGCCGCCGCCCTGCGCATGCGCGGCGAAATCGTCGCCGTCGCAGCGGAAATCGACCCGGCCGCCACCAAACGCCTGAGCGCGCGATGGAAGGAATGGGATCCGGGCGTCCCGCTCACCGTGCTGCCGTGCCCGCATCGCAGCCTGATCGCCACCCTCGTCGGCTATGTGCGCAAACAATCCGCCGCGGGCCGCGACGTCACCGTCCTCCTCGCCCACGTGGAAGCCCGGCACTGGTGGCACCGCCCCCTGCACAACCCGCGCGGCCCCGTCCTCGGCGCCGCCCTGCGCGCCCGCACCGACGCCGTCATCGCCACCCTCCCGATCCGCGTCGACTGAACCGACCCGCTGGCCGCGCCCACCCAGCGTCCTCATCGAGCCACCGCGCGCCCCGCAGCCCAGGCCATCACCACGAGGCGCGCAATGGTCTCTGCGACCTCGGCCCGTCGTCGCAGAGTCACAACACGCCCGCGGCCCTGCTGCGCGGCACACAATGGCTGCGGTCGTCGACCGTTCGGCTATCGACCACCGGGGTCCGCGGCCAGATGCATCGGGCCCGCCCGATCCGCGGCGTGCCTCGCGACCCATGCGAGGCGCGCGAAGGTCTGCGGAGTCAGTCGTGGGCGGGGCGGAGGTAGATGTAGGCCAGCGGTGGGACCAAACCGCAGAGGAGCAGGAGCAGGGTGGGCCAGTCGCTCAACAGCATGAGGTCGCCGCCCGGGCCCGCGAAGGTGCACGCCAGGAAGCCGAAGGTCCAGACGATGACCGGGAGCAACGCGACGCGGGTGCTGTCGGTGAGGGTGCGCATAGCCGCGATCAGCAGGACGTTCAAACCGGCGGCGAGCAGAGCCGTCACCGGTAGAGCGAACGTGCCCGAGCTCGCGACCGCGGCCAGCGGCGCGGCCACCAGGGTGGGCTCCTCGTCGGGCGGCAAATGCGAGGTGCCCAGGTACACCGGCAGATAGAGGACCTCGAAGGCGAGAGTGAACAACCCGCTCAGGGTGAGCACGGCCATCAGCGCCAGCCGCAGGGGTTCGGCGATCCACCCTCGATCATCGGTACGTGGCGCATCCACGCGCTTGTCGAGCGCCGTCACGGCACCGGCGGGTAGCCGAGGAGCGTCAGCAGGTGGCTCTGCATGTCGACGAAGGCGTACAGCACCGACATGTACAGCTCGTGCTGGTGCTCCGCGCCGGGGCGCAAGCTGTCCACGAAGGCCGAGATGGCGTTCTGGAGGTCCCAGTTGTACACGTCCAGGAGTCTATGCCCGGCGGCTCGGCTCGGATCACGCACCATCGACCGGGATGTTCGTGACCACCCGGAACTACCCCGTACAGCCGCGGCGAACCAGTCGTCGATCAGCGCCGGGACGATCAGCGCGATGGTCCAGCCGCCGACCGATCAGTCGAACACGGCCGGTGCGGACAGCGAATTCAAACAATCCCGGCAAACAGGTCGTGTTCGCGCCCATCCGGCCCGACCGGCCCGCGCGTGCCACGGACCAGCACGTAGTGCTCCTCGGGCAGCACCGGCTGGGCGATGTTGTTGGACAGCGCGAACTCTCGCCCCGAAGGCGCGACCGTCACCTGCGTCGCGTGCGCCCGCAACGCCGCCCGCTTGGCGGCCAACGCGTCCGACACCTCGACGGTGGTGGTGACGGTGTGACTCGGCACGCTCGCCAACTCCCCCGCCCCTGGCAGCCGCCACCCGCGCGGCAGCGCGCCGGGCAAGCCTTCGACGGTGCGGCGGGCCAGTGCCTCGGTGTGCAGCCGCAGCATGTCGGCGTCGGTCACCGTCCAATAGAACTTGGGCACGTCCCAGCCGCGCTCGGCCGCCGCCTCGACCGCGGCTGTGGCGACCTCGTGAGCCCGGATGTGATCGGGGTGGCCGTAGCCGCCGCGCGGGTCGTAGCCGATCACCACCCGCGGCCGCAGCTCGAGCAGAATCCCGACGAGCGCGTCCACCGCCTCGGCGCCGGAACTCACGAACGCCCTGGGGTGTTCGGCCGAGGGCGTCCCCGCCATGCCGGAATCCCGCCAGCGGCCCGCCCCGCCGAGGAAGCGCGGCGGCGCGGCGTCCAAAGCGGCCAGCGCCCTTGTCAATTCGAGAACGCGGTAGCCCCCGAGTTGATCGGCGTGCGCGGCGGTCAGCTGCGCCCACTGCTCGCCGATCACCTCGCCCTCCTCGCCGAGGGTGCAGGTCACCACGGTGACCGGAACGCCGCGGCGGCGGTAGTGCGCGATGGTGCCGCCGGTGGTGATGGATTCGTCGTCCGGGTGCGCGTGCACCAGCACGATGCCGCCGGGCCCGTCCGGTTTGGTCACGGGATCCTGCGCCACATCGAGGCATCACCGAAGATGCCCACCTGGATGGCCCCGCTCAGCGACGCGCCGTCCACCCGGGGACCCGCGGCGGCGACCACGTTGTCCTGCACGATCGGCAGCACGGTGGCAAGTCCCCACAGCGCGGGCTCGGCCTCGGCGAGCACCTTGGGCACGTCGATACCGCGCAGCGCGGCGTCGATCGCGGGTTGCAGCACAGGATCGCACACCCCGGACAGGTTGCTCGGCGCGCGCCGCGCCGCCTCGACCGCGGCCTGCGCTTCACCGTCCCCGAGACCGGGATCCGGTGGCAGGCAGCTGTAGCGGGACGCCAGCACGGTGGCCGGATCGGCGCCCGCGACCTCCCAGCCGACGATCGCGTCCACGCCGCCCTCGACCAGTTCCTTGCCGTACAGCTCGTCGGCGGCGAGGCTGCGGACGCTGGCATCGATTCCGGCGCTGCGCAATTGGTCGGCGGCGGTGCTGGCCACCGCGAGCGCGGTCGCGTCACCGGTCACCGCGCCGATCCGCAGCGCGAGGGTCTTGCCGTTCTTCGCGATCGGGCGCGGTTGCGGCGCGGGCGAGGTCGGCGAGATCACCGGCGGCGGCTCGGGTGCGCGCGCGAAACCCGCCTCGGCGAGCAGCGCGAACGCCTCGTCGGCGGTGGGTCGCGGCGGCGCGGTCGGCGCGTAACCGGGATCCGACGGCGTCAGGATCTGCGCGCGCACGGGTTCGACCCATCCGCCGGTCTGCGCGCCGACGGTGGCGAGCAGCGCGGGATCGAGCAGCGCGAGCAGCCCGCGCCGCACCCGCGGATCGGCGAGTTCGGTCGTGCGCCCGTTCAGGACGAATTGCAGTTCGCGCGACTGCGGCATGATCACGGTGCGCACCGAGGGGATCGCGGCCAGCTGCGCCTGGGTCGCGACGCCGCCGTGCACGAGCGCCATCTGCGCGTCACCGGTGCGCAGCGACTCGGCCAGCTGCGCGGGAGTTCCGCCGCGGCGCAACAGGATCTGATCCGGCGCGGCCGGGGTGCCCCAGTAGCGGTCGTTGCGTTCCAGCAGGATCTCGTCGCGACCGGGATCCACCGACTTGATCGCGAAGTTGCCGCCGGACACCGGGATTCCCTCCGCGAGTCCGTTGGCGAAACCACCCGGCTGATCCTTGATCAGATGCGAGGGAAGCAGATTCGCGAACAGTTCGCGCCACGCGGGGTACGGCTGAGTCAGCACCACGGTGACCGTCTTGCCGCCGCCGGAGGAGTTCACATCCGAGATCAACCGGTAGGCGGCGGAATCCGCGACACCGGGCTGCGTCAGCATCTGCTGCCACAGGAAGCGGAAGTCCTCGGCGGCGATGGGCGCTCCGTCGGACCAGTTGGCCTGGTTGCGCAGCGTGTAGGTGATGGTGAACGGCTCCTGGCTGGTGACCTCCGCGGCGGTCACCAGCGCGGTGTCCGGCACCCAGTCCGTGCCGCCCGGCACCGACGAACTCGGCACCGGACGGAACGGGCTCGGCAACACCATCGAACTCACCGCCGAGGTGGCGGGCGACTGATCGGAACGCAGGTGCGGGTTGAACCCGATACCGATGTCGTCGATCGCCACCACGACGGTGTTCTTGCCCGGCTTGGCGGGCGTCGTCTTCGGGCTGTCCGTGCTCTCGATGGGCGGGGGCGGGTTCGCGGTGCATCCGGCGAGCACCGTCGCGGAGGCCGCCAGCAGAACCGTCAGTGCGCGCAGCATCGCGCGTCGTCTTGCCCCCGAGCTCACGTTCGGCACTCTACAGCGCGGCCCGGTCCCGCGCCTTCCGCCTGGACAGCTCGCGGGCCCGCTCGTTCTGGCCGAGGATGACCTTGCGCACCCGGACCACCTCGGGGGTGACCTCGACGCACTCGTCGGCGGCGCAGAACTCCATCGCGCCTTCCAGGTCCAGCTGCAACGGCTTGGCCAGGGTCTCGATGACGTCGGCGGTGGAGCTGCGCATGTTGGTCAGCTTCTTCTCGCGGGTGACGTTGATGTCGAGATCCTCCGCGCGCGGGTTGATGCCCACCACGTGGCCCTCGTAGGTGTCCGCGCCCGGCTCGACGAAGAACTGGCCGCGGTCGGCGAGCTGGATCATCGCGAACGGCGTCACCGACCCCGCGCGGTCGGAGACCAGCGAACCGGTGTGGCGCGCCCGGATCTCGCCCGCCCACGGCGCGTAGCCGTGCGAGACGGCGTTGGCGATGCCGGTGCCGCGAGTCTCGGTCAGGAAGTCGGTGCGGAAGCCGATCAGGCCACGCGAGGGAACGATGAATTCCATCCGCACCCAGCCCGCGGCGTGGTTGTTCATCTGGACCATCTTGCCCTTGCGGGCGGCCAGCAGCTGGGTGATCGCGCCGAGGTACTCCTCGGGGCAGTCGATGGTCAGCTCTTCGTAGGGCTCGTGCACCTTGCCGTCGACCTGCTTGGTCACCACCTGCGGCTTGCCGACGGTCAGCTCGAAGCCCTCGCGGCGCATGGTCTCGACCAGGATGGCCAGCGCCAGCTCACCGCGGCCCTGCACCTCCCAGGCGTCCGGGCGGCCGATGTCGAGCACCCGCAGCGACACGTTGCCGACCAGCTCCTGGTCCAGGCGCGACTTCACCATGCGGGCGGTCAGCTTGTGGCCCTGCACCCGGCCGACCAGCGGCGAGGTGTTGGTGCCGATGGTGACCGAGATCGCGGGTTCGTCCACGGTGATGCGAGGCAGCGCGACCGGGTTGTCGATGTCGGCGAGGGTGTCGCCGATCATGATCTCCGGGATGCCCGCGATGGCGACGATGTCGCCCGCGACGGCCACCTCGCCGGGTTGACGCTCGACGCCGATGGTCTGGAGCAGCTCGGTGATCTTGACCTGCTTGACGCCGTCGGCGTGCATCCACGCCACGTTCTGGCCCTTGCGCAGCTCGCCGTTGTGCACGCGCACCAGCGCGAGGCGGCCGAGGAAGGCCGAGGCGTCGAGGTTGGTGACGTGCGCCTGCAGCGGCGCGGCGGCATCGCCCTTGGGCGCCGGGATGCACTCCATCAGCACGTCGAACAGCGCGTCGAGATTCTCCGCGTCGGGGGCGCTGCCGTTCTCGGGGCGCTCCTTGGAGGCCTTGCCCTCGCGACCGGAGGCGTAGAGCACCGGCAGGTCGAGTGCCAGCTCCGCGGCCTCGGCGGCGGCGTCGTCCAGGTCGGAGGCCAGATCGAGCAGCAGGTCGTGGCTCTCCTCGACGACCTCTTCGATGCGGGCGTCGGGACGGTCGGTCTTGTTGACGACCAGGATCACCGGCAGCGACGCGGCCAGCGCCTTGCGCAGCACGAACCGGGTCTGCGGCAACGGCCCCTCGGAGGCGTCCACCAGCAGCACGACGCCGTCCACCATGGACAGACCGCGCTCGACCTCACCGCCGAAGTCGGCGTGGCCGGGGGTGTCGATGACGTTGATGACGGTGACCGAACCGTCCGCGTTGTGCCGGTGCACCGCGGTGTTCTTGGCGAGAATGGTGATGCCCTTCTCGCGTTCCAGGTCGCCGGAGTCCATCACCCGGTCGACCGGTTCGGCCCGCTCGGCGAAGGCGCCCGACTGGCGCAGCATGGCGTCGACCAGCGTCGTCTTGCCGTGGTCGACGTGGGCCACGATGGCGACGTTGCGAAAATCGCGTGCAGACGACACGCCTGAATCCTCCTGCTGTTGGTGTTGGTGCCGACGGTGCTCGGTGTCCGGCGTGTGCGGGACCCTCCGTGGTTACGCAGGCTGCTGCCTCCGGGTCCTGACTCACACGCCGGGCCCCCTGCAAACAGGTGGAGAATGGAAACTCACCGGGCATCGCGGCCAGCTACACAGTACCGGCAACCGGGTGACCCCTCCGATTCAGGCGCTCGAGTAAGGGTATGCTAACCGTCGTGGGCAAGGTCAAAGCGAAGAAGGTTTCGAGTCTGAAACCGAAGAAGAAGTGCTGTCGTAAGAAGACGCGCTGCTTCAAATGCCCCGTTGTCATCATGCGGATGAAGAAGGCCGAGGCAGCGGGCCTGACCGGCAAGGATTTGAAGAAGGCGCTGAAACAGGCTCGCGCGGCCTGAGTTTCACCGATCCCGGTGCACCTCCGGCAAACGGGGGTACAACCGGCATATGAGCACTCCACTGCTATCCGAAGCCGAGATCGCGGACGCGCTGGCCGGACTGCCGAATTGGAGCCGGTCCGGCGACAACATCACCCGCACCATCAAGGCCGCCTCGTTTCCGGCGGGCATCGATCTGGTGCGCCGGGTCGCCGACGCGGCCGAGGCCGCGAACCATCACCCCGACATCGATATCCGGTGGCGAAATGTGACCTTCACGCTGTCCACCCATTCGGCGGGCGGACTCACCGCCCTGGATCTGGGCCTGGCCCGCGAGATCGATCTGCTCGCGTCGCAGTCCGACTAGCCGCGGGGACAGCCCCGCACCGAACGGTCCCCTGACCGCCGCGCACCCGGACAACCGCCGACCCGGGAGACGGCCGAACTACGCGCGCCGGACCACCGCCGCCGGGCTCACCTCCGATCGGCTGAGACCGGGCCACCGCTGCCCAGCTCACCCCGATCGCCCGCGCGCGCCGACCCCGGGCGGGGCCGGACTACGCCCGCGCGGAATCCTCCGCCACCATCTCGCTCGCCGCGGGCTCACCCGACCGCTCGCGCCGCGCACCCGACCAGATGATCCACGCGAACAGGACGAGCACGCCGAGCACATCCACCGCACCCAGCCAGGACAGCACGCCGGGCCGGGAGATCTCCCAGATCGTCGGCTGGGCGAACGACAGCACCCACGGCACGCCGATCAACATCGTCACCAGCCAATAACCGGCCAGGATTCGCGCGCCCGGCGATCGCCGCAGCGGACCGTAGACCAGCCACAGCACCGTGGGCAGCAGCCAGACCCAGTGGTGCGACCACGAGATCGGCGAGATCAGCAACCCGAACAGCTGCACCATCAGCAGCGTGCCCATCCGGTCGTCCGGTTCCAGCGCCCGCCAGGCGAAGAAGGCCAGCACCGCGAACGCGAGCACCGCCGCGATCCACACCGGGCCGGACTCCACGTCGTGACCGAGGATGCGGCTCAGCGTCCCGCGCAGCGACTGGTTCCACACCGAGCCGACCGGGCCGATCCGGTCCGCGTCACCGAGCAGCGTGCCGAAGTAGCGGGTCGCCTCGTGGTTGTTGATGAGGTAGCTGATGCCGACCGTCGCGCCGAACACCACCGCCGACCACAGCGCGGTCCCCCAGCGCCGCCGCGCGACGAAGTAGAGGCCGGTGATCGCGGGCGTCAGCTTGATGCCCGCGATGATGCCGACCAACCCGCCCGAGACCCACCATCGCGAACTGCGCACCGCGAGCATCGCGCCGAGCACCAGGAAGACGTTGACCTGTCCGTAGTCGATCGTGGTGCGGACGGGCTCGAGCCACACGCCGACCGTCGTCCAGCCGATCGCCGCCGCTCGCCAACCGGGTTCGCGCAGCCGTCGGGCGCCGACGATCAATTCCAGCGCGATCCAGACGACGCCGTACAGCGCCGCCACCGTGGCCAGCAGCCAGCCCACCGCGATCACCTTGAACGGCAGGAAATGCAACGGGAAGAAGACCAGCGCGGCGAACGGCGGATAGGTGAACGGCAGCGGGAAATCCGGGGTCTTCTCCGCGTAGGTGAAGTCGTAGAGCCGGTCGGTGAGCAGCGCCGCCGAACCGTCCACGTAGACGTGCAGGTCGACCAGGTTCATTCCGTTGGGCGACACCAGCATCCACAGCAGCCTGGCCAGAACGGATAGACCGAGCAGCAACACCGCCAGTCGCAGGTGGGCAGCGGCCGGACGCTGGTCCGACCGAGCGCTGTCTCGGTTCAAATCGCGGGCTTTCGGGTCGGGGGGCGGTCGCGAAAACGCGACCCGCCGGTGTCCGGTGTGTCGGCGACAAATGCCGAAGGCTGCGACTAGATTAACCGGAGCGCTGCTCTTCTCTGTGCACGCTATGCACAAGGGATAACATTTGCATCACCTTTCACAGTGGTAACGCCCCGCGGCGCTACGTTCCGATAACACTGATCGTCCACAGCACAACGTGATAACGACCACGGCTGTACAACTCGGTGGTCGTGTCCTTAGAGTGACCCCCGAAACAATGGGTTTTCCCCCGTTGACCCAGATGTACCCGAGGTAAGGACGGCTAGACCAGTGCTTCGCACCCGAGGATCGCGGATCGCATTGACCGCACTCGCCCTGGCGGCGAGCGCTTCGCTCGCCGCGCCGACCGCAATAGCGGCACCGGCGCCCGCCCACGCCGCGGTTTCGAACAGCGTTCCGATGGTGCCCGAGGGCGTCCCGGTGGACGCGATCGCCGCGCTCACCCCCGCCATCGTCGGCGCCATCGCAGGCCCGGCCGATATCGCCAACGGGCCGCAGTCCGCGATCCTCGATCAGGCGCGCATCCTGCTCAACACCCTGAATCTGCCGCCGCAGATCAAGTCGACCCTGGAACGGATCATCACGTTCCTCGACGGCAGCGGCGGCGGCGGTCCCGAACTGCCGCAGGACGGCCCCGTCATCGCGCAGTTCCTCTACCCGACCATCGGCAAGGGCTGCATCAGCCCGACCGCCGACTCGGTCGGCACCGCCCTAGCCGTGCCCGGCCCGGCCACGCTGCCCCCGCCCGGACCGGAGTCCGGCCAGACCGGCTTCGTGTTCACCGCGCTCGGCACCAAGGCGCCGACCGCGCAGCAGAACCCGCCGATGACCGTGCAGTGGCTGAACCTCGACACCCGGCAGTCCGGCGTGCAGGCGCTGACGGGCGAGTCGAAGATCAACCCGGACGGCCCCGCTACCCTGTCCGCCATCGTGAACACCGGCCGCGGCCGGATCGTCGCGGTGGTCGGCGGCTCGCTCACCACCCAGGCTCCCGACGCCGCACCGCGCACCTGCTCGTTCCTGCCGACGCTCGGTTTCTTCACCGTCGCTTGATGTTTCGAAGCCCGGCCGGTCGTACGCGACCGCCGGGCTTCGGCATGTCCGGCCGACACACCGCGGCAATCGCGGCGATAGTCCCCGGCCGGGTCCGGGGTGTGGTAGACCGAAGGCATGCCGACTGTCGAAGGAACGGTACGACCCCGCTCGATCCGGAGCAGGCGCTCACGCCGGTCGATCCTGTCCATCCGGTCCGAAGGCTCGATACTGTCCATCGGATCGGCCTATTCGATCCTGTCCATCGGCAGCGTCGGTTCGGTGCTCTCGGTCGGATCGGTCGGATCGTTCGCGTCCGTGATCTCCTCCGGCTCCTTCGCCAGCCTCGGCTCGGCGCTGTCGGGCCTGTCCCGCTGGTCGCTGCTGTCCTGGATGGGTGATCACGAGGCGCCGGAGACGCGGCCGAATCTGCGCGTGGTGCCCGACGACGAACCGGATCTGCGCGTCGCCCCGGTCTGCCACTGCCAGACCTAGGCGTACCTCCGCCCCGCGCTCACCACTGCCCGTATTCGGGCTTCAGGATGTTGTTGAGATCGATGCCGACGCCGTCGATGGCGCGCTTGTCGATCTCGAACTGGTGCAGGTGCGCGGCGGGGTGCACATACCCCTTCGGGGTGCCCCAATTGTGCTGCCAGTACCAAGAACCCAGGCCTGCCGCCCGCGCGAGATCAATCGTCGGCGAGTTGGCGTAGACGCCGACGTTCTGCTTGCCGAGCACCGCTTCCCAGCCGAGCAGGTACGGCGCGATCATGGTCGCGAAGTCGACCGGGGTCGGATTGTCGTCGATCGAGGCGTAGATGGGTCTGCCCTCGGGGCCACCCGCGGCCAGGTGCAGCTCCAGCCCGCGCTCGGCGTGCTCCTTGCCCGCCTCGAGCCCGCCGCGCCAGTCGGCGGTCGGCCCCTTGCCGAACTGATAGCAGGACACGATCTTCAGTCCGGCCTCGGTGAGCGCCTCGGCCTCGCGTGCGAGCAGTGGCTTGCCCACCATCCATTCCGCGCCGGGCCGCCGATCCGAGACATAACGAATGACGCCGACATGACCGGCTTCGAGAATCGCGTCGGCCGAGGGCACGCCACCGGAATAGTCGATCAGCGTGCCGAGTGATCCCGTCGCGGAGGCGGACGCGGCGGTGCCGGTTACCCCCAGCGCGGCGGCCGCGGCGGTATAGGCGAAAAGCTTGCGGCGAGACAGATCGACAGAACGCATCGCAGGACTCCTTCGCGCAACCCCCATTGGCTGGCAGCGGGCCCGGCGCACCTTCCCCAAGGCTCACACGCGCGCCGGGAGCCTCGAACGTGCACTCATTCCACCACATTTCACATTCGAACCGCTAGACCCATTCGACCCACTTACCCCACTTGTCACAGGAGTTACGCGACGCCGTCGATTCGAGCCGCGACGTCGATGGTGCGGCCGGAGCTGTCGCCGAGCTGCTCGCGCACCACCCCGGCCACCTGCGCGACGACCTGCTTCTTGATTCCGGCCAGCGCGCCGAGGGTCGCCGCGCGCACGCCCTTCGCCTTGAAGTCCATCCGGATGTCCCCGGTCGCGGGCGGCGGCACGTCGATGACGATCAGCAGCGGATCGGCCGCCCTGGCGATCAGTACCAGCGGAATCTCGACATCGGCGCGGTACTCGTTCGCCTTGAAGACCTGCACGGTGATGTCCAGGCCGACCGGCAGCGTGAGATCGAACGAGACGAGATCGTCCGGCCCTTCGGGCCGATCGACCAGACGCGGCTGGCGGATCGCGCCACGCACCGTGACGGTCGCCCGGTCTCTAGGCCCGGTTTTCAGCGGCCCGACCTCGATCGGACGCCCCGCCATCTTGTCCACCACCTCGAAGACCCGGTCCCTGGTCACGATGCGGGAGAAGAATCGGTGGCCGAACTCGCCGTAATCGATCCAGTCGAACTCCTCCTGCGCGCGGTGCCGCGACGGCGTGCCCGCGACCATGGCCTCGACGTCGAAGACTCGCCCGCTCTTGGCCTGCGGTTCGGCCAGCATGCTGTTGACCCGGTTGGCGACCTCGCGCTGCACCAGTCCGGCGATCGGGTCGAGCAGCCACTCCCAGGCCGACTCGACCGTCTGGGCGCGCAGCACGAAACTCACGTCGCGGGTGGTGATGGGCGGGATGTCGATGACGATCAGCAGCGGGTCGGCGGTGCGGGCGTGCAGTGTGAGGTCGATTTCGACGACCGCTTCCAGCCGCAGCTTCCGGCCGCCGAGCCGGACCTTGACCGCGAGGGTGAGCGGCACCGTCACCTGGAAGACGACGTGCGGATCATGGCGCAGAACCGTGGGTTCGCCGACTTTGCCCTCGGCGATGAATCCGGCGAGTCCGGGGGGACCGATGTTGAAGGGTCCGATGGCCATGCCGCGCCCCGCCATGGAGGACACCGCGGCCACGATGCGTTCCTCGGTCACCGCGTGGGTGACGAAGCGTTCGCCGAAGGCGGCGTAGTCGATCCAGGACGGGTCGTTCGTCGTTTCCTCGGTCGGCTGCATCAGAGATTCCGAAACCCTCACCTTTCAACGGACAACCGACACGGTACGCGACGAAAGTTTCCGGAGATCGGAACGTTAGGGAACCCTGTCCTGCTGATGAGGGGGTAGCAGGACAGGGTCCGCGATGGCAGCGCTGCCGGGCGCCGCCGACTCCATACTAAGGCTCCGGAAGGGACGCGCCGAGCAATGCGCTCGCCGAACGGGACGCCCTGAGCGGCAATGATTCTCAGAATCGCCCATACCCGACGACGTCCTTCACGTCGGCAACCCGGAATCGGTGGATACGCACCTCGCCGAACTCGTTGCCGCCGATCGTGGTCACCTCGCCGTTCGCCGCCGTGAGCACGATGTTGGTGTGTTGGGTGAACTGGCTCTCCGGGCCGTAGAGCAGCACGTCACCGGTGCGCGGGCGATAGCCGCTGCCGATGGGCGCGAACAGGTCCGCGTCCTCGTAGTACTCCTGGAGGGTGTAGACACCGGGGATCCGCCACGATCCGGAGTTCGGATTCGACAGCGGACGCCCGGCCTCCCGCATCGCCCAGCTCACGAAGTCGGCGCACCAGGGCTCGATCACTCCCTCGGCGTACTTCGGGCCCCCGCCCGGCTCGGCGAACTCGCGCTCCAACACCTCGACCAGCCGGATCTGCGCCGGGTCGAGCGCGGAGCGGTCGATGGCGGGGAAGGCGGCGGGACTCTCGCCGACCACGGCGGGGCGATCCGAGCCGGTCCACCACCAGACCGTGCCCGCGGCGACGGCCGCGACCACGGCCAGCCCCAGCGTCAGCAACAGACCGAGCCGCCCCCGGGTTCTCTGCGGTGCGGACATTCGCCCCCCAATCGCTTCTACGACCATTCATCCTTAAGACGAACGGACGCGGCTCACGGTTCCCGGATCGCGCCCCAGATAGCGCAACAGTTCCGCGACCGCGTCGTCGTTCGGCGCTCCGTCGACGACCGCGGCATAAGCGCCCCACTGCCGCAGCGGTTCCACGATCGCCGTCTCCGGCCCGCCGCCGGGCGCGGGATTCGCCGTGCGGGCCGCCGTCAGTAGAGCCGCGGCCAGTTCCTCGTCGAGCGGCGAGGCCTGACCGGTGGCGACGGCGAGATCCCAGGCGTGCACGGCCGCGTCCAACGCACAGAGCACCGCGGCGACCGGTGTCGGAAGTTCGCCGTGCGGCAACGGCGTCGGCACCGTCGGCGTGTGCTCGGCGACGGTGTCCCACGCGGCGGCGGTCTGTTCGATCGCGTCGCGCACCAGCGCGGTCGGCGAGCCATCGATGGTGCCCGATGGCTCGAAGGGGTTCTCGGCCGGGCCGTTTCCGATGCCGAGGAATTTCGCGTACGCGAGCTGATCGCCCGCGGCGTGCTGAATCACCTGTGTCACATTCCATTCCGAGCACGGTGTCGGCAGGTGCCACTGGTCGTCGCGAATACCGGCGACGGTGTCGGCGAGCGCGCGGTGGGCGGCGGCGAGGGTCTCGCGCCAGACGGAGGTGAGGGCGACATCGGTATGCATGGCTGGCCTTTCGGGTTTCTCGGTGCTGATACCGAGCCTATGAGTCCATTAGGCTGCTTTCGTTCCTAATAGATCGGAAGATGTGCATGGCCGAGACAACCACCCGCGTCCTGCGCCTGCTCTCGCTCCTCCAGGACCGCACCCATTCCGGCCGTGAGCTGGCCGAAAAGCTCGGCGTCACGGATCGCACGCTGCGCAACGACATTCGCAGATTGCGCGACCTGGGCTATCCCGTGCATGCCGAGCGCGGCGCCATCGGCGGCTACCGGCTCGGGCGCGGCTCCACCATGCCGCCGCTGCTGCTCGACGACGACGAGGCCGTCGCGGTGGCCGTGGCGGTCGGACTGGCCGAGGACGGCGCGACCGGCATCGCCGACATCACCGAGCACGTCGGCCGCGCGCTGGCCAAACTCGAGCAGATCCTGCCGAAACGCTTGCAGCGCAAGGTCACCGCGCTGCGCAGCGCCACCGCCGTCGGCCCGGCGACCACCGGCTCGCGCGAGCCGGACGCCCCCATACCGGCCGAGGTGCTCACCACCCTGGCGGGAGCGATCCGCGACCGCGCCACGGTGCGGCTCGACATCGGCACGGCGGCAGACGAATTCAGCGATCCGACGGAGGTCGAGCCGTACCGGCTGATCAACTGGCAGCGCCGCTGGTACCTCGTCGCCTACGTCCTCGACAGCCACACCTGGCGCGCGATACCCGTCGCCAGGGTGCGCCGCGCGGCCGCGGGCACACGCCGCTTCGCCGCCCGCGCGCTGCCCGACGACGATCTCGTCGCCTTCGTCATGCGCCATGTCGCCAGCACCGGCTGGCGCGTGCACGCGCGGGTCACAGTGCTCGCTCCGGCCGAGCGCGTCATCGCCAGGATCAACCCCGCGGTCGGCGTGGTCGAGGCGGTCGACTCGGACACCTGCGTCCTCTACACCGGCGCCGACGCGCTCGAGACCATCGCCATCTACCTCAGCATGCTGATGATGGACTTTCGTGTAGACGGCCCACCGGAACTCGTCGCGCACCTGCGTATGCTGGCCCGCCGCTACACCGACTCGGTCCGGGAGGCGCCGGACTGATCGGTCAGTCCTTCTTGCCCATCGGAACGCAAGCCGTCAGCGCGATGGCCACCACCGCGGCCGCCATGGCGATGAAGAAGGTGGTGTGGAAGCCCTCGCGGGAGGGCAGCAGGTGCGCGCCGAGCGACATCGTCATGTGCGCGAGCACCACGCTCATCACCGCGGAGGAGGTGGAGGTGCCGATCGAGCGCATCAGCGAGTTGAGCCCGTTGGCGGCGGCGGTTTCGGTGATCGGCACCGCGCCCATGATCAACGCGGGCATCGCGGCGTAGGCCAAACCCACACCGCCCGCGACGATCACGGCGGCGAGCATGATCTCCCAGACGTTGTTCATCAACAGCACCGCGCACAGGTAGCCGACGCCGATCACGGCCGAGCCGAGCATCAGGGTCACCTTGGGTCCGCGCGCCGCCGACAAACGCGCCGACACCGGCGAGAGCGCCATCATCACCAAACCGGTTGGAGCCAGCGCCAATCCGGCGCTCACCATGGAGAGACCGAAGCCGTAGCCGGTCTCCTCCGGAGCCATCAGCAGCTGCGGGAAGGTCAGCGACATGCCGTACAGCGAGAAGCCGACGGCGATCGAGGCCAGATTGGTGAACAGCACCCGCGGTCGTGCCGAGACCCGCAGGTCGACCAGCGGCGCGCCCTGCCGAAGTTCGTAGTAGCCCCAGCCGAGGAAGACCACCACCGACACCGCGAACAGCGTCAGGATCGAGGCGCTGGACCAACCCCAGTCCGCGCCCTTGGTGATCGCGACGAGCAGCGCCAACAGCGCCACCGAAAGACCCACGGCCCCACCGAAATCGAAGCGGGCGGGGGTACGCACCGGCGATTCCGGCACGAAAAGGAAGACCAGAACCAGGCACAGCACGCCGAGCGCCGCGGAGCTCCAGAACAGCACGTGCCAGTCCGCGTTCTGCGCGATCGCCGCGGCCACCGGCAGGCCGATCGCACCGCCGACGCCGAGCGTCGCGCTCATGATCGCCATCGCCGAGCCGACCCGCTCGACCGGCAGTTCGTCGCGCATGATGCTGATCCCCAACGGAATAGCGCCGACGGCGGCGCCTTGCAGCGAGCGCCCGATGATCTCCGGCACCAACGAGGAGAAGCTCGCGCAGACCACCGAACCGGCGATGAGAGCGAGCAGATTCGCGAACAGCACACGGCGCTTGCCGAACATGTCGCCGAGACGACCCGCGATCGGCGTGAACACCGCGCCCGCCAGCAGCGTCGAGGTGATCACCCAGGACGCGTTCGAAGCGGAGGTGTCGAGCAATGTCGGCAGCGCGGGAATGATCGGGATGACCAGCGTCTGCATCAGCGAGACGACCACACCGACCGCGCCGAGCGTGGCGATGAGCAGGCCGGGGGCCGGGCGGCGGGTATCGGCCTCGGTGGCGGGCGAGGACGCGGCAATGGACATGCATGTGTACGGTACACATCGTGTGTATGCTGCACAATTTGTCATAGAAGTGATCCAGGCGACATAGTGAGTGCCATGCCAGACCGGGAACCCGCCGACCCAGCGGCGCTGACGCGCCTCGCCTTCGAGCTCGCGCTGCTCTCCCGGCACTTCCCCGCCTCGGTGTTGCGCCGCCCAGGGTTTCAGCTGGACCGCTCGGCCTTTCTGATCCTGACCAGGTTGGAGATCGACAACCCGCTCACCCTTCGCGAACTCGCCGGCGCCTTCCGCCTCGACATCTCCACCATCAACCGGCAGGTCGGCGCCATGCTCAAGCACGGTCTGGTGGAACGGGTTCCGGATCCCGAAGGCGGTATCGCGCGCAAGATCCGAGCCAGCGCCAAGGGCATGGAGCTGCTCGCCGCCGACCGCGCCCAGAGCCGCGACGGCATCGGCGCCGTGGTCGCCGAGTGGTCCGAGTCCGATATCGGTCAGCTCAGCGCGCTGGTCGCGCGTTTCAACGAGTCCATCGAACACCTCGAGCACAACCCGTGGCCGCGGCCGCCCGCGGCGCGCTGAGCTCGACTTCGCCGAATCCCCTGCGGCGCAGCAGGGGCGCACTATGCTCCCGACGATGGGAGAACTTCGGCATTCCCGGCGCCACGGCACGGTCCGACCGAGCTGGTTCGCCTGGGACAACTACCTGATCGGCGTCGTCGGTCTCGCCTTCGCCGTCGCTTTCGGCACGGCCGCCGCGATCCTCGCCCAAGCGGGGCACTATCCGCCCGCCTTCGCGGTCGCGGCGTTCGCGGCGCTGTTCGCCGCACCCGCCGCGGTGCAGGCGATCGGGGAACTGCTCTCGGGACTGATGCTGGTGGGCATGCTGCTCGGTTCGATCGTGCTACTGCCCGCGCTGTTGGTCAGCCCGGCCGTGCGCCGCTGGGCGAAGCGGCGCTGGGCGCGGGCCACGGCCTGAGCGTTCAGCCCGCGCGCGAATACACGCCGGGCGTGATGCCGTAGCAGCGGCGGAACCAGCGGGTCAGGTGCGCTTGATCGGCGAAGCCAGCGGCCACCGCGGCCTCGGCGACCGGGCGGCCCGCCGCGATCAACCGCCGCGCCGCCCGCAGCCGCAGGATGCGCTGGTAATCGCTCGGCGCCAGACCGTAATTCGCGCGGAAGGCGCGGTAGAGCGCGAAGCGGCTGGCGCCCGTCGCGGTGACGAGATCGTCCATCGACAGCGTCTCCAGATAGCGCTCGTCCAGCACATCGCGCACGCGGCGCGCGATCGCGCCGTTGCCGCCGCCGATCACTGTTCTGGTGCGCGGAGTACGTGCGCCGCGCTGCACCAGCGCCGCCACCGTGGCGGAAAGCGCTTCGTCCCTCGCCAATTCGGTGGCGGGCGAGGTCAGGCTCGCGTACAGCCTGCCGAGCGCGCCAGCGAGCAACGGATCGTGCAGGACCGGTTCGGCGAACAGCGGCAGGCCAGCGGGGCGACCGGCCCGGTCGGACAGCAGGTCGGTGATCAGCTCGGTGCCGATGTGCACGATTCGATAGGTGAAACCCGCCTCGGTGGCGCTGTGCCCGTCGTGCGGTTCGTCCGGGTTGAACGCCATCACCATGCCCGCCGCGCTGACCCGGGCAGCGCCGCGACAGTCGAAACTCTGCGCGCCGAAGTCGGTGAGGCCGAACGAGTAGGTCTCGTGCGCGTGCGGGTGGTAGACGTGCCGCTCGAAGTGGGCGCGCATCACCTCCACCGGCCGGTCCGGCATCCGCCGATATTCGACCCATTCGCTCACCGCCCCATTCTCCCCGCACCAGCGTTCAAGACGCCCGGGCGGTCCGCGCCGAGTATCGAGACGTGCGTATCCGTCTGCTGTTGATCCTGGTCATGGCCCTGTGGGGCAGCGCTTTCGCCTCGTCCAAAGCCGCCGTCGGCGAAGTCCCGCACGAGGTGGCGGGGTTCCTGCGGTTCCTCGGCGGCACCCTCGTGCTGCTGGCCGTCCTGCGCGCGCCCCGGCTGCCCGCCGGCGAAGTGCCGCGCGTCGCGGGCGTCGGCATGGTCGGCGTGTTCGGCTACAACGCGCTGTTCTTCCTCGGCCTTTCCTTGGCGCCCGCGGCCGACGGGAGTGTGATCGTGCCGATGGCCGCGCCCATCTTCACGGTCGCGGTCGGCGTCCTGCTCGGGCGCGTCCGACTGTCCGGGATGCGGTTGCTCGGGCTGGTTCTCGCGGTAAGCGGCGGGTTCGTGTTCTTCCTCGGCATTCCGGATACCGGAAACACCCGCCTGCTCGGCGACCTGACCTTTCTCGGCGCAGCGGCCTGTTGGTCGGCCTACACGCTGCTCGGCGCGCCGCTACTGAGCCGAATGCCCGCGGCCACCGTCACCGTCTACGCGACCGCAGCGGGAACCGCCGCCCTCGGGCTGCTCGCCATACCCGCCTTCGGTGACGTGCGATGGTCGGAACTGGGCCCCGGATTTTGGCTCAACCAGGCGTATCTCGGCGCGCTGCCGACGGCGCTCGCGTACGTCCTGTACTACCGTGCGGTCGGCCAGGTCGGGCCGACCACCGCCACCTCCGCGATGTTCCTCGTCCCGGCCTTCGGGTTGACGTGCGCATGGGTGGTACTCGGGGAGTCCATTGCTCCGTTGCAGGGGATCGGGGCCGGGTTGATGTTCGTTGGGGCATGGGTGAATACGCGTCCGGCGATCGATGATTCGGTGCAGACGACGGCGGATCCTGGCCGAGTCGTCGTCGAAGACGATTGTGTGGCGGCGAGTTCCGAGACGCGGTCGGACGAGCGTTGCGCCTCGGCGGTCGATCCCGCTTCGGCGGCGGCTGATTCCGTCTCGGCGGCGGCTGATTCCGTGCGGCCGAACTAGATTCATCGGATGGATCGAACCGGTCCGGTGCAGGGTGGTGATCGCGTGGATCATCCTTGCTCGACCCCGTGCACATCCCGCTCATCGGCCGGATTTTCTGGCGTCTCGGTGCCGCCGCACTGAAGGCGGTGGAGCGGTCCGCGGTGGTGCGGGCTGCTGGACAACCAATCATAAAGTACTCCGGTCATCACCTGGCACTGACCGCGCCGGACACCGTTGCCGAGCAGCTGATCGCGGCCGTCGGCGCTTCGCTCCTCCGGGTGGTCGCAAGCGGTGGCGCGGCTGAGAATCGCCGCGATCGAACAGCATTCGAGACCGGACGGTTCGAAGGTCGGAGGTTTGGATGCGGCGGAACGAGGCACTACCGCTTCGACAGACTCGTCGAAGGAGAAACCCGTGTCATCCGCAATGGTGGCCGTGGCGATCGTGGCGGTGCTCGTCGCGCTCACGGCCGTACTGCTCTTGTCCTGGCCTTTGCTGCGAACTCGCCGCTTGCGCAAACGATTCGGACCCGAATACGACCGGGCCGTCGAGCAGCGGGACGGCCGCCGCGCCGCCGAACGCGAACTACGCGAACGCGAACTCCGCCACGCCGAACTCGAGCTACGGGACCTCTCCGAGGACCAGCGGAAGCAGTACACCGCTCGGTGGGCCGACGTGCAGGAACGCTTCGTAGACGACCCCGCCGCGGCGCTCGCCGACGCCGACCGCCTCGTCACCAGCGTCATGTCCGATCGCGGCTACCCCGCGGAAAGCTACGACCAGCAGCTGGCCGACCTCTCCGTCGAACACGCCCCCGCCCTCGGCCACTACCGCAGCGCCCACGCCATCGCGGCCCGCAGCAATGGCGACACCAACACCGAGGACATGCGCACCGCCATCGTGCACTACCGCGAACTCTTCCACGACCTCCTCAACGGCCGGACCCGCCAGACCAAGGACGCCCTCTCATGAACACCGATCACACCGAAACCCGCCGCACCACCACCGAATCGCGCACCGCTCCACACGATCCCACGCCGGGTGATCACCTCGACGCGCGCGGCGCCAGCTCCGCGCCGCGCGACATCGAAGCTGGCGGCGCCAACTCCGCGCCCGGCGACAACATCGAAGCACGCAGCGCCAACCCCGCGCCCGGCGACAACAACGAAGCACGCAGCGCCAACCCCGCGCCGGGCAACAACAACGAGGCACGTGGCGCCACTTCCGCGCTGGGCGACAACGAAGCTCGCGGCGCGAACTCCGCGCCGGGCAACAACATCGAAACCCGCAGCGCGAAGTCCGCGCCGGGCAACAACAACGAATCACGCAGCGCCACTTCCGAGCCGAACGCCAACCTCGAAGCACGCAGCGCCACTTCCGCGCCGGGCGACAACAAAGCACACGGCGCCAACCCCGCGCCGGGCAACGCCATCGATGCGCCCGGCACCACCGACTCAGCATCGAGCACGGACCGCGAGGCGCGCACCGCCGCCCACCTCACGCCCACCGACGCGCACCTGAACACGTCGGGCGACATCCCGAACAGCGACCACGCAGCCCCGAGCACCGGCACACGCGATGCCAGCACCGCGGAGGCCGTGGGCGGCGACCGAGCCCACGACAACACCACCGCCGCGACCCCGAACGGCAAATCCACCGCTGCCCGCGACGAACCCATCCCCCTCTTCACCGAAGCCGAGATCGAACGCCTCCGCACCGAATGGCGCACGGTCCAAGGCTCTTTCATCGACAACCCCCGCGACGCGGTCTCCCGCGCCGACAACCTCGTCGCCAACACCATCGACCACCTCACCGCGGCCTACTCCGAACACCGCCGCGGCCTCACCACCCGCTGGTCCCAGGACCCCGACACCGAGGACCTCCGCAACACCCTCCGCGCCTACCGCACCTTCTTCAACCAACTCCTGCCCTGAATCGAATTGTCACTCTCCGCGTTTCGACTTCGGTCGGACGCGGAAGTGAGCACGTTCGCCCTGTTTGCCGAAGAGGCTGAGAAATTCGACTGGTTCGGCGTCGGCGGCGCCGAACCAGTGGGGTATGTGGGTGTCGAATTCGGCCGCTTCGCCAGGGACCAGTTTCAGATCGTGCTCGCCGAGGATGACGCGGAGGCGTCCGTTCAGGACGTAGACCCATTCGTACCCTTCGTGGGTCTGGGGCCGAGGTTGCACGCGGGGGTCGGCGGGCGGCAGGACGATCTTGTATGCCTGGATGCCGCCCGCGCGACGGGTCAGCGGAACCATGGTCATGCCGTGCTGTGTGACCGGTCGCAGGTGGATGCGCGGATCGCCGGTGGGCGGCGCGTCGACGAGCTCGTCCAGCGTGACGCCGTGCGCCTTGGCGAGCGGCAGCAGCAGTTCGAGAGTGGGCCGCCGCGCGCCGGACTCCAGTCGGGAGAGGGTGCTCACGGATATCCCGGTGGTCGCCGAAAGATCGGCCAGCGTGGTTTCGCGCTGGCGACGCAGGGCACGCAGTCGGGGACCGACCGCGTCGAGTGCTCGGTCGAGGCCGTCGTCCATGGGACCAGTTTGCCAGAGTGGCAAACAAAGTTGCCAGTTCGGCGGCGGGGCTCGCATAGTCGTCGCAGGAGGTGGTCACGTGACCGATCAACTGAGAGACAGCTATGACGTGGTAGTGATCGGCGGCGGCGCCGCGGGACTGAGCGGCGCGCTCATGCTCGGCCGATCGCGACGCTCGGTGCTGGTGATCGACGCGGGCGCGCCGCGCAACGCACCGGCCGACGGCGTGCACGGCCTGCTCGCGCGGGAGGGCATGCCGCCCGCCGAGCTGCTCGAACGCGGCCGCGCGGAGGTCCGGCAGTTCGGCGTTCAGCTCGTTTCCGGCGAGGTGCGCGACGCGAGCCGGGACGGCGACGGATTCACGCTGACGACGGCCGACGGCCGGACGGTCCGCGCCCGCAGGTTGCTGCTCGCGACCGGCTTGGTCGACGAGTTGCCCGACGTCCCAGGCCTGCGCGAACGTTGGGGTCGCGACGTGCTGCACTGCCCCTACTGCCACGGTTGGGAAGTGCGCGACCGAGCGATCGGCGTGCTCGCCACCGGTCCGATGTCGGTCCACCAGGCGCTGCTGTTCCGGCAGCTGAGCACCGACGTGGTGTTCTTCACCGACACGACCACACCGACACACGAGGAGACGGTGCAGCTCGCCGCGCGCGGCATCCGGTTGGTCGAGGGCGGGATCGCCGACCTGGTCATCGCCGACGATCGCATCACCGGCGTGCGGCTGAGCGACGGCACGGTGATCGAACGCGAGGTCGTCGCGGTCGGGTCGCGCATGGTGGCGCGGGCCCAGTTCCTCGCGACGCTCGGATTGCGCACCAGCGAGCACCCGATGGGCGAGTTCATCGCGGCAGATCCGACCGGCCGCACCGAGGTGCCCGGCGTGTGGGCAGCGGGCAATATCACCGACTTGGCCGCCCAAGTCGGTGCTGCGGCCGCCGCGGGTGCCACGGCGGGCGCGCAGATCAACGCCGACCTGGTCGCCGAAGAGACCCGAAACGCGGTCGTCGCCTACTCGAGCGCCGACGGACGCGGTCCGGCACCGGACCACCGCACGTGGCCGAGGCACGCGGAACCGTTCTCGGCCGACACCGAAGCGCGCCTGAGCGAGGCGAACTCCGGCGCCAGCCGCCACGGCCTGTGAACGACGAAAGGAGCACCGTGTCCGAACAACTCGACCACGCCTTCTGGGAGAACCGCTACCGCACGACGACTCCGCACGTCCAACCCAACCCACACCTGACGGTGGAGGCGGCGGAACTGCCGCCGGGGCGCGCCCTGGATGCGGGCTGCGGCGAAGGCGCGGAAGCGGTTTGGCTCGCCGCGCACGGCTGGCGGGTGACGGCCGTCGACTTCGCCACCGCGGCACTCGAGCGCGCCCGCGAGCGCGCCGATATCCGCGGTCCCGAGGTGGCCGATCGAATCGATTGGCTCACAGCGGATCTGACCGAATGGACGCCGCCGGAGAGCAGCTTCGACTTGGTCTGCTCCCACTACGCCCACCCCGTCACCGGAGCCGAAACCTTGCTGCGCCGACTGGCCCCAGCGGTCGCACCCGGCGGCACACTCCTCATCGTCGGCCATCATCCGACGGACGCGCATTCGACAGCGCACGCCTCCGGAGTGCACGTCACGGCGGAAAGCCTGGCGGCGAAGCTGGATCCCACCCGCTGGGAAATCATGGTGGCGGAGAACAGATCTCGAACGGTGACGCACGGCAGTCACCAAATCGAGCTTCGCGACGCCGTGCTTGTGGCCCGGAAACATCGCTGACTCGGCCGCTTCGGGCTACCTGGTGTGCCCTGCGCGTGACCGGTTGTGGCGGAACGACCTGGACGACATGCTTCGTCCACTTCCACACGGCCGCCGCCTTGCCCAACCCTGAAGACCCCCAATGGTTCCCGGCCGCGGCGGCGGCGCACTGACCGCCGCGAGCGGGTCAGACCTCCAGGTCCTCTTCGATGCCGCGCAGGTGGTGCCTGGCGAGCGCCAGGTTGGCCCGTCCGCGGTCGAGGGCGAGATAGAGGAAGAGGCCTTTGGATTTGCGGCCGGTCATCGGGCGGATGATGTGGTACTGGCCGGAGAGGGTGATGAGGATGTCCTCGATGTCGTCATTGAGACCGAGCTGCTCCATGGTCCGCAGCTTGGCGCGCACCACTTCGGTGTTACCCGCCGCGGCGACCTGCAGGTCCAACGACTTCGAGCTCCCGAGCATTCCGAGCGCCATGCCACTGTTGTAGTCCACGACGGCGGCACCGACCGCACCGTCGATCACCATCATGTCCTTGAGCGCCAGATCGAGATTCGTCATTTCATTCCTTTCGATGGGTGTGCACTGCCCGGTCCTTTCCGGGCTTTGTCGCCAGCGCCGCCAGATGATCGACGATCGCGCGGGCCACCGGACGCGACTCCAGGTGGAGCCGGCCGACGTTCACTTCGGGTCCGGCCAGTACGGTCAGCGAGGCCCAGCCCGCCGCGTAGATCACCACGTGTCCCTCGGTGCCGCGCACCACGACCTCGTGGAAGCCGCCGCCGTTGGCGGTGGCGGACAGCCGGTACGACAGCGCCAGATGCGAAGCCGACAGCGCTGCCATTCCGTCGGGTTCGATGTGTGCGGGCAGGTCGTGGGCGATCAGCAATCCATCGCCGGAGGAGACCAGCGCGCCGGTCGATTGCGGCACCCGATCCCGCAGCATCTTCAGTTCCGCGAGCACCGCCGCGTTCGGTTCGGGTCCGGACATCGCCACCTTGGTAAACCTTCCCATCCAATCGCCGAGCAATTTCTTTCGCGCGGTCACGCAAGCTCCTCCAACGCCGCCCGCAGGCGAACCAGCACATCGCGGTCCACGGGCTCCCACTGTTCCGCGGTCGGCGGCAGGGCCGACCGCACCCGGCGGCGTAGTGGTGGCGCGGTGGGGTCGCTGATCCGAGGTATCGGCGCGGACGGCTCGTCTTCTCGCGCACGGCCGAAATCTCCGGCCGGCGACTCGATCTCGATGACGCGCCCTCCGGCGGGCGCCCCGGTGCGCGTGGCCAATTCGGTAACGCCCGGCCCGGTCATCTTGGCGTGCTTGCCATTTCGCGTGTCGGTGCGAGCACCCTGCGATCCGCTGTACGGCTCGAACCCCGCACCCCAGTGGGCAGTGTGCCTTCCTCGATCGACGACTGGACTGGGCGGCTTGATCAAGCCCGCCGCGGTCAATTCCCGCACCGCCTCCAGACATCCGTACGTGGTGCGGCCGAGGTCGCGCGCGATTCCGGTGATACTGCGCTGGGTATCCGCCGCCGCGAGCACCTCGGCCTGGCCCGCCGTGAGCACCACCTGCCGCCGCCGGACGCGCCGCACCGGAACTACCGGAGCCCGGTCGACCAGCTCGGCAGGCCAGGGTCCGGACTCCGGATCACCGCGCCGCGCGCATTCCTGCACCAGTGCGCGCGGCGTGATGTGACAGACCGGGGCGAGCCAGTGCGGCGGAGCGGGCCGGAACTCGGGGACGGCGGACGACGCGAGCAGAAAATACGCCGCATCGAAAACCGAAAGCAGCGCAAGGGTTTCCAGTCGCGGGCGGTTCAGCACCTGACCCGGGTCGCCCGAACCCGCTTGCCGCCAATCCTCCGCGGTGGCCACGCCCGCCTCCACCACGAGCCGGTCCAATCCGGTCGCCCTGCGGCAATCGGCGGAGGCGATCACGCCGCCGGTGAGATGAAACGCGCCATCGCCCGCGCGCAACACACCCGTACTCCCTTCCTTTTCCAGCCGCCGCAGCTCGACCGCGAGTTCAACGCCCATGACCGTCCTCGGCGAATTCCGCCAGAATTGCTCGCAGCTGGAATCGCGCCATAGCCAGATTCCCGGTGTCGTCGTCGCACAGGAGGTGCACGAAAAGCCGTCCGTCGAAATCGCCGTCCACCAGATTCAGCAAGTGAAATCCGCGGGTACCGCACACGATGATCTCGGTGAGATCGTCACCGTCGCGACCGGTGGCCAGCGCCGAGCAGCCGAGCACGGCGCGCACCACATCCGTTGTGGCCGCGGCATCTTCGTGCTCGTCGACCAGGTCGTGCTCCCCGGCAGCGGCGATCGCCAGACCACTCGCGCCGTCCACCATCGTCACGCTGCGCGCACCCGGAATGTCCATGATGCGTTTCAGGCAGCCCTCAATTCCGATCACCGTGCCACCGCTTGTCTGTGAGGGATTCAGCGAGTCCCGACGCTACACACGCCCAGTGACCGATGTACAGCTATCGCCGGGAAATTTCTCAGCACACAACGCATTTCCCATGGAAACGAGAAAAGAATACCCTTCGGTATTTGAAACCTACCGGTAGTTAAGGGACTTTTGTCATCTCGCTTTGCGAAATTAGGTTGCCCACAATGCGGAAGACTCGCGCTGCAGGATTCATTTCGTACCGGTAGGCTCTACACAGCTATCCATGCGCGCTCGTGCTCGCAAACTTTGTTGCCGCCCAGTGTTTTTGGGGAGCGCGCTGCGCAGCGGACGCGGACTCGCCGTGACGATGGCACAATTGCGCCGCGCAGCCGAAGGTGGCGTGGGCCGCGCATGGCGCGAGGGCGAATAGAAGAGCGAGTACGCCGCTCTCGACCAGACTCGACGAGTTTTCGAACGGTCGAATTCGGCTGGCGCGGTGCAACGCTCTCGACCGACAGCAATCTCACCAATCACGCGGAGCGACCACTTCGTCGGTTTTGTCGCTGCCCTCGACCAGGGACACGGAGCCGACTCGAATCCATTCCGCCCAGCTTCGTCAACCGGCCGCTCCGACCTGCTTGCGCATCAGGCATTGGGATCTGATCAGCCCCCTCTACGCCGCGCCTCCTCTTCGGACTTGGGCAGTCGGACGCCGTCATGCGTCGCGAAACGGCGCGCTCGGCGTCAGCTCGGCGGCGGGTTCGCCTCCGGCTCGGCGGCGGGCTCGGCCCCGACTCGACGGCGGGCTCGGCCCCGACTCGACGGCGGGTTCGGCGTCGGCTCGGCGGCGGGTTCGCCTCCGGCTCGGCGGCGGGCTCAGCCCCGACTCGACGGCGTTTGTTCGGCCCCGACTCGGCGGCGGGTTCGGCGTCGTCGGATCTGACGACCGGTGACAGGCCTGGCTCAACCCGGGCGAAGGTCCTTAATCGGCAGCCCGTGCTCGACACGCAGACGCTCGGCCACGAGCGAGCGGTGACATGCCTCCGGATCGCACTCGACACAGAAAAGCGCGGTCACCGCGTCGCTCGGAAGCTCGGCCACGAGCGCGCCGAGGTCGAACGGGTCGAGGATCTCACGGGTGTAGCGCTCGGCGTACTCGGGCGCGAGCGCGATGCGGTTGCGCTTGCCCACGCCTTGCCGGTCGTCCTCGCGATATTGGAGCTGACGCAGCTCGGTAGTCGGCGCCAGCCCCTTCACATGCCGGTAGCCGATGCCCGCCGCGGCGAGCATGCTCTGGAGCCGTGCCGAGTTCGCCCAGGAGTAGTCGGGGCCTCGAACCCCCCGGCGCTGGCGGAGGTCGAGTAGCAACCCCACGCCTGCGCCGGTGAGCTCGTCGAGGAAGGTTTCGGCGGTAAAGCCGTAGACGCCGATCGTCACCATTCCGACCACCGGGATATCACCCACCTGCCTGCTATCGTGCCGGTTCCGCTTGTCCCGCCGAGGTGGCGCGATCGCCTCAGGCGACGGCGGTCCCCTCGAGCTCCACCATCAGGACAGGGATCGCCAACCGTGTCACCCCGAGCATCGTGGTGGCCGGCGCCACCCCGGCGGCGCCCAATCGCGACGCCAGCACTCCGTAGTGCTGGAAAAGCAGATCGACGTCGGTGGTGTAGACGTTGAGCCGGACGAGGTTCGCGAGGGACATGCCCGCCTCACCGAGAACGGCCTCCAGGTTGTCGAGGCTCAGCGCCAACTGCGCCGCCATGTCACCGGCGTGTTGCGGCTCGCCGTCACCGCTCATCGCGGTCTGCCCGGCGCAATACAGGGTCCGGGTGTGCCCCGAGACGATCTCGCCCTGGTTGTACCCCAACTTCACCGACCACGGCCACGGATTGATCGCCGTCCGCTCCATCGCCCCGTCAGCGCCGGTCGAGTCCTCGAGAGTCCGTGCGTCCATCGGCTCGGTAACCATCTTCTTTGTCATGCTGGACAGCCTCTCAGCCAATACACGACATCTTGTGTCGTGTATTGCTGACATAATTTTCGTATGCGCGCTGACCGGTTGGTCTCGCTGGTGCTGCTGCTGCGCCAGCACGGTCGGCTGTCCGCGACCGCGCTGGCCCGCGAGCTTGAGGTGTCCACCCGCACCGTGCTGCGCGATATCGAGGCGCTGTCCGCGGCCGGTGTCCCGGTCTACGCCGAACGCGGCAGGCACGGCGGTTTCGCGTTGTTGCCCGGCTTCCAGACCGAGCTCACCGGACTGAACCACGACGAGGCACTTGCCCTGCTGGTGGCCGGATCCCGGCGTGGCGCACAGGCATTCGGCCTCGGCTCGGCGCTAGCGTCGGCCATGCGCAAGGTGGTCGACGCGCTGCCCGAAAGTTATCGGGCCACCGCGGCCGGTGCGGCCCAGCGATTGCTCATCGATCCCGAGACCGATCTCCTCTCGCGCCGGCTGGTCACCGAGGAGGCGCCCGACGCCGTAGTGACCGAGGTTCGGCGCGCGGTGTTCGCCGGACGCAAGCTGCGCATCCACTACGCGGCCGTGAACCAGACCCCGAAATGGCGCACGGTGGACCCGATCGGCCTGGTCACCGCCCGCGGGCACGGCTACTTGCTGGCCACGCGGTCCGGCGCGGACCGCACCTACCGACTGTCTCGAATCTTGGCCGCCGAGGAACTCCCCGAACCCGCACAGCGACCGGACCGGGTCGACCTGGACCGGGCCTGGCAGGAACGCAGCACGCGGTTTCGGACCGGCGGCGACCAGGTCAGCGTGCTGGCACGGGTGGACCCGGCGCGGAGGGAGGAGCTGGTGGGCACCGCGCTTGCCGTCCGCTCCGAAGAAGCCGACGCAGACGGCCGACTGCGACTGGAAGCGACATTCCAAGATTCGAGACATGCGGAATGGGCGCTGTGGCAGCTCGCCGCCGACGCGGAAGTCCTTGCCCCGCAATGGCTGCGTACCTCCCTACGCGATCGCGCCGCCGCGGTCGCCACCTGCTACGGAGAGTCATACGGCCCACCGCCGAACGCTTCCGAAAGTTCCGGCAGTGACTCTCACCCGGCATCCCGCTGAGCGACCAGAAATGGGCAATGACGTTGGCGAGACTCGAGTTCCGCTTCCGTCTGTCTGGAAGCGCACCCTCGCCGACGACCAGCTGGCCGCCATCACCGCGCCCTGCTGCCCCTTTCGGCGCCGATACCAGGTGCGCACCTCGCGTACCGCGGTTCGCCTCTGTCGACAGTGCGATGCGCGGGCCGACCCGTTGCACGAATTGAACTGTCCGGCAGCAGGAGTCGCGGTCGCATGTAACATCCCACGACACAGCGGCGGATACATCCTATGAAATCGACCACTACACGATCGGAGACTTCGTGAAGATCTCGCCACGGGCAGTAGCGATGTGCCTGACCGCCCCCGTTCTCGCACTCACCGCGACAGCAGCGATCGCCGGAACCGCCGCCGCTGACTCGTCCGGCTGCGAGGGGTCGATGAACGGTTCATGGGCGTACAACGGCGTGTGCCGAGGCGGAGAAGGCACCTACCGCCTCGAAATCGATTGCGTCGGATACAACTTCGCGGCCTTCCCACCGGCCATCGGCCCGTACACCACGCGCGTCGACTTGCCCGTCGGACAGCCGGGCACGGTCGCTTGCTTCGGCCCGAACTGGTCCAGCGCCGGATGGGCCGTGGGCTCGCGCATCTTCCGGCTCTGATCGCACCGGCCCGTGGTCGTCCACTGGCCCGCGTCCCGATCAGTGGACGACCACCGGTCCGCGTCAACCGCATCGTCGAAGGCGTCCACGAGGCGATGCCATGATCTGATGGATCAACATCCAAGCAAGGCCGATAAGGCCGACAACCTGATCGGAACATTCGAGCTCAAACGGCGCGCCGCCGACGAGCCCGGCCACGTCACCGACGACGGTCAGGAACTGGAACTGGGTTACCTGATGCGGCGCCACGCCTGGGGCGCGGGCCTGGCGTTCGAGGCCGCTGCCGCCGTATTGCGCACGGCCGCAGCCGAACTCCCCGACCAGCCGGTCCTCGTCGCGACCCGAACCGCCAACAAACGCTGACTGCTCACGCGACCATCGAAGGTGTCCGAACGAAAACGCCTCCTACAAGCGTCCTTTCCTGATATCCAGCGGCCGTGATCGCCCAAAAGGTGTCGGCCCCCTGTGTCACTCTCGAGGTCGGAGCAGCAGCGGCCGAAGGAGCGCGAAATGGCCGAGACCGACGATCGTCCCGAGATCAGGCTGGTAGCCCATTGCCGCCGCTGTCACGGCTGGCTGGTGTCGGCGGAATCGGTCGCGCAGGGCATCGGTCCGACGTGCGCCATCCGCGAGCGGGCCGAACAGCGCGCCGCCGCAGCGCGCGAGCTCACCCTGTTCGACATCGTGGCCTGAAGACGCGGGTGCTCGCGTTCGGTCGGGCAGACACTGTCGGAAACCGCCGAGGTCAGTCGTCGTAGCGCCCGCCGACTCCAATCACAACCAACTCACTGTCCGTGACGTAGTAGATCAGCCGATGTTCGCGGGTGACTCGCCGCGACGAGTGCCCCGCCAAGTGATGCTCAGCGGCTCGGGCTTGCCAATGCCGACGAACGGTCCGCAAGCGCAGCGTTCATGACCTTGTTCGCCGCCTTCAGGATCGTGCGGTCGCGGGCCAACCATGAGGTGTAGGTCTTCCACCCCACCCATAGGCGGTGAAGACCAATTTGCGATCAGACATCCGGATCGATCAGCTCGTGGGCCTCGGCGGCGCCGCGCCGCGCCGCGTGCGCCGATTCGATCGACCGAGGCCGACTGCGTTTCCCATACGTGACAAGCCAGCGCATGACTGAGGTTGCGAAGATCCTATGGTGAGGTTCAGGTGCTGAGCGGAGTTCCGAAAATGCGGCGCAGCGAAGCGGCTGAGGGTAGAGCGATAGAGCCGGTTATCGTTGATTCATCACGTGAGCGACGGCCCGCAAGCCTGGCTCCGGCGCTCAGTGTGACCGATCAGGAAACGAGTGTCGCGGTTGAGGGAGAATTCGGACGTGATCGATGCAATCAGGAAGAAGTTGAGAGATCGACCCGGGGTGCCGTCGATCGTGACTCCGACGGGTGCGACGGCACTCGTCGGCTGCTAGCTCGATGTCGGACCGGGAAGAACCGGGACGCGGATCCCCTCCGGAGCCCGGCGGGACGAGGTTCGACGCGGTGGAACGGTTGCGCAGAAGGCTCGAAGGCCTGAGGGCTGCCGAGACCGGTTCCGCCGAGGCGGGAGACGGCACGTCGAAAGTCACCCGGCTCCCACGTCGACCGCGGCGCGTTTCAGAATCCGGTGAGCGTCCCAACCAACCTTGGCGTTCGGAAGGCGGCTCCGTCTACGATCCGGCTCCGACCAGGCCCGTGCTGCGCTCGGAACTGCAAGCCGAGACAGGACGGTGGCCGGTCGACCCGAGTGCCGCGCGGCACGCCGCTGCGGAGGATGATCCGGGCAGCGCCGACCACCATGGGAGTGTCATCGATCTCGGCGCGATGCGGCGGAAACGAGCTGGCGAGGACGCTCCGGCCGCCGGCATTCGGCGCATCGCCAGACCGCGCCGCATTGGAACCAGGTCCAGCACCGACGATTCTCAGGACAGCGCCCCCACCGATGCCACTGATCCTCCACACTCGGACGGACCTACTCGGGGGCACTGACTCGCCGATTTCGGCGTGATCGCTCGTTGCCCTGCCGCTGGGCCGCCGGGGCCTCGGCCACGTCGGTGGAGTGGGCCAATGCGGTGTACAGCCAGTTGTGCGCTCGCCCCACAGTGATACGAGTTCCGAGCAACTGGCCCGTCAGCGCCCAATAACGATGAATCCGGCAGTCGGTATCGGTTGCGTCGATCAGTAATTGCTCGCGGAACCGCGGGGAATCGCGTTCCCCTCGCGCGAGGGCATGGGCGTTGACGAACCGATCGAGTTCGCTGCCACCACGCGGCCGCACACCGTCCGCGACAAGCGGCACCACCTCCCGCAGTGCGTGGTCCACGTCGGCATACAGACCTCGATGATCGCGGATCAGCTCTGGGCGATTCCGCAAAAGTTGCTGCTGCACAACACTCTTCATCTTGGGATCGGCGACAAGCCTGGCCAACTCGGCGTACGCGACAACCTCGTCAGCGGACGGGTCGGCGGGCGGCTCCGGGACATTCCAGCCCACGTAGATATCGACGTCGCGCCGAGGTATCCGTGCGAGGACGCGCCGCCAGAACCGTACGAGGGAATCGTGCGCCGCGCTACCGTCCTGTGCGGCGGCCAGCAACGCGAGTCGCTCGGCCCGCTGCGGTGGGGTGGCCGTCTCGACTGCCCGCAGTGACGCCCGCCGCCACGCCAGCGACCTGAATTCGATGTCGAGTCGGGCACTTTCGGCGGCGACGACCTCAGTGATCGACCGCTCTTCTTGCAGCACTGCGGTGATCGAGCTCAGCCCGAGACCGAGCGCGCGCAACCGCCGGACCAACAGCAGTCGTTCGGTGGCGCTGTCGGCGTCGAACATCCGATGCCCGCCGGCGCTGCGGCGGGATTCCAGAATGCCCTCGTCGCAGTAGAACCGGATTGTGCGCACCGCGAGCCCGGTGCTGCGCGCCAATTCCCCAATGCTCACCAGCACGCCGGCCTGTGTGTCGTCCGTCACAACCTGTTGAACCTCCACCCCGGTGGAGCTTTTAGCGTACTGGTACCGCCGTTCGGCCCCACACGGAGGAACCAATGCCGTGCTGGAAGGCGAGAGGCGTTGTGCGGATATGTGATTACACCGAGGAGGTTGATTCGTGGCTACCACGCGGGAAGAAATCGTCGCAGGCATCGCGGAGATCGTCGAGGAGGTGACCGGCATCGACGCTTCGGAGGTGGTGATCGAGAAGTCCTTCGTCGACGACCTGGAAATCGACTCGCTGTCGCTGGTGGAGATCGCCGTGCAACTGGAGGACAAGTACGCCGTGAAGGTCCCCGACGAGGACTTGGCGAGCCTGCGAACCGTCGGCGACGCGGTTGCCTACGTCCAGAAGATGGAGGTCGAGGAGCCGCAGATCGCCGCGGAAATGGAGGCGAAATTCAAGGAAGACCGAGAGAATTAAATGCCATCGAGTAAGCCCCCACCGGCTGTCCGGATGGGGGCTCACGAGAACCTCTACCAACAGCGATAACGAGCTGCGTTACTTCTTCACAGGCGGTGATGCGCTGAAGCGCGATTCGACGCCGTCTCGGTTGGCGTCGCAGCCATCGTTGCGATTCCCGGCCGCAAACGCGCGGCCCACGCGCACGCACGTCCAAGGCGGCCGCGCCCCTACGTCCGCGCCGACAGCAGCATCGGCTCGTGCAGGTCGAAGTAGGTGACCTCACCCATGAGCCTGCGCTCCTCCTCGAACAGAGGCCGCAGATCATCCGGAATCTCGACCTTCTCGTGTTCGCGGGCCTCCGCTTCGGACCGGAAGTACACCGCCTCGACGTACCCGTCGGTGCCATAGGTCGACAAGGTGCCGCCGAGAATCTCCGGGCGCAGCTCGTGCACGCGATCACCGGTCTGCGCCAGCAGCTCGCGCATCCGTCGCGTATCGGTCGTGTGACCCTCCATGACCTGTACGAAGCCGGCTTCGTCGGAGCCGCCGCCCATCCACTGCGTCACCTCGGGGCAGTCCATGAAGGTGACCGGCCCGTCGAAGCACCGTTCGGTTTCGGCCCACCAGGCACCCTGTTCTGGGCGCGCACTGTTGCGTCGCGCCGCCTCCTCGGATTCGAAACGGGCCAGCGCGATGAATGTGCCGTCATCGGACAGTCCGTATGTCGTGCCGAGATAGCCGACGGCCCCGGGTTCGAGTTCCGTCGTCCACCGATCCATGCACCGACGCAATTGGTCGACGTCGGACACCTTGCCTTGAATCACTTGGATGAACATCTGTCCTCCTCGTGGTGGAGCGATCGCTCCGCGAAGGTCGCGAGGCCGAAGCGTCGCGGTCCACCGAGCGTGTGCCACCGCGCGGCCCGCGAACGCCGCCGTCGCCAGGTCAATCGTTCACCGACCACCAGGCCCACGCAAGTACGATCCGGGTTCGGCGAACTCGCGGGCCTCTTCGGAAACGACCTGGACGAACGTTCGCTCGCGGCTCTCCGGTAATGCCGCCATTCACGGTTCGCGGCAGTCGACACGTCCTGAATCGCTGTTGGGGGTCAAAGGTTATCCGGATGAGGCGGGCGTCCTGTGCAGCTCGGTGAGTTCCCACCCGAATCTCCGGATGGGCTCAGTTGATGCCAGCTGGCTGCGCCGCGGCGCTGGACTCTTCGATCAGCTACACGTTGAAGCGGAATTCGACGACGTCGCCGTCGGACATGATGTAGTCCTTGCCCTCCATGCGCACCTTGCCCGCGGACTTGGCGGCCGCCATGGAACCCGCGGCGACCAGGTCGTCGAAGGCGACGATTTCGGCCTTGATGAAACCGCGTTCGAAGTCGGTGTGGATGACGCCGGCGGCCTTGGGGGCGGTGTCGCCCTGGTGGATGGTCCAGGCGCGGGATTCCTTGGGGCCTGCGGTGAGGTAGGTCTGGAGGCCCAGGGTGTGGAAGCCGGCGCGGGCGAGGGCGTGCAGGCCGGGTTCGGTCTGGCCGATGGATTCGAGGAGTTCCATGGCGGATTCGGTGTCGAGCTCGAGGAGTTCGGCTTCGACCTTGGCGTCGAGGAAGACGGCGTCGGCGGGGGCGACGGAGGCCTTCAGCTCGGCGACCTTGGCTTCGTCGGTGAGGACGGACTCGTCGGCGTTGAAGACGTAGAGGAAGGGCTTGATGGTGAGCAGCGAAAGCTCTTTGAGCAGTTCGGTGTCCACCTGATCCTGCGCGGCGAACAGGGTCTTGCCGCTGTTGAGGATCTCCTGGGCCGCCTTGGCCGCGTCGGCGACCGGCTTGCGGTCCTTCTTGACCTTGGCTTCCTTCTCCAGCCGCACGACCGCCTTCTCCAGGGTCTGCAGGTCGGCGAGGATGAGCTCGGTCTCGATGACCTCGATGTCGGCGGAGGGGTCGACCCGGCCGTCGACGTGCACCACGTCGTCGTCGGCGAAGACGCGCACCACCTGGCAGATCGCGTCGGCCTCGCGGATGTTGGCGAGGAACTTGTTGCCGAGGCCCGCGCCCTCGGACGCGCCCTTCACGATGCCGGCGATGTCGACGAAGGACACGGTGGCGGGCACGATGCGCTCGGAACCGAAGATCTCGGCCAGCTTGTCCAGCCGCGGATCGGGCAGCGGGACCACGCCGACGTTCGGCTCGATGGTCGCGAACGGATAGTTCGCGGCAAGCACGTCGTTCTTGGTCAGCGCGTTGAACAGCGTCGACTTTCCGACGTTGGGCAGGCCGACGATTCCGAGGGTGAGACTCACGAGGTACAGAGTCTACGCGCCGCGGACCTCCGCCCTCCTCGCGCCTGCCGCATCGTCCCGGCGGCCGCCGGACCCACGCCGCTGATCGTGCTCGATCTGGCGACCGACTCGCGGACGATTCACCGGCACGTCAACGTCGCGAGCTGACGGCGCGCGTCGGCCCGGCATGGGCGGTGCGGCCATGCCGATCGGGGGCAGCGATCACCTGTCGGCCGCACATTTGCGGCGCGGCCGACAGGCGGTCGGCGTCGATCAGGGAATCAGCACGACTTTGCCGAGGTTGCCGCGGCTTTCGATCAGCGCGTGCGCGGCGGCCGCGTCTTCCAGCGCGAACTCCCCGTGCACCACCGGCCGCACCTGGCCGGACGCGAAGTACTGCCACAGCTCCTGCCGCCAGTGCTCGTACACCTCCGGCGTCTCGCGCGCGATCCGCGCCATCTGGAAACCGATCACCGCTTTGGCGCCGGACAGCAGGTCGTAGGCCTGGATGGTGCCGCCGCCGGAGCTGTAGGCGACGAGACGTCCGCCCGGAGCGACGGCCGCCAGAGCGGGTCCGAGCAGTTCGCCGCCGACGGCGTCGAGCACGTAATCGACGGGCTCGCCCCACGACTCCCCGTAGACGACGACCTCGTCGGCGCCGAGTTCGCGCAGGAACTCACCCTTGGCGGGGTCGGAAACGGCGGCGACCACCCGCTTGGCCCCGCGCACCCGCGCCAGCTGCACGGCGAGATGACCGACGCCGCTCGCTGCCGCGGTGACCAGCGCCGATTCACCGGACTGCGGCTTCGCGGCGTCCAGCGCACCGAGCGCGACCAGACCGCTGCGCACCAGCGCGACCGCGTCGACGGCGGAGGCCCCGTCGGGAATCGGCGACGCCATCTCCTGGCGCAGCAGGGCGTACTCGGCGTAGCCGTGGCCGAAGCACAGACCGGTGACGCGGTAGCCGGGCGCGAAGTCGGTGACGCCCTCGCCCACGGCGATCACCTCGCCCGCGATCTCACCGCCGAGCGGGATCGGCTCGCGCTGTTCGCGCACCTTGCGCACCACCGGCAGGGTCACGCCGATCGCGTGGACCTTCACCAGAAGTTCGCCGGGCCCGGGTGTCGGTGTCTCGGCCGATTCCACCTCGAGCACCTCGGGACCACCACTGCGCTCGTATCGGATTCGACGCATGACACCTCCACTCCTCGTCTGAAGGCGTAACGGTAACCGGGTAGCAACCCGAACTCACACACTCGAGGCGCCCCGTGTGCGCGATCTCACCGCACCCCGCGCCGAGGTGTGCGCCACGTTCACACGGCGGGCGATCGGTACGCGAATTGCCCGCGCGGGCGTACCGTGACCCGTATGGAGCCGACCACGGAGGTGGTGACGGCCCGCCCCGCGCCCGCGCTGGCGGCGTTCATCGATCACTACCTCGGCTACCGGATGACGGGATACCGGCCCGGCACGCACCGGGGCCTGCCGTCGCGCCACCTCACGTTCATCGTCGCCATCGGACCGACCATCGACGTTGTGGCGCAGACCGATCCGTCCCAGGATCCACGCGACTATCGCTGCGTGCTCAGCGGCTTGCAGGCGAGTTCGGCCGCCATCGCGCACAACGGGACCCAGGAGGGCGTGGCCATCGCGCTCACTCCGCTCGGCTGCCGGACGCTGTTCGGCCTGCCCGCCGCGAAGATCTGGAACATTTCGCTCGAATGCGCCGAGGTCGCGGGACCGACCGGCGACGAGCTGTGGGAGCGCCTACAGGGCGATGCCCCGTGGTCGCGTCGGTTCGCCGTCTGCGACGAGATCCTGACGCGCCTCGCCTGCCCGGATCGCCTCGTCATCCCCGAGCTCACCTGGGCCTGGCGTGCCGTGGTGGCCAGCGGCGGCACCGCGAGCATCGGCCCGCTCGCCGAACGCATCGGCTGGACCCGCCAGCATCTGACCCGCAAGTTCGGCGCGGAGTTCGGACTGAGCCCGAAGCTCGCCGCCCGCGTCACCCGTTTCGAGCGGGCCAGGCGGATGCTCGAGCACACGCCGTCGTTCGTCTCCATCGCCCAGGTCGCCGCGACCTGCGGCTACTACGACCAAGCACACCTGAACCGCGATTTCCTCGACCTCGCCGGATGCAGCCCGACCACCTGGCTGGCCGAGGAGATTCCATCCGTCCAAGACGAGCCGGGCCTCGGCGGATGAGGCTGGACGCATGACGAATCCCACGACGACAGACACCACCACCCGCACCGCTATCTGGCCCTGCCTCGCCTTCCGCGACGCACGGGCGATGACCGATTTCCTGGTGAACGCCTTCGGTTTCCAGGTCTCGGGCGTCTACGCCCGTGAGGACGAACCGTCGATCGTCGAGCACGGCGAACTGCGCTGGCCGCTCGGCGGCGGCATCATGTTCGGTTCCGCGGGCAAGGACGACACCCCGTTCGGCCAGCGCAAGCCCGGCAACGATTCGATCTACGTGGTCTGCGACAAGCCCGACGAGCTCTTCGAGCGCGCCACCGCCGCCGGGGCCGAGGTGGTGCGCGGACTGCGCGACGAGGACTACGGGTCGCGCGGGTTCACGGTCCGCGATCCCGAGGGCAATCTCTGGAGCTTCGGCACGTACTGGGGTGAATGAGCGCCCAGCGTTCACCGACCGCCGAGACCGGACAGCGTGATGCCTCGGATGAACGCCCGCTGACCGATCGCGTAAACCGCGAGCAGGGGCAGCAGGATGACGACCGCGGCCGCCATCAGCAGCGGCCACTGGGAGTAGTACTGCCCCTGCAAGCGGACCAATCCGAGGGTGACCGTCGCCAGCTCGTTGCGCTGGATCATCACCAGCGGCCAGAGGAAGTCGTTCCACACGGTGATCCAGGTGAGCACCGCGAGCACCATGAGGGCCGGGCGGGTGTGCGGGAGCAGCACGCGCCAATACACCTGCCAGGTCGAGCAGCCGTCGAGGATGGCCGCTTCCTCCAATTCGATTGGCAGCGTGCGGAAGAACTGCCGCATCAGGTAGGTGCCGAAGGCGCTGCCGAACAGGCCGGGCACGATCATCGACCACGCGGTGTCCACCCAGCCGAAGGCGCGCATGAGCAGGAACTGCGGGATGACCGTGACGGTGAGCGGCACCATCAGCGTCGCGAGATAGGCGAGGAACAACGCCTCGCTGCCGCGAAAACGTAAGCGCGCGAACGCGTATCCGGCCAGCGAGCAGAAGAACACCTGCCCGGCGGTCACGCACACGGCGTAGACGGTGGTGTTGAGCAGCATGCGCCCCATAGGCAACAGCTCGAAAACCCGGCCGAAGTTCGACCACTGCGGATCCTCCGGCAGCAAGGCCGGTTCGGTGATCTCGCCGTCCCGCTTCAGCGAACCCGACAGTGCCCAGAGGATCGGCGCCAGCGCGCACCACGCGACACCGGCGAGCGCGGCGTAGATCCCGATGCCGCGCACCAGCCTGCGCACGGCCGCCCGTCGCGCGCGATCGTCCGGGCCGACTGAATCACGCTCCCGCTCAACGGTTGCACCCGACTGAAGGTAACCACCGCCGCGTCCGACGCGGTGCAGGTGACCTTTGGTCGCGTTGCCGCCGCGCAGGCGGGGCCTGAGCAGGACCTTGTGTTTCTTCATAATTCCGTCTCCTCTCGCCGAGACAGACGCAACTGAAGAACCGTCAGCACCAACAGAATCGCGAAGATCACCCAGGCCAGCGCCGAGGCGTAGCCCACCTCGTAGAACCCGAACGCGTGCTGGAACAGCATGATCCCGAGCAGGTAGGTGCCCGTCTCCGGCCCGCCGTTGCCGCCGGTGAGCGCGTACGCCTGGTCGAAGGCCTGCACCGAGTTGATGACGGTGATCACGAAGACGAACGACAGCGGCCCGCGGATCAGCGGCAGCGTCACCGAACGGAAGCGGCGGACGGCCCCCGCGCCGTCGATCTCGGCCGCCTCGTACAGCGTCTGCGGCACGCCCTGCATGGCGGCGAGCAGGATGACGGTGGCGAACGGCACGCTCTTCCACACGGTCACGATGCTGAGCGAGACCAGCGCCCAGTCCGGGTCGGTCAACCACGGCACCGGGTCGACGCCGAACCAGCCGAGCACGATGTTGAGCAACCCGTCGTCGGTGGTGAAGATGAACCGCCACACGACCGCCATCGCCACCGTCGAAGCCACCAGCGGCAGGAACGCCATTGTGCGAAACAGGCCTATTCCGAACAGTTTCCGGTTCAACACGGCCGCGACGACCAGCCCGATCACCACCGTCGGCACCAAGGTCAGCACGGTGAACACCGCGGTGTTGCGCAGCGCGATGAGGAACAGCGGATCGGAGGTGAAGAGCCGCCGATAGTTCGCCGTTCCGACGAATCGCGGCGGGCTGAACAGATCCCAGGAGTGGAAGCTGAGATACAGCGAGAAGCCCAGCGGGAACAGCAGGAAGACCAGAACCGCCAACAGATTCGGCGCGATGAACAACCATCCGGCGCGCTCACGTCGGCGCGCCAGCCGACCGGGACGCGCCGTACCTCGTGAGCGCGGCGGCGGCGCGTCGTCGGCTGCTTCCACCAGAGTGTCGTCGACGGAAGTGCTCATGCCCGCACCTCGCCGACGCTCAGCTCCAGCATGCGCAACGGGCACATGATTCCCTCGCTACGTTCGCTCATGCCTGCGCCTCGCCGAGGCTCGGCTCCACCATGCGCGAGGCGCGCTGGCGCACGATTCGCTCACTGCGTTCGCTCATGCTTGCGCCTCGCTGACGCTCGACTCCAGCATGCGCGAAGCGCGCTGGCACGATTCGCTCACTGCGTTCCCTCATTGCGCCCCCAGCAACGCGTCGACATCCGCGGCGAGCCGTCCACCGAGCGACTGCGCCGTCGCCGCGCCGCGCAGCACCCGGTTCCCGCCGCGTTCGAGCAGCGCCGACACCTTGCCCCACATCGGCGTCACGGGCAGCGGACGGGAACTGGCGGGACCATCGGTCATCACGTCCAGATTGCGGATCTCGCGGTGCGCCGCCGCGAATCCCGGTGTGGCCATGGCGGATTTCAGCACCGGAACGAACAAGCCGGACGCTGCCACGATGGCCTGACCGACCGGCCCCGTCGCGAATTTCACGAATTTCCAGGCCTGTTCGATACGCGGACTGTCGGCGGCGATGGACAGTCCGGTGCAGCCGACGTCCGTGATCGCGCCGGGGCCACCGTGCGGGCCGACCGGCAACACGGTCAGATCGATGGGAACCCCTTCGTTGCCCGCGAATTCGGAGTACAGCCAGTGCCCGCCGAGCGCCATGGCCGCGCGTCCGCGCCGGAACAGATCCGGAGCCGAAACCGATTGCTGGTCGGCGACTCTCGGCGCGACCCGATGCCGCACCGCGAGATCGGCGTAGAACTGAAAGCCTTCCGCGAAGCGGGGATCGCCGAGATTGGTGCGGGTCGGATTCACCGAGGGCGTGAACCATTCGGCGCCGTTGTTCATCCCGAAGCAGGCGGCCGAGAAGTACGGCACCCAGGCGTCGGCGAAGCCCCACTGCGTGGTGCGCCCGTCGCCGTCGCGGCGGGTGAGTGCGCGGGCGGCGTCCAGGAACTGCTCGAAGCTCCACGCGTCACGCCACCGGGCGGGCGGCGTCAGCCCGGCTTCGGCGAACATCGCGCGGTTGTAGTAGAGGAAGACGCCGGACCACTGTTCGGGCAGCGCGTACTGGCCGCCGCCGTAGCTGAAGGTGTCGTACAGCGTGGGAAAGCTGTCGCGGCGCAGTTCGGCGGCGTAGCTCGGATCCCGGTCGAGCAGCGTGCCGAGATCGAGCAGCACGCCGCGCTCGGCCAGTCCCGCGTAGAGCAGTTCCCAGGCCATCAGCACGTCGGGGCATTTGCCGCCCGCGCAGTAGGTAAGCATCTGCTGCAACGGGTCGGGGCCCGACATGATGGTGCGCACGGGGATGTCGGGGTGCCGCTTGCGGAACTCGTCGATGATGCGCAGCCGGACGCGCGCCTCCTCGGGACGGGCCTGGAAGAAGAAGGTCAGCGCGTCGTCGTCGGAGCCGCACGCGTTCGCGAGCAAGGGCGCGGCGAGCGCGGAGCCGAGCAGGGTGCGCCTGCGAATCCCGCGCGGGGCGACAACCGGTGAACGCGCGGCGGGCGCAGGAGAAGTCGAATCCAGCACAGCCCTCCTCGGGCGGACATGGAGTGTGACGAACAGCATCGCAGCATACGTCCGGCTATGACTCAGGTGACGGCCGACACACGAACAATATTTAACGGTCGTCCATCGATGGCCGGAATCCGCGCAGTGGCGATCGGCGATCAGCTACTTTGTCTCGTGTTTCAGCAAGATCCCGCACGTCGAGATCCTGCGCGTTTCACAGGAGAGTAGGCAGATGGCGACAATCGAATATCTGCGGACCGATCCCGACCTGCCACCGGTCGGTGTCGTCGATCGGTCCCCGATAACCCCGGCCAAGAAGGCTGTTTTCGCCGGGATCGCGATACTCGGCGCGGTCGCCTGGGCCATCCTCGCCATCGCGCGCGGTGAGAACGTCAACGCGGTGTGGATCGTGATCGCGGCGGTGTGTACATACATCATCGCGTACCGCTTCTACGCGCGCTTCATCGAATGGAAGATCACCAAGCCGCGCGACGACGTCGCGACTCCGGCCGAAATCCTGGAGAACGGCAAGGATTTCATGCCGATGGACCGGCGGGTGCTCTACGGGCACCACTTCGCCGCCATCGCGGGCGCGGGTCCGCTGGTCGGTCCGGTGCTCGCCGCGCAGATGGGTTATCTGCCGGGCACCATCTGGATCGTGGTCGGCGTCTGCTTCGCGGGCGCGGTGCAGGACTACCTGGTGCTGTGGGCCTCCACCAAGCGGCGCGGGCGCAGTCTCGGCCAGATGGCGCGTGACGAGCTCGGCGCGGTCGGCGGCGTCGCGGCGATCGTGGCGATCCTCGTGATCATGATGATCCTGCTCGCGGTGCTCGCGCTGGTCGTGGTGAACGCGCTCGGCGAGAGCCCGTGGGGTGTGTTCTCCATCGCGATGACCATTCCGATCGCCCTGTTCATGGGCGTCTACCTGCGGTTCCTGCGGCCCGGCAAGGTCGGCGAAGTGTCGGCGATCGGCATCGCGCTGCTGCTGCTCGCCATCGTCTCCGGCGGCTGGGTGTCCGAAACCGAATGGGGCGCCGACTGGTTCACGCTGTCGCGGACCACCATCGCCTGGCTGCTGATCGCCTACGGCTTCCTCGCGTCGGTGCTGCCGGTGTGGCTGCTGCTCGCGCCGCGCGACTACTTGTCGACGTTCATGAAGATCGGCACCATCGGCCTGCTCGCGGTCGGCATCCTGATCACCATGCCGGTGCTGAAGGCCCCCGCGATCTCCGATTTCGCCTCCACCGGCACCGGTCCGGCCTTCGCGGGCAGCCTGTTCCCGTTCCTGTTCATCACCATCGCGTGCGGCGCGCTCTCCGGTTTCCACGCGCTGGTCTCCTCCGGCACCACGCCCAAGCTGCTGGAGAAGGAATCGCACGCGCGGATGATCGGCTACGGCGGCATGCTGATGGAGTCGTTCGTCGCCGTGATGGCCATCATCACCGCCTCGATCATCGACCAGCACCTGTACTTCGGCATGAACGCGCCGCTCGGCCTGACCGGCGGCACTCCGGAAAAGGCCGCCGCGTACACCAATTCGCTCGGCCTGGCCGGACCGCCCGCCACGCCGGAGACCTTCTCCGGCGCCGCCGCGGACGTCGGCGAGAACAGCATCATCTCGCGCACCGGTGGCGCGCCGACCCTGGCGGTCGGCATCTCCGAGGTGTTCCACCAGTTCCTCGGCGGCGAGAGCATGAAGTCGTTCTGGTACCACTTCGCGATCATGTTCGAGGCGCTGTTCATCCTGACCACGATCGACGCGGGCACCCGCGTCGCGCGGTTCATGACCTCGGACGCGCTGGGCAACTTCGGCGGCCCGCTGCGCAAGTTCAAGGATCCGTCCTGGCGGGTCGGCGCGTGGCTGTGCTCGTTCGTCGTGGTCGCGGCGTGGGGTTCCATCCTGCTCATGGGCGTCACCGATCCGCTCGGCGGCATCAACGCGCTCTACCCGCTGTTCGGCATCGCCAATCAGTTGCTCGCCGCCGTCGCGCTGACCGTCGTGATGACCATCATCGTGAAGAAGGGCCTGGCGAAGTGGGCCTGGATTCCGGGCATCCCGCTGGCCTGGGATCTGCTGGTGACGATGACCGCGTCCTGGCAGAAGATCTTCTCCGCCGACCCGAAGGTGGGTTACTGGAAGCAGCACAGCCTCTGCCAGCAGGCGCAGGAGGCGGGCAAGCTCTGCCTGACGGCGAAGACGCCGGAGGACGTGGACACCGTGATTCGCAACACCTTCATCCAAGGCACCCTCTCGATCGTGTTCGCGGTGCTGGTGCTGATCGTCGCGGTGGTCGGCGCGCTGGTGTGCTTCCGTGCTTGGCGTTCCGGTGGCGGCGAGACGACCGAGTCCCCGGAGGAGCCGTCGAAGATCTTCGCGCCGAGCGGGTTCCTCGCCACCGCGACGGAGAAGGCCGTGCAGAAGGAATGGGACGAGCTGATCGCGACGGGCAAGGTGCGCGCACCGGGCGCGGCCCACGCGGCCAAGGCGGAAGCGCCCGCGTAATGGGCGAATCGCTCGCGCCGCGGGAGGGCAGGTCAGCGCGACCGGCCCTCCCGCGGCGTGCGCTCGACGCGGTGCGCGCGGTCGTCTGGTGGTTCGACTCGATCCTCGGCGGCCAGGACTACCAGCGCTACGTCACCCACCTCCAGCGCAACCACCCTGACCGCCCCATCCCCAGCGAGCGCCAATACTGGCGCGACCGGCACGCCGAAGCCGACCGCAGCCCCACCAATCGCTGCTGCTGACCTCGCGGACACCCGTGCCACACACTTTCCACACGCCGCACATAGGCACCGGCTGTGTGAGGCGTGTGCGAGACGTGTGGGAAGGCCCGCGTGGGCCCTGTGGTCGTGGGCTGTGGGGGGCGGCGAGGGTGGGGGGGCGATGGCCGGGATGGTGGCTGATTTCCGCTAGCACGGCGCGGTGGGAACTGCCATTGTGGATTGCGTGACGATCACGGCGTTGGACTTCGAGCAGTGCTATCGGGCGGTGTCGACGCGCGACTCGCGCTTCGACGGTCAGTTCTTCACGGCGGTGCGCACCACCGGAATCTATTGCCGCCCTTCGTGTCCGGCGATCACGCCGAAGCGGGCCAATGTCAGCTTCCTCCCGACGGCGGCCGCCGCGCAGCACGCGGGATACCGCGCGTGCCGCCGTTGCCTGCCGGATGCGGCGCCCGGCTCACCGCTGTGGAACACCAGGGCCGATCTGGCCGCCCGCGCCATGCGGCTGATCGGCGACGGCGTCATCGAACGGGGCGGGGTGCCCGCGCTGGCAGCCACGCTCGGCTACTCCCAGCGCCAGCTCACCCGGGTGCTGACCACCGAGCTCGGGGCCGGACCGCTGGCGCTGGCCAGGGCGCACCGCGCGCACACGGCGCGGCTGCTCATCCAGACCACCGCCATGCCGATGTCGGATATCGCCTTCGCGGCGGGTTTCGCCAGCATCCGGCAGTTCAACGACACCGTGCGCGAGGTGTTCGCGGTCAGCCCGACAACCATGCGCACCGAAGCGCAGCGCGCGCGCAAAGATCCGGCGCAGGCTTCTCCGTCGGCGAACGGCACACTGTCGCTTCGTCTTCCGTTCCGTGAGCCGCTGGATCGCGCGTGGCTGGAGTGGTTCCTTTCCGCGCATGTCGTGCCCGGCATGGAGTCGTGGGAAGACCGCGTCTACACCAGGAATTTGCGCACCCCACACGGCCACGCGACGGCACGGATCGGCTTCCGTGGCGACCACGTGCGCGCCGAACTCGCGCTGCACGACATGCGCGATCTGGCGCCGACCGTGGCGCGGCTGCGGCACCTGCTCGACCTGGACGCCGATCCGGTCGGCATCGACGAGGTGCTCGGCGCGACGCCGCTCGGCGCACCGGCCGACGCGTTCGACACCGAGGACGCGCGGCGCCTGGCCACCGACACCCTGCCCGATATCGGCAGCGCCCCGGCCTCCGACGGACCCGCCGCGCGCAACGGTCGCGGACGGCTGCTGTTCACCCCCGGCATCCGGGTGCCGGGTTGCCTGGACGGCCCGGAACTGTTGTTGCGCACCATGATCGGGCAGCAGATCTCGGTCTCGGCGGCAGCCACTCACACCGCACGGCTGGTGGCGGCGTTGGGCGAACCGGTCGACGGGCCCGCGCCGCGGTTGTTTCCCACACCGGCCGTTATCGCCGAGCGGGGCGCCGAGGTGCTGACCGGTCCGGCGCGGCGCGTCCGCTCGATCATCGGCGCCGCCGCCGCGCTCGCCGCGGGAGATCTGCAACTGCACGCCGGTCGCACCGCGACGGACCTGCGCCGGGACCTGCTGGCGCTGGACGGCGTCGGGCCGTGGACCGCCGACTACGTGACGATGCGGCTGCTGGCCGATCCCGATATCTTGCTCGACACCGACTTGGTCGTCCGGCAGGGCGCGGACCTGCTCGGCATCGACCTGAGCGATACCGCACGCTGGGCGCCGTGGCGCTCCTATCTGTCCATGCACCTGTGGAAGACCGCGCTGAGCAGGCGCGCGGCCGCACCCAAGCGGCCTGCCCGCTCGGCAAGCAAGACCGACTGAACATCCCTGCCGCACCCTCGAAAGCGAGCACACCATGAGCATCGAATCGACCCGCGCCGCCGACTTCGCCGTCGTCGACACCCCCATCGGCCCGTTCACGGCGATCGCCGACGACGAGGGCGCGGTGCTGGCCTCCGGCTGGACCGCCGACGCGGAGAACCTGCGCCTACTGATCCACCCGATGCTGCGTCCACCTGTTCTGCGCCAAAAAGATTCGCTCGGCGCCGTCACCGAGGCCATCGTCGCGTATCACCGCGGGGAGGTGCACGCCATCGACGACGTTCCGGTGCGCCAGCGGTCCGGGGAGTTCCTCATGCACGCCTGGGACGTGCTGCGGAAGGTGCCCGCGGGAGATCCGGTGACCTATACGGCGTTCGCCGCCATCGCCGGGCGGCCGGAAGCGACCCGTGCCGCGGCCAACGCGTGCGCGCGGAACGCGGCGGCGTTGTTCGTGCCGTGCCATCGGGTGCTGCGGATCGGCGGGGCGCTCGGCGGGTTCCGGTGGGGGTTGGACGCGAAGAGGTGGTTGCTCGATCACGAGGGGTGAGATTCGCGGATTCGCATGCGCCGGTTATCCATCGGGTGACCGGCGCGTTTGCGTTCTAGAGGTGGGGATCGCCCACTTGACTAGAGTTCAACTCTAATGACATTCTCGCTGGAGTTAAGCTCTAGCGAGAGGACGGCTCATGGCCGCGAAAGTCTTCGACCGCCGGGAACGGTTGGTCCTGTTGCTGATCACCGTCGTGGAACTGGTGGTCTTTCTCGACACCACCGTGCTGAACGTGGCGCTGCCCGCCATCGGCGCGGACCTCGATCTCGGCGAGGCCGGGCTCGGCTGGGTGACCAACGCTTACCTGCTGGCGTTCGGCGGGTTCATGCTGCTCGGCGGGCGGGCCGCCGACCTGCTCGGACCGCGCAGGGTGTTCACCGGCGGGTTGATCGTGTTCACCGCGGCTTCCGCGCTGGCGGGCTTCGCCGACTCCGCCGCGCTGCTGATCGCCGCGCGCGCCTTGCAAGGCGTCGGCGCCGCGGTGCTGATCCCGGCCCAATTGGCCCTGCTCACCGCGAGTTTCACCGCTGAGGCGGCCAGGAACCGGGCGTTCGGGGTGTGGAGCGCGATGGGTGCGGCGGGCGCGGCGATCGGCACCGCGGTGGGTGGGCCGCTGACGGATGCGTTCGGCTGGCCGTCGATCTTCCTCGTCAACGTTCCGGTCGGACTCGTCGCGCTCGCCGGGATTCGACTACTGCCGCCCGACACCGCGCGGGCGGGCGAGGGGGTGCGCAGGCTCGACGTTCCCGGTGCGCTCACCGGCACGACGGCGCTGCTGCTCGTCGGCTACGCGATCGGGGCGCTCGGCGACGCGGGCACCCGCGGGTTCGCGGCCGGGCTGCTCGCGCTCGGACTGGCCTTGCTCGCCGTCTTCGTGGTGGTCGAAGCACACAGCCCGCATCCGCTGATGCCGTTGCGGCTCTTCAGGATTCGCCAGGTGAGCGGCTCGGCGGTGGTGAACGCACTGGTCGGCGCGGCGCACGTGCCCACCTTCGCGCTGCTCGCGCTCTATCTACAGAACACCCAGGACTACAGTCCGACCCGCTCCGGTCTCGCGGTGCTCCCGGTCGCGGCGGTGAACATCCTGGCCTCCCGCACCCTCATCCCCTACCTCATGGACCGCCTCGGCCCGGCCCGCGTGCTGGCGATCGGCCTCGCGCTGCAAGCCGTCGCCATGGGCTGGTTCGCCCGCCTCCCCGCGCACGCCGACTACCCGATCGACGTCCTCCCCGGCGCGATCCTCCTCGGCATCGGCCTCCCCGCCGCCTTCGTCGGCGTCACCGCACCCGCCGTCACCTCCGTGGACGCCGCCGACGCGGGCATCGCCGCCGGCATCGTCAACACCGCCCAGCGCGTCGGCTCCGGCCTCGGCGTCACCGCCCTCCTCCTGCTCGCCGACCTGATCGCCACCCGCGCCACCACCTCCCCCGACACCGCCTACCGCACCGGCCTCACCACAGCCTTCGCCACCGCCGCCGCCTTGGCCGCGCTCGGCGTGGCACTCACGGTGGTGCTACTGCGGTCGAGGAGTGCGGCGCCGGAGAGTGCAACCGAGGACACGACGGCCAGTCGTTCCAGAACCACAGCCGCGGTCGACGAAGAAGGCGCCACGGCGGACACACCGAGCGGCGGCGCGGCCACGGCCGACGCGAATACTCGCAGCAGCGGCACAGCGGCTACCGCTGCGGCAACCACCGCAGCCGACGATGCGGCGTCGAGCGCAGCAGACTGACCGGTGAGCACCGCCGCACCCGTCGGCGGACCGCGGTGCCACGGGACGAAGTGCTCGCGGCCTTCGTCGGACTTTCTCCCGCCGCGCACGACTGGGCAGCCGAAGCGGCCGAGGTAGTGGACGACTCGATCTTCGATCCATACGACCGCGCCCACCGGCTCGGACAGTTCGCGCCTGGCGAGAGCGAATGACATCTGTCCCGGAGCGAGGACTGGTCGACACCAATGTCCTCGTACTCATCGACGCCTTGGCACCCGCTGAACTCCCCGCCGAGCTGGTGGTGGGCACCCCGACGATGGCGGAACTCGCCTCCGGCCCGCACTATGCCCGCGACCCCGCCGAACGAGCTCGGCGGATCGAACGGCTGCAGAACGCCGAAGCCATCTTCGAGCCGCTGCCCTTCGACACGCGTGCGGCGCGCCGCTACGGCCACGTCATCGCGGCGGTCCTCGCCGCGGGACGAAACCCTAAGCCGCGCAGGGTAGACCTGATGATCGCCGCGATCGCATCGGTCCACCACCTGCCACTCTTCACCGTCGACCCAGCCGATTTCGAGGGCCTGAGCGGCCTGATCGACGTCCGCCCCGTAACGCACCCCGACGACCTTCGCCAGTAATTCAGGCGACGGTGGTTTGGAGGTGGGAGCCGGTGCGGCCGCGGATGACGTGTAGGCGGCTGGGGATGCGTTGGCGCATCTCGTCGACGTGGCTGACCAGGCCGACGACGCGGCCGCCTGCGCGGAGTTCGTCGAGGACGCCCATGACGGCGTCGAGGGTGTCGGCGTCGAGGCCGCCGAAACCTTCGTCGATGAAGAGGGTGTCCAGGACGAGGCCGCCGGATTCGGCGGCGACGGTGTCGGCAAGGCCGAGGGCCAGCGAGAGGGACGCCATGAATGTCTCGCCGCCGGAGAGGGTTTTGGCGGGGCGCACGGCGCCGGTGTAGTCGTCGCGGATGTCGAGGCCGAGACCGCCGCGCCTGCCGCGCGGTCCCGCCTTGTCGGAGTGCACGAATTCGTAACGGCCGCCGGACATTCGGCGCAACCGCACCGAACCGGCGAGCGCCACTTCCTCTAGGCGGGCGGCGAGCACATAGGAGCGCAGCGACATGCGCCGGTTGTTCTCGCCGCGGCCCGCGACCACTTCCGCGAGCCCGGCCAGCTCTTCGTGCGTGCGCTGGAGGGGCGCGATCCGGTCCACCTCGGCCCACAGCTGGCCGCCGAGTTCTTCCAGCAGTTGCACCCGCCGTCCCGCCTCGGCCTGCGCGGCGACGGCGGTGTTGAGCCGGGTCTGCGCGTCGGCGAGTCCGCGCTCCAGCTCGGCGAAGTCGCCGAGTTCGGCGGTGGCGGCGGCTTGGATCTCGGGCTCGGCGAGCACCTTCTCGGCGTGTGCGCGGGCGTTCTCGGCGGCGAGGAGTTCCGCGTCGATCTCCTGCTGCCGCTGCGGGGTTCGCGAGGCGGCGGTGACGACGCGTGCGTAGGCGGTGAGCAGGGCGACATCGTCGCGGGCGGCGTCGTGGTTCCATTCTTGCGGAATGAAACCGGCGGCGCGCGCCAGACTTTCGACGCGATCCGCGACCGCGGTGACCTGCTCGCGAGCGGACGCCGCGGCGGTGCGTGCGGCGCGCAGCGCGGTGGCGTCGGTGACCAGTCCGTTCAGGCGGGCGCGGCGGCGGTCGATGGTCTCGTCGGCGCCAGCGGCGGCGCGCAGACGTTCGGAGAGTTCGTCGAGGCGGGCGATCGACGCCGTGATGCGGGCGATGACGGTGCTGGCCCCGGCTTCGGCCGCGCGCAAGTCGTCGTGCAGGCGCGTTTCCTCGGTGCGCAACCGGGAGAGTTCGGCCGTCGATCCGTCGGCCAGCGCGGCGAGTTCGGCGGCGTCCTCGTAGCGGTGGGTCGCCGAGCGCAGTGCGGCGGCGAGTTCTACGCGGTCGGCGTCGCCGCCGCGGGCGGTCAGCGCCTCGATCTCGCGTTCCAGTCCGGTGATTCGGGCGTGGACGCGGTCGCGGTTCTCCTCGGCGGTGCGCTCGGCGGCCACCGCCGCATCCTCCGTTTCCCTGGAGACGGCGCTCGGCGCGGGCCGAGCCGGGGCCGGATGGTCCGCCGCGCCGCACACCGCGCACGGCTCCCCCTCGACCAACTGACCCGCCAGTTCCGCGGCCATGCCTGCCAAGCGGCGCTCGCGCAGGTCGAGCACCCGCTCCTTCGCGTCGTTGTGCGCGGTGCGCGCGGTCTCGAACTCGATCCGCGTGCGATCGAGATCCGTTCTACGACCGGCCAATTCGACGGCAGCCGTGGCGGCGGCCTGGAGGCGTTCGCATTCGGCGATCAGCGACGGCAAAGTCGCGGCGGCTTCGGTCGTCTCGCGCACCCGCGCCTCGGCCGCGGCGATCGTCGCGGGCAGGCGCTCGCGCCGACCGGTCAGCTCGGTCATCCGTTCGGTCAGGGCGGCGGATTCGGTACGCAGATCATCTATTTCGCGACGAAGCCGGTCGGCCGCCGACGCATCGGCCCGCACCTCGTCTAGCGCGCCGATCTGGGCGCTCCAGCGACGGACCACGTCGTCGAGGTCCGCGTCGGACCGAATCGTCGGACCGGTCGCGACCGCGTCCGAATCATCTTCCGCTTCGATGTCTTCCGAGCCGACCAGCTCGGACCCACCGATGTCGGCCGCGGCCGGATCCAGCAGCGCGGAAGCCAATCGCGCCGCGGCGGCGCTCGCCTCGTTCTCGCGACGACGCGAGGTCATGACGGCGGCGCGCGCCTCGTCGATCGCCTCCGCGACCGGCTGGGCGCGACGGGCAGCTTCGAGTTCCGCACGCAGCGCGGTACGGTGCTCGGCGCGCGCCGCGTACTCCTCGAGGTCAGCCCGCGCGGACTCCATCCGGCGCCGCAACTCCGCCAGCCGCCGCTGCTCGTCGGCGAACTTGCGAAGCTCGACCGAATTCTGCTGGCAACGTTCGGCTTCCGTACTCGCCTGCGCCAGATCGGTGCGAGCCGTGGCGAGCAGATCCTGCGACCACGCCACCGCCTCCAACGCGCCGACCGACTCCGTCACGCTCAGACCCGCCGCACCGCGGATCTGCGCGATCAGCCGTTCGATGCCCTGCCTCCGGGACTCCAGTTCGGCCGCCGAGGCGCGTCGCTTGTCGGCGAGCCACTGTTCGGCGGTGCCGAAACGCTCGGTGTCGAATAGCTTTTCGAGCAGCTTCTCGCGATCCTCGTTGTCGGCACGCAGGAAACGCGCGAAGTCGCCCTGGGGCAGCAACACCACCTGGAAGAACTGGTCGGCGCTCATGCCGAGCAGACGGATGATCTCGTCGCCGATGTCCGGGATGCGGGAGAGGTTCTCGCCGCGCCCGTCCAACCAGGTCAGCGTGGCCTTGGGCGGATCGGTGCGGGTGCCGGTGCCGCGCAGCTTGGGGCGCTCGAATTCGGGAATCCTGGTGAGCCGCAAGCGTCGTCCGCCCAGCGTCGCCTCCAACACGACCTGCGGCGGCGTCTGTTCCGGCGCGTGATCGGAATGCAGGCGCTTGCTTTCACCGCGTGCGCCGGGCACCCGGCCGTAGAGGGCGAAGGCGATCGCGTCCAGCACTGTCGTCTTACCCGCGCCGGTCTGCCCGTGCAGGAGGAAGAGCCCGTCCGCGCCGAGCGCGTCGAAGTCGACGACCGTGGTGTCGGCGAACGGGCCGAAGGCGGTCATCTCCAACCGATGCAGTCTCATGCGGCGGCCTCGCGCCACACCCTCCGCGACCGCCCGCGCCACTCGGTCCGCACACGCCCGTGCCATTCACTCCGAGCTCTCCCGCGCCATTCACTCGGTGCGCCCCCGCGCCTTTCGGTCCGCACTCCACCGCGCCATTCACTCCGCGCGGTCATGCGCCATCCACTCGACGCAGCCGCACGCCGATCACTCAGCTCGGACAAGCGCCTTCCGTTGTCGGTGATCATGCGGTCAGCTCGCCGGAGAGCGGAAGCTGCGCGGGCGCTGCGGACACCCGATCGGGCTCGGCCACGGCGGCGGCCAGCGCCCGCTCGATCCACTTCATCTCTCCCGCGCTCGGCGCACCGCGCACGTCGGTGAGGAAGCTCTGCGCTACTTCGGTGTCGCGGCGGCCGTGCACCCGCTCACGGTAACGCAGTTCCGGGTTGCCCTCGGGGCGTATCCATTCCACGTGCACGGCGTGCGGGAAGCGCTCGCGCAGTTTGCGCAGCGCGTCGATCGGACGGGCCTGGTCGACGAGGGTCGCGGACACGTAGTGGTCGACGGCCGTCTCGTGCGCCGGGTCGGCGAGCAGCTCGTCCAGCGTCCCGGTGAGGCGGCTGAGACCGCGCACCACCGGCAGGTCACGGCGCTGCACGGACGACAGGCCGTCGGCATCCAGGTCGACGATCCACACGGCCTTGCGATGCGAACTCTCGGCGAACGAGTACGGCAGCGGCGAGCCGGAATAGCGCACCGACTCGGACAGCGTCTGCGGCGAATGCAGGTGGCCGAGTGCCACGTAGTCGATGCCGTCGAACTCCGCGAGGGGCACAGTCTCCACCCCGCCGACCGAGATGGAGCGCTCCGAGCCGGTCGCCGCGCCGCCGACCACGAACGCGTGCGCGAGCACCACGGTGCGCGCTCCCGGCCGCGTCGCGATGTCGGCGCGAATCCGGGCCATCGCCGCCGCCAAGATCTCGGCGTGCGAACGCGCCTGCGGGACATCGAGTTCGGCGCGGGTGATCTCCGGTTCCAGATACGGGATGCCGTAGAAAGCCACTTCGCCGTGCTCGTCGGTCAGCAGGACCGGCAGATCGGAGTCCGCGACGGTGGTGCGCAGGTGCAGCCCGCCCGCCGCGGCGAAACTCGCGCCCGCGCCGAGCCGGGCGGGCGAATCGTGATTTCCCGAGGTCGCGACGATCACCGCGCCCGCGGCGCGGATGGCCTCGAAACCTCGGTTGCACACCGCGATCGCGTCGGCGCTCGGAATCGACCTGTCGTACACGTCGCCCGGTACGACGACCACGTCCACCGACTCGGCCGCCACGAGCTCCGCGATGGCGGCCAGCGAACGTGCCTGGTCGGCAAGCAGATCGACGCCGTGAAAGGTACGCCCGATGTGCCAATCCGAGGTGTGCAACATCCGCATGGCCCGAAACCGTAGAGCCACCCACCGACAGAGTTCAATTTGCCGCGCCTGCGGCACGGCGTGTTCGCGGCTGTGTTGTCGGCGCGCTGGCGCGCGTGTGTTCGTAAGACTCGCCCTCGAGCTGGCTGGGAAATGCGTCGGATGCGGTGTGATTCGGTGCGCTGACACCCGGCGCGGCCGCACGGCAGCTGGCTGGTTGCTCGGATGTCGGTGGGGTGCGGCACTATCTGGGCTATGACCGCACCGATGCTGTTCGCGCTGCTGCTGGTGTTCGCCGCTGGGGTCGGAATGGGCTGGCTGGGCCACAGTGCCCGGGCCGGGCAGCGGGCGGCGGTCGCGGAGGCGAGACTGGCGGCCGCCGCCGACAACGAGCGTTTGCTACGGCAATCGCTCAACGCGGCGAACGAGGATGCGGCGCGCAGGCATTCGAGCGCGGTCGGCGCCATGGTGGAACCGCTGCGCGAGGCGGTCGGCGCGCTGAACCAGCACATCCAGCAGGTCGAGCACCATCGCATCAACGCGTACTCGGGTCTGCGCGAACAGGTCGCCAACATGCAGCGCACCTCGCATCAGCTCTCCAGCCAGACCGGTCAGCTGGTCGCCGCGCTGCGGGCGCCGCAGGTGCGCGGGCGCTGGGGCGAGATCCAGTTGGAGCGCGTGGTGGAACTCGCCGGGATGACCAAACACTGCGACTTCTCCACGCAGGTGAGCAGGGCGGTGCGCGGCGACGGCGGACCGGACCGCATCGGTTCGGTGCGGCCCGATCTGGTGGTGTACCTGGCCGGGGGTCGGCACATAGTGGTCGACGCCAAAGTCCCGTTCACCGCCTACCTCGACGCGAGCACCGCCGAGGACCCCGACGTGCGCGCCGATCTGCTGGTGCGGCACGCCAAGCAGTTGCGCGCGCACGTCGACCAGTTGGCTGACAAGGCGTACTGGGCGGCTTTCGATCCCGCTCCGGAATTCGTCGTGCTGTTCGTGCCCGGCGACCCGTTCCTGGACGCCGCGCTGACCACGGACTCCGGGCTTTTGGAGTACGCGTTCGGCCGCAACGTGATCCTGGCCACGCCGACGACGCTGATCGCGCTGCTGCGCACGGTGGCGTTCGGGTGGCGCCAGGAGGCCGTGTCCCGGGATATGGCAATGGTCCAGCAATTGGGTCGGGAGCTCTCGGCGCGCCTCTGCATGACCGGACGGCATTTGGACCGGCTCGGCAACCAACTCGGCAAGGCGGTCGACGCTTTCAATTACGCGGTCGCGTCGGTCGAGTCGCGGGTCATGGTCACCGCGCGCAAATTGCACGAGCTCGAGATAGCCGAGCAGGAGGCTCCGGTGATCCAGCGGGTGGACAGCCGCCCGCGGGTCGTCGGCTTCGCCGACGCCGACGATTCGGCCTAGCCGACGCAGCCCGAGTCGATCCGGTCGAGTCGGCAACGGCCCCGCCGTAACCCCACCGAACGGTATGGCAGTTACTGTTCATATCGTGGCTGCTACCCAACGTGTGCGTTCCCGGGTGCCCGCGCCGCAACGTTCGGTCCTGCCCTCGGTGCCGGGAATCCCGGCCTGGGCGGCTGTCCTGATCGCGGTCGCGTGCACGTTGCTGGGATTCCTGATCGATGCCAGCGGCGACAACGCCGAACTCACCGCCAGCTTCGCCACGCTGTATATCGTCGGCTGTGTCGCCGCGGTGCTCGCCGTGCGCTTCCGCGGGCTGTTCACCGCCATGGTGTTGCCGCCGCTGCTGCTCTTCCTCGCGGTTCCGCTGGCCTACCAGCACCTGACCGGCCGCGTCTCGACCGGCCTCAAGGACATCCTGCTGAACCTGGCCATCCCGCTGGTGAACCGGTTCCCGACGATGATGCTCGCCACCGCGCTGGTGCTGGCCATCGGCGGCGCCCGCATCTTCATGGACAGGCGCGAGTCGGCCGCCGAGCGCTCCAAGGAGTCGCGCCGCGGCTCGAGCTGGGGACGCAGCAGCGTCAAGCGCGGCGAGGAAGACGGGCCCGCGGAATCGGCGCGCCGCCGCCCGCGCCGACCGCAGCCCGAAGTGGACGAGGATCCGGTCACCGACAAGTACGAACCGCCGCGTCCCGGCCGCCGCCCATCGAAGACCGTGGCCGACGCCCCGCCCCGGGTCGGCACGTCGGGTCGCGGCCGACCGGCGGCGCGTGGCGCGCGTCCCGCGCCGGTGCCGCGTACGGAGGGCGAACCGCCACGCGGCGCGCGCGGACGCGCCGAGGTGCCGCCTCATCCGCAGCCGAATGTGCGCTATCGCGAGCGCGATTCGAGCCGCACCCAGCGGCGCAAGCCGGAAAGTCTCTGACACCGTCGACCTTCGACACTGGGCCGACTAATACGGGCGCCGACGCACACAGCCCGAACAGCGCAGCACCGCTGAAAGATCAGCGTCGTCGACGGCGACACCGACCCACCGCGCGGTATCAGACAACGCAGCGCCGCTGGAAGATCAGCGGCGATCGACACAGACGCTCACCGACCGCGCGGCCTCGGACAGCGCACCTTCGCCGAGTAATCGACGGCGGCCCGAAGACAGCGCCGACGAGCACCGCCGAAAGACCAGCGGCAGACGACAGCGACGCCCACCGCGCGGTATCAGACAGCGCCGCGCCGGAAGATCAGCGGCGATCGACACCGACGCTCACCGACCGGGCGGCCTCGGACAGCGCACCCTTCGCCGAGAGATCGGCGGTCGTCCGAAGTCAGCGCCTACCAGCACCGCCGAAAGACCAGCGGCAGACGACAGCGACGCCCACCGCGCGGCCTCACACAACGCACCTTCGCCGAGTAATCGACGGCGGTCCGAAGACAGCGCCGACCAGCGCGCAACGATCGTCCGAGAGCAGCCCCGCACCGGCGACCGCGGCTCAGCTCCGTGCGGTGCGCAGTTCCCTGGGCAGCGCGAAGACCAGCGTCTCGTTGGCGGTGGTCACCGGCTGCACGTCGGCGTAACCGTGCTCGGCGAGCATGTCGAGCACGCCGCGCACCAGGATCTCGGGCACCGACGCGCCGGAGGTGATGCCGATCGTGCGCGCGCCGTCCAGCCAGGCCGGGTCGACCTCGCGAGCGAAGTCGACCAGGTGCGCGGCCCGCGCGCCCGCGCCGAGCGCGACCTCGACCAGCCGCACCGAGTTCGAGGAATTGCGCGAGCCGACCACGATGACCAGGTCGCATTCCGGCGCCATCGCCTTCACCGCGACCTGGCGGTTCTGGGTGGCGTAGCAGATGTCGTCGCTCGGCGGATCCTGCAGCGCGGGGAAACGCTCGCGCAGCCGCTGCACCGTCTCCATCGTCTCGTCGACGCTGAGCGTGGTCTGCGACAGCCAGATCACCTTGTTCTCGTCGCGTACGGTGACCCGGTCGACCGCGTCGGGACCGTCGACGAGTTGCACGTGATCGGGCGCCTCGCCCGCGGTGCCCTCGACTTCCTCGTGGCCCTCGTGGCCGATCAGCAGGATGTCGAAATCGTCGCGCGCGAAGCGCTTGGCCTCCTGGTGCACCTTGGTGACCAGCGGGCAGGTGGCGTCGATGGTGTGCAGGTCGCGCGCCGCGGCCGCCTCGTGCACCGCCGGGGAGACGCCGTGCGCGGAGAAGACCACGACCGCGCCGTTCGGCACCTCGTCGGTCTCGTCCACGAAGACGACGCCGCGATCGCGCAGCGTCTCCACCACGTGCCTGTTGTGCACGATCTCCTTGCGCACATAGATGGGCGCACCGTGCTTCTCCAGCGCCTTCTCCACCGTTTCCACCGCGCGGTCGACGCCCGCGCAGTATCCGCGCGGCTCGGCTAGCAGCACGCGCTTACCACCGTCGGCATCGACTGTTCCGGCGCCCGCCGAGCGGGCGATTCCGACGTTCAAAGGGATGGCCGAAGACATGTCCCCCAGAGTACGTGCACCTGGGGACCGCCGAATGGTCGCATCGACCGGATCGGCCGGGTCATCGACTGTGATCCAGGCCCTGGACAATAGTGTCTGTGACACTAGTTCTTTGCAGATCATGGCGTATCGGGCAGGCTATGAGCATGTTTCGACCACCGTTTCTGGCCCGGGTCGCCGCCGGAGCCGCCGTCTACGCCCTCGAAGAAACCCGTCGGTTACCCACGGCCGCGATGAACTTCCCGATCACCGCGATCAGCCAGATGTTGCAGACCACCATGCACGTCCAGCAGTTCGTGACCAGCCTCGCGCTCAAGGGCGACGCGGTGTTCGAGCGGCTGTCCAACAGCCCGGTGGAACAGCCGGAGTGGGCGACCTTCGACGAGGACCTCGGCGACGAGCAATCCTCGGGCGACGATTTCGCGACCGCGGGCCGCACCAGCCGCTTCGACCTCTACACCGCTGAAGAATCGACCACGAGCTCGACCAACGGGCACGTCGCCCCGGTGCAGACCATCACTGTGCCGGAAATCACCGACCCCGAGCCCGTCGCGGAACCCGCTTCCGACGAGACGGTCTCCGTCGAGGACGAGCCCGCCGAGATCGCCGAGCCCGAGGTCGCGACCCGCTACGACTACGCCAACATGACCCTCGCCCAGCTCCGCGCCCGCCTGCGCATGCTGACCGTCGAGGACCTCACCGCGCTGCTGGACTACGAGCAGCGGACCCTCGCGCGCGCCCCGTTCGTGACCATGCTGACGAACCGGATCGCCACCGTCCGGGCCCAGTGATCGCACCCGCGACGACCTCGCCGGTGGTTGGCCGGGCACGGTCCGGCCAACCCCGCCGCGTATACCTGTCCGTATGACACAGAGCGGTCCCCAGCCGTCCGCCGAGGCAGGCGCGGCCCCCGCCAACTCCGCCGAACACCCGTGGCCGGTGCGCTCCGTCGCCGTGAAGGTCATGCAGTGGATCGACCGCCTCGGCTCCATCTGGGTGGAGGGGCAGATCACCCAGATCAACGCGCGCCCGGGAGCGCGCACCGCGTTCCTCGTGCTTCGTGACCCGTCGGCCGACATGTCGTTGCAGGTGACCTGCGACCCCGATCTCTTGCGCCGCTCCCCGATCCCGCTGCAAGAAGGCAGCCGGGTGGTGGTCTACGGCAAACTCACGTACTTCACCGGGCGCGGGACGTTGTCGTTGCGGGTCATCGAGATTCGGCCCGTCGGTGTCGGCGAACTGCTCGCCCGCATCGAGCGGCTCAAAGCGCTGCTCGCCGCGGAAGGCCTTTTCGATCCCCGGCTCAAGCGGCCGCTCCCGTTCCTGCCCGGCACCGTCGGCCTGATCACCGGCCGCGCGAGCGCCGCCGAACGCGACGTCCTCACCGTCGCCAGAAATCGTTGGCCCGCAGTACGTTTCGAAGTGCGCAACACCGCGGTGCAGGGGCCGACGGCGGTGCCGCAGATCCTGGACGCGCTGGCCGAACTCGACCGCGACCCCGCCGTCGAGGTGATCGTGCTGGCCCGCGGCGGCGGCAGCGTCGAGGACCTGCTGCCCTTCTCCGACGAGGCGCTGTGCCGCGCCATCGTGGCCGCGACGACGCCGATCGTCAGCGCGATCGGCCACGAACCCGACAACCCGCTCGCCGACTACGTCGCCGACCTGCGCGCCGCGACGCCGACCGACGCCGCCAAGCGCGTCGTGCCCGACGCCGCCGCGGAGCTGGCCTGCGTGCGCGAGCTGCGCGGCCGTTCGGCCGCCGCACTGCGCGGTTGGGTGGACCGCGAGACCAGGGCGCTGGCCCAGCTCCGTTCGCGCCCGGTGCTCGCCGATCCGCTGCGCGAGGTCGACCGGCGCGCCGAGGAGATCGAACGGCTGCGGGTGTCCGCGCGGCGCTGCGCCGAGCACGCGGTCCGCACCGAAGCCACCGCGACGCGACACCTGCGCGAAAAGCTCACGGCGGTGGGCCCGGCCGCGACGTTGTCTCGCGGTTACGCTGTCGTGCAGCGCGTGACCGGTTCCGAACGGCACGTCGTACGCAGCATCGAGGACGCGCCCGCGGGCAGCCAGTTGCGCATCCGGGTCGCCGACGGCGCCGTGACCGCGGCGGCGCTCGGCACCCAGGCGCTCGGCGCTCGGAAGCCGAACACCCGCGATTCCGGCGCCCGCCGGGACGACGAGGAACGCACAGGAGGGAACTGACCTTGGCCGACGCCGGCAAGGACGAGCTGGCCGAGATCGCGGACTTCGGCTACGAACGCGCCCGCGACGAACTGGTGAACGTCGTCAAGATGCTCGAGCAGGGCGGCATGGATCTCGATGATTCGCTCGCCCTGTGGGAGCGCGGCGAGGCGCTGGCCAACCGGTGCGAGGAACACCTGGCCGGTGCGCGCAAGCGGGTCGAGGACGCGCTCGCGCGCGGCGCGGCCGACGAGGACTGACCCGAGCGGACGGATCGTCGACGTCGTGGCCCGCGACGGCGCGCGCTACTGAGAGCACGCCACCCGCCGTGGACCGTCAGCTGGGCGTCAGCCGAGCGTGTTCCTCGTCATCTCGAAGCGGATCAAGCCGTCGGCCGCACCGGTGCGACGAAACCCGGCTTTCTCGAGCACCCGCACCGATCCGGGATTCGACGGCTCCACGTCCGCGTACACCGCGTGCACACCGGCGCCCAGCGCGAATTCGGTCAGCGCTCTGGTCGCCGCACTGGCGTACCCGCGCCCACGCCGAGACGGGATCGTGCCGTAGCCGATCTCGAGACCATCGGCACCGGGCGGCCAGAACAGGCCGATCGAACCGACCACGAGACCGGTCTCGCGCTCGATGATCAATCGGTGGCCGTACTCGCCGTACCACTGCGGATGGTCGGCGAACAGCCCGGCGATCGCCCGATCGCCGGCGGCGGGGAAGTCCTCCGCCCAGTGCGCGAGGCGGCGTCCGGCCAGTACGGCGGACACGTCGTCGGGGGTCCAGCGGCGCAGGATCAGGCTCTCGGTGCTCAGTTCACCGGTAGAAATGTGCTCACCGGTAGAAATCTGCTCACCGGTGGAAATGTGGGAAGACACGTGACGCTCCTGGTCATCGAAAGGACCGGCCCGCGTCTCGTACTCAGCGGACCGGAGGGAAGGCATGCGAAATACGGCTGTTGACAGCCATATTCATCGACCTCCGCACCCTCGAATCCGCGTATCTCGCGTCGCGCCAACCCTAATCGGGAACCGAACGGGCGGCAATCGAATTCAGCGGCTGATCGGCTGGGCGGCGGTCACCGCCTGGGCCAGCGTCGTGAACGCGGCCTCGTTCCCGGCTCCCTTGATCAGCACCCGGACGCCGCCGAGGTCGGCGATCCACGCCGTCTCCTCGGTCGGCTCGGCGTAGACGATCCACTTCTGGTCACCGATCTGCTGCGCGCCGCTGGCGTAGCGCGAGCCGAGCACGAAGCGGGCCAGCGACTCCTCGGTGGCGCTGCTCTGGGTCAGCTGCATGTAGGTGCCCTGGGCGGTGATGTAGCCGACCGTGCTGACCGGACCGCCGCCCTGGCCGGTGACGGTGTCGCGGCTGCCGGAGTTGGGGGTCCAGTCGGCGGGCACGCTCGGGTTGCGGATCGGGAATGTCAGCGTGCGCGCGTCGGTCTCGAGCGCCGCCTTCACATCGAAGGCGGGGATCCGACCGGGCGTCGGCCCCTTGGCGGCGAAGCTGCACTGGCTGGCCAGTCCGGCGAAGACCACGGCGATCAGCACCAGGGGGATCAGCGAGAAGAACAGATCCTTGTAGTCGTGCAGGATGCGTGGCTTTTGGTAGGACACGCTCCCAGTATCCACTCGCGGGCCGGGTGCGCGGCCAGGCACCCCCACCCGCCCCGACCAGGTGTGTACGGGAGGTCGACCGCGAAATGAGACAATCGTCCCGTACGTACAACCCGAGGGAGGCACCCCGCCATGACGGCATCTTCGCCCGCACCAAGCCGCCGCGAGGCGCCGGACCGCAACCTTGCACTCGAGCTGGTCCGGGTGACCGAGGCGGGTGCCATGGCCGCTGGGCGGTGGGTCGGCCGCGGTGACAAGGAGGGTGGCGACGGCGCCGCCGTGGACGCGATGCGGCAGCTGGTCAGCTCGGTTTCCATGCGCGGCATCGTGGTGATCGGCGAGGGCGAGAAGGACGAAGCGCCCATGCTGTACAACGGCGAGGAGGTCGGCGACGGCACCGGCCCGGACGTCGACTTCGCCGTCGACCCGATCGACGGCACCACGCTGATGTCGAAGGGCTCCCCCGGCGCGATCTCGGTGCTCGCGGTCGCCGAGCGCGGCGCGATGTTCGACCCGTCCGCGGTGTTCTACATGCACAAGATCGCGGTCGGCCCCGACGCCGCCGACGTGATCGATATCTCGGCGCCGATCGGCGAGAACATCCGCAAGGTGGCCAAGGCGAAGAAGTCCGCGGTGTCCGATCTGACCGTCTGCATCCTGGACCGGCCCCGGCACGCCGACCTCATTCAGCAGGTCCGCGACGCGGGCGCCCGCATCCGCCTGATCTCCGACGGCGACGTCGCCGGCGCGATCGCGGCGGCCCGCCCCGATTCCGGCACCGACATCCTGGTCGGCATCGGCGGTACTCCCGAGGGCATCATCGCCGCGGCGGCCATGCGCTGTATGGGCGGCGCGCTGCAGGGCATGCTGGCGCCGAAGGACGACGCGGAGCGCCAGCAGGCCATCGACGCGGGCCACGACCTGGACCGGGTGCTCACCACCGAGGACCTGGTGTCGGGCGACAACGTCTTCTTCTGCGCCACCGGCGTCACCGACGGCGACCTACTACGCGGCGTTCGCTACTACGGTGGCGGCGCCTCGACTCAGTCGATCGTCATGCGCTCCAAGTCGGGCACCGTCCGCATGATCGACGCCTACCATCGCCTGACCAAGCTGCGCGAGTACTCCTCGGTCGACTTCCACGGCGACGAGCACGCGGTTCCTCCGATGCCCTGATCGGCTTTCACCTCGCGGCCGCATCCGGTACCGCCGGGTGCGGCCGCTGGCATAGAGGGACTCTCGGCGCGCGGGGTTGGGCACTATGGCGGCGGCTGCACGCCGGTCGCGGTCGACGGGCGATGGTTCCGGTCAGCGCCAGGATGAACACATCGGTGAGCCGTGGCCCGGCGGCAGATTACCCAGGACGATGACTAGGTGGGGATCGATACCAGCCGGGAATCACGGTCGAGCACACCCGAACTCATCGATGCGATGGCCGAGGTTGCCGCGCGGGTGGGTGCGCAGCGCCAAACGCCTGTCGTGCTGACCGAACGCGCCGACGTGCTCGTGCTCCGGATCGGCGCGGTCGTCGTCAAGGCTCACCCGGCGGAAACCGATGCGGCGGCACTACTCTCCCGCCTTTGCTTGGCGAGCGCGCCGCGGTGGCGCGGAATCCTGCTGCCGCCCTTGCCGATCGGCGACGCGCTCCTGGTACACCGCGGCAGCCACACGATCACCGCCTGGCCTTACGGCGAACCGGTCGACCCCGACGACCCCGACGCCGCGCCGTGGGAAGCGGCCGCGACGCTGCTCGCCCGGCTGCACGCGCTACCGGAACCCGGACGCGACCTACCGGAACCAGGACGCGACCGACCGGAACCGGGGCGAGACCTGCCGGCCGCAGGCGGCCCGGCCCGGGTCCATCGGGCGATGCGCCGGCTGCGCGCGGCCGGCGCGGCAGCGGACCAAGCTGCCGCGGCAACCGTGTGCCAGGCATTCGCTGCCTTGCCCGACCTGTTCGCCGTACCAGCTGGATCGGCCCGGCTCCCCGAACCGGCAGCGCCGCGACGCACGCTCGTGCACGGCGACTTCCACCTCGGTCAGCTCGTGCGCGACCCCCACGAGAACACCGGCTCCTGGCGTCTCATCGACATCGATGACCTCGGCTCCGGCGATCCCGCGTGGGATCTGGCCCGCCCCGCCGCCCTCTTCGCCGCGGGCATTCTCGAGCCCGTGACCTGGCTCCGTTTTCTCGACGCCTATCGCGCCGCCGACGGTGTCGCGGTGCCGCGGGAGGGAGACGAGTGGACCGCGCTCGATACTCCGGCGCGCGCCGTCGCCGTCCAAGCGGCCGCTCTGGCACTGGTCGCCGCCGCACGCGAGAACCGCGAACTCGATGATCTGGACACGGCTTTGGTGGACGCGTGCCGACGGATAGCCACCGCATCCGTCATATCGTGATGCCCGCATACATGCCGGAAATCGACTAGCGTGGCGGAAATGCAGTGTCCGAAATGTCGTGGATTGATGCAGACGTACAACCGCAGCGGTGTGCACATCGAGCAGTGCGGTAACTGCCGGGGGATCTTCCTGGACTACGGCGAGCTGGAGAACCTCACCCGGCTCGAGTCCGGCTACGCGGCACCGCCGCCACCACCGGCCGCCCCCGCGCCCGCGTGGGGAGCGCCCGCTCCGCACTACGGGCACGGTCACCACCACAAGCACCGTTCGTTCGGCAAGGTCCTGTTCTCCTCCTGAGTGTCGGCGACACCGGTCCGGTGGACGGTATTCCGCCGGATCGGTGTGGGATTCCGCTCAGGCGTGGCTGCCCCACGCGGACCTCGTGCGGCATAGGGTCGAAATCATGACCGAGGAGACGCAGTACCGCATCGAGCACGACACCATGGGCGAGGTACGGGTCCCGGCGCAGGCTTTGTGGCGTGCGCAGACCCAGCGGGCCGTGGAGAACTTCCCGATCAGCGGGCGCGGCTTGGAGCGCGCGCAGATCCGCGCGCTCGGACTGCTCAAGGCCGCGTGCGCCAAGGTGAACAAGGATCTCGGCCTGCTCGACGCCGTGAAGGCGGACGCCATCGTCGCCGCCGCGAACGAGATCGCCGCGGGCGAGCACGACGACCAGTTCCCGATCGATGTCTTCCAGACCGGCTCGGGCACCAGCTCCAACATGAACGCCAACGAGGTGATCGCCTCGATCGCCAAGGCCAACGGCGTCGACGTGCACCCCAACGACGACGTGAACATGTCGCAGTCGTCCAACGACACCTTCCCCACCGCCACGCACGTCGCGGCGACCGAGGGCGTCATCAAGGACCTGGTTCCCGCGCTCGAGCACCTGCGGCTCGCGCTGCTGGACAAGTCCGAGGAATGGCGCACCGTGGTCAAGTCGGGCCGCACCCACCTGATGGACGCCGTCCCGGTGACCCTGGGCCAGGAGTTCGGCGGCTACACCCGCCAGGTCGCCGCGAGCATCGACCGGTTGATGGTGACGCTGCCGCGCCTCGGCGAGCTGCCGATCGGCGGCACCGCGGTGGGCACCGGCCTCAACGCGCCCGCCGGTTTCGGTGCGAAAGTCGTTGCGGAACTGGTGAAGTCGACCGACATCGACGCGCTCTCCGAGGCGATCGACCACTTCGAGGCACAGGCGGCGCGCGACGGTCTCGTCGAGCTCTCCGGCGCGCTGCGCACCGTCGCGGTGAGCCTCACCAAGATCGCCAACGACATCCGCTGGATGGGTTCCGGCCCGCTCACGGGTCTGGCCGAACTCCAGCTGCCGGACCTGCAGCCGGGCAGCTCGATCATGCCGGGCAAGGTGAATCCCGTGCTGCCCGAGGCGGTCACCCAGGTGGCGGCGCAGGTCATCGGCAACGACGCCGCGGTCGCCTTCGCCGGCGCGAACGGCCACTTCGAGCTGAACGTCTACATCCCGGTGATGGCGCGCAACGTGCTCGAGTCGATCCGCCTGCTGGCCAACGTGTCCCGGCTCTTCGCCGACAAGTGCGTGCGCGGGCTGACCGCCGACGTGGAGCGGCTGCGCACACTGGCCGAGTCCTCGCCGTCCATCGTCACCCCGCTGAACTCGGCGATCGGCTACGAGGAAGCGGCCGCGGTGGCCAAGGAGGCGCTGAAGGAGAAGAAGACCATCCGGCAGACGGTGATCGATCGCGGCTTGCTCGGCGACCAGCTCACCGAGGCCGAGCTGGACCGCCGCCTCGACGTGCTGTCCATGGCGAAGGTGGAAGACACGAAGTAACGCACGAGGGCGCCGGACGAAGCGAATTCGTCCGGCGCCCTCGGCGATTCAGTGCGCTTTGGAGAATCTCCTGAGCGATCAGGCGGGCGAGAACGCGCGCAGGTGCTCCAGCTCCGCGCGGGCCTGCTCGCCCTCGGGACCGAGATCGGTCCGGTCGAAGACGTTCCAGCGGCGCAGCAGCGGCGCGAAGACCAGCTCGCCTTCCTTGGCGCGGTCGTAGATGCCCGCCTCGGCCAGCACCTCGTCGCTGCTGCGACCGTCCGGCAGGGCCACGCTCGGCACCTCGAAACCGGCGACCCGGTCGGCGATGGCGCGCATGGTCTGGTCGGGCGCGATCGCGAACGCCGCGGCGACCAGGTCGGCGAAGAACACCGACTGCAGCTCGTCGTCGGCCGCGATGCGCGCGGCGATGGCGGTGACCATCGGGTTCTCGTTCAGCGCGGCGGTGTTGCGGTGCCGGATCGCCGACGCCGCCTCCTCGAACGCGGCGTTGGCGAGAACGTCGAGCAGGTGCAGGGCGGGACGGCGGAATCCGGCCGTCATGTGCGCCATCCGCTGGCGTTCCAGGTCGACCGGATCCACCGACCTGGTGACCATCAGGTAGTTGCGGATCAGGATCTCGTGCCGGTTCTCCTCGGCCGTCCAGCGGCCGACCCAGCGCCACCACGCACCGGTGCGCAAGTACTTGCCGATCTCGCGGTGGTAGGAGGGCAGGTTGTCCGCGATGAGCACGCTCACGGTCAGCGCCAGCTTGGCGACGTCGCCGAGCTCGGACTGTTCCGGGGTCCAGTCGTCACCGCCGAGGAAGGCGAAGTTGCGGCCGTCGTCCCACGGCACGTAATCGTGCGGCTGCCACCCGTCGGCCACGTCGATGTGGCGTCGCAGATTCGATTCCACCTCGTCCGCGAGCGCCTCGAGCAGTTCGCGGTCGGTCAAGAGATTTTGCACGCTCACAACCTAGCTGTTCGGCCCGCGGCGCGGGACTCTACCGGTGGGAATCGCCGACGACGCCCGAGACGCGCCGGGTGCGCTGTCTCGGGCGTCGCAGGGGGTTCGACTACTTCATGGTGACGGTGGTCTGCCCGTTCACCCAGGTGATGGTGCCACCGCTGAACTCGCTCTGCTTGCCGCCGGGGATGTCGGTCTCGTCGCTGATCGGGTAGCCGAGCTCGCCCGCCGCGCCGCCGTTCTCCTCCCACGCCTTGCGGATCTCCCCCCAGACGATGTGCGGCTCGCCGTCCTCGGGCTCGTAGATCGTGCCGCCGACGAAGTCCTGGTACTTGCCGTTGTTCGGGGCGCTCTCCTGGGCCTCGAGCGGCGCGCCCAGCGGGCCGGTGGGGCCGCCCGCCTCCATGTACTTGTCGTAGATGTCGCCGGAGACGGTCACCTCTTCGCCGCCGCCCTGGGCCGGAATCCTGGTCTGGTCCGCGGCGTCGGGGGTCATATCCCCGGTGTCGCGGTCATCGGTATCGGGATTGTCGGTGCCGTGCGCCTCGGTGTGCGTGGTCGCCATCGGGCTGGGCGTCATGCCGAGGGTCGGGGTGGTGAGGACGGTGTCCGAGTCGTTCGTGTCGTCGTCACCGCATCCCGCGATGAGCAGCGCGGCGGCCGCGAGCGCCACCGTGAATCCAGCCGTGCGTCGAGCGTGGTGCATATGTCGTCCCCTCTCGAGTGTGGCTCCGACGGCGCCCTGACACCGGCGCCGCGCGCAGCCTAGGCCGATGTTCGGCAACGACCCGGCGAATCGAATACGACGCGCCGGGCCGTCGCCCAACTGGTAACTCGGCGGATATTACCCACTCGATGTGAGGTGAAACACACCCTGAACGTTAGCTCGGGCGCACCTCGATCTCAGCTCAGGAGTTCGGTCCGTACTCCTCGAGCATCTCGGTGACCAGCGCCGCGATCGGCGAGCGCTCGCTGCGTGTCAGCGTGATGTGCGCGAAAAGCGGGTGTCCCTTCAGCTTTTCGATCACCGCCGCCACGCCGTCGTGCCGGCCCACGCGCAGGTTGTCGCGCTGGGCGACGTCGTGGGTGAGCACGACCCGCGAGCCGGTGCCCAGCCTGCTGAGCACCGTGAGCAGCACGTTGCGTTCCAGCGACTGCGCCTCGTCCACGATCACGAAGGAGTCGTGCAGCGAGCGACCGCGAATGTGGGTGAGCGGCAGCACCTCCAGCATGTCGCGGCTGAGCACCTCCTCCATCACCTCCGGCGAGGCGAGGCCGTCGAGGGTGTCGAAGACGGCCTGCGCCCACGGGCCCATCTTCTCGCTCTCGCTGCCCGGCAGATAGCCGAGATCCTGGCCGCCGACCGCGTAGAGCGGACGGAACACCACGACCTTGCGCTGCGTGCGCCGTTCCAGCACGGCCTCCAGGCCCGCGGTCAACGCCAGCGCCGACTTACCGGTGCCCGCCTTGCCGCCGAGCGAGACGATGCCGACGCTCTCGTCCAACAGCAGATCCAGCGCGATGCGCTGTTCGGCCGAACGTCCGTGCAGCCCGAACGCCTCGCGCTCGCGCACCAGCTGCACGCGCTTGTCCGGCGTCACCCGGCCGAGCGCGCTGGAGCTGGTGCCCAGCAACCGGATTCCGGTGTGACAGGGCAGTTCCCGCGCCTGATCCAGGTCGATCACGGACTCGGCGTAGAGCTGGTCGATCTGGGAGGAGGCGACGTCGACCTCGACCATCCCGGACCAGCCGGAGGTCACCACGTCCTGCGCGTGATACTCGTCGGCGTGCAGACCCACCGCGCTCGCCTTGACGCGCAGCGGAATGTCCTTGGACACCATGACGACCTCGCGACCTTCGGCCGCGAGATTCAAGGCGCAGGCCAGGATCCGGGAATCGTTGCTTTCCGTGCGGAAGCCCACCGGCAGAACCGTGGGGTCGGTGTGATTGAGTTCCACCTGCAGCGTTCCGCCCTCGGTGCCGATCGGCACCTGCTCGTCCAGCCTGCCGTGCCGCAGGCGGAGGTCGTCCAGGTTGCGCAGGGCTTCCCTGGCGAACCAGCCCAGTTCGTGGTGGTGCCGCTTGGCCTCGAGTTCACTGATGACGACCAGCGGGAGGACGACATCGTGCTCGCCGAACCTGGTGAACGCCCAGGGATCGGAGAGCAGGACCGAGGTGTCGATGACGAAGGTCTTGGCACCGGGAGTGTGGGAGAGCGAGGGGCGGGCCCCCTTGGTGTCCGAAGAGACAGCGGCGCGCTTTCCTGTGCCAGCAGAACGGGAGTGCGCCGAGGGGGCGGAAACGGAGCGTGCAGCAGTCACGGTGGGCTCCTTTTGTGTCCACACGGCACCCGCGTGGACGATCTCGCTGGACCGGTCCGTCCTTCTGGATCCGACTTGCGTCAGATGCCACGAGGGCCGGGTGCCGGCCCCCTCGTACTGAGTAGCTCAGTCACGGTCAGGACCTCCCGTACGAACCACACCGACGCGGTCCGCATCTCCGAAGTTACCGCCGACTGGCCGGTCTGCGCTCGGGGACGGTCCGTCGTGTCGGTGAAGATCCCGTTAACGCGCGGCTCAGCGGAGTCGCCGAAGTGGTTGTCGCCGCAGCTCACCGGGGCAGTTACGGGTACTTCCGCCGTCGCTCCGGCCGTGCGCGGACTTTCGACGGACTTCGTCCGGCAGCGCGACTAGAGTCGGATCATGGCCGGTAACGAGGAATTCGAGAACCTGTCGTCCAAGGAGCTGCACGACCGGGCGGTGAAGCTGGCCGTGCGCCGCGGGGACATCAAATACCTGTGGCAGCTGCTCACCCGCATTCCCGCCGCCGAGGCGGCCGCCGGGAACGTCGGCGAGAGCGAGGCGGACATCAAGTTCGTGCTGCCGTTGATCGACGACTACATCCACGCGGGCGACGGCGCGGTGGCCGAGCAGCTACGGCCCTTCTACCTGGACTACCTGGTGGCGCATTCGTGATCACCGCGTGGTCGCGGCAACGCGGCCGCGACCGGCGGCGACAGCGCCGAAAGGTGGTGCGCGCCGGGCTGATTGCACGTGGTGGGCAAACAGGCGGCGGAGCGCGAACCGCGACGGCGAACCAGCGCCGGGCCGGTCGGCGGTGACGGTCGCGGGTTCGCGCCAGCGAAGGTCGTTGGTTGCGACGGCGATCGGCAGCCGGGCTTCAGCGGCGGGCGAAGGCCGCGCGGAAGAGTCCGACGGCAGTGCCGCGCAGGAAGTTCTCCCAGCTGAAGTGGTCGTGCCACAGCACGATTCGGCCGTCACGCAGTTCGAAGGTGCCGGTCACCCAGAACCCGATCTCCACCGGACCGAACCGTAAGTAGTCGGTGCGGTCGGTGAGCACCATGTCGCCGTTGCCCGCGATGTGGTGCATATCGACGCGGAAGCCGAACATCGGGCGATCGAGCCCACGGAACACACCGCCGACGCGCCGGATGCCGCGCACGTCCGGTAGCGAGGTGTTCTTCCAGACGATGTCGGGATCGAGCAGTTCCAGCGCTTCGCCGACCGCACCGAGCTCCAGCGCGGCGAAGAATTCCCGCACCGTGGTGATCGCGTCCTGCTGAAGTTGGAGTTCGTCGGACATGCTTCGACTTTATGCCGCCGGGCCGCTCGATGGGGTGTCGTTTTCGGCGGCACGGCGCGCGACGAGGACGGCCAGGCCGTCGAGGACGCGCTCGATGCCGAAGGTCAGCGCGTCGCCGGGTTCGCCTGCGTAGATCGGGTTCGCCGAGCGGGCCGCCTCCTCCGCGAAGGCCGCCTCGAGCGCGGGATAGCGATCGGCCGCGGCGGCCATCGTGTCGGTGAACTGCCGCAGTATCTGCTCGCCCATGTCGGCCTTGCCCGCCGCGCCGACCTGCTGCGCGAGGCTGCGCACATGGCCGTTGAGCAGGACGACCGTGTCCAGCCGCTCGGGTCCGGTCAGCCCCATGCCGTCCATCGCGACCACCGCGGCCTCCAGCCAGCCCATCTCGTTGGGGCCGATCGGGCGCGCTCCGACGGCGAGCTCGAGCGTCCACGGGTGCGCCCGGTAGCGCTCGAAGATGGCTAGCGCCCAGCCCCGCAGGGCTTCCCGCCAGCCAGCCGGTTCGGGCGGTTCCGGCGGCTCGCCCAGCGCCGTGTCGAGCATCAGCGCGATGAGCTGTTCCTTGCCGGGCACGTAGCGGTAGAGCGACATCTTGGTGTAGCCGAGCCGTTCGGCGAGGCGCTGCATGGACAGGTTGACCAGGCCCTCGGCGTCGGCGAGCGCGACTGCTTCCGCGACGATCCCGGCCAGCGTGAGCGAGGGCTTCGGTCCGCGCCGCGGCGGCTGCCTGGTGCCCCACAGCAGTTCCACGGTGGTGGGTGACGACATCGGCGAATCCTCCAGGACTAACGGCTTGACCCCGGAATTGTGTCTACCATACGCTGATTTGCGTCCGGCGGAAACAGAATACGGCGGACGCAATTCGATTCTCGGGAGAAACCATGCGCCACCAGTCCGTTCTCGTCTCCGGCGCCGGTATCGCGGGCACCGCCCTCGCGTACTGGCTGCACCGGTACGGGTTCGACGTCACCGTCGTCGAGCGCGCCGCGGCGCCGCGGCCCGGTGGGCAGGCCGTCGATTTCAAGGGCCGCACGCACCGCACTGTGCTCGAGCGGATGGGCGTGTGGGAAGAGGTCTGGGAGCGACGCACCGGCGCATCGGACGTGGTGTTCGTCGACGAACGTGGCTCCCGGCTCGCACTCATGTCCGGCGATTTCACCGGCGGCGACGTGGAGATCCTGCGCGGCGATCTCGCCGAGATCCTGTACCGCCGCACGGCGGGCGACTGCGAATACGTCTTCGGGGATTCGATCACCGGGCTCACCGAGACCGCCGAGGGCATGCATGCCACCTTCGAGCGCGGACCGGAGCGCACCTTCGACCTCGTCGTCGGCGCCGACGGAATGCATTCCCGGGTGCGGCGTTTGGCGTTCGGGCCGGAGCGCGAGTTCGTGCGGCACCTCGGGCACTACTACTGCGTCGCCGGTGCCAGCCCATGGAGCGATTCGTCGACGCCGCGCGAGCGGGCCGTCGCCTACGGTTACAACGCCCCTGGTCGGCTCGCGATCAGCGGCGGCTCGAAGGCCCAGCAGCTGTACCTGTTCGCCGCAGCGGAACTGGAGTACGCGCGGGAGGACATAAACGCCCGGCGGCAGATCGTCGCCGAGCACTACGCGGGGCTCGGCTGGGAGGTGCCGCGGATGCTCGCCGAGCTCGCCGAGTTCGACGACGTCTACCTCGACTCGATGGGGCAGGTGCGGATGGACCGCTACACCGCGGGCCGGGTTGCTTTGGTTGGCGATTCGGCGTACGGAAACACTTTGGGCGGCTTCGGAACCGGGCTCGCGGTGGTCGGCGCGTACGTGCTGGCGGGCGAACTCGCGCTCGCGAACGGCGACCACGCCGTCGCCTTCGCCCGCTACGACGAGATCATGCGCCGGTACGCCAAGATCGCGGGCAACTCCAACGCGGGCCGGTTTCTCGCGCCGACCACCACGCTGGGCATCCGGCTGCGCAACTGGTTCCTCGGCTCCCGCCTCTTCACCCTGATGACGAAATACGGCGACAACGCCGCCAACGACATCGACCTGCGCGACTACCCCGCCCTGTTGGCCGCACGCTGAACGGATTTCCCGAGATTCGGTGGAACCGCTCCGCGCGCGGGTGCGTCTATTAGGTTCAAACGGCACTGACGGAAGGGGCCACCGCGATGGCAGTGCACGGAACCGACGGCCGCGCGATCACCAATCCCGAGAACGCGCAGAGCTTTTCCCACGCGGAGATCAAAGCGGCCGCCGACGGGATGAATCCGGGCGGATCCGTCGCCGCCCAGGACGCATGGGCCGCGCTGTCCGCGGTGGTGATCGCCGCGGGTGAGCAGTTCGGCTCGGCGCTACAGCGGGCGGTCGACCAGCGGTGGGAAGGTGCGGCGGCCGATGCTGCGGTGCGCGGTGTCCGCGACTTCCTCGGCCGATTGGGGGAACTCGGGGCGGCGCTGGGGCGGCAATCGGAGCCGATCGCGGCGGCGGCGAGCGCGGCCGCGCAGTTCAAGGCGGCTATACCGGATGTGACTGCGGGAAGCGGGGGTTCGGTCGCGCCGGAGGAGCGCAACGCGCGAGAGGACCAGGCGCGCGACGATATGAACAGGCTGTACATCCAGCCGTACGGTGCGACGGCGTCGCGAATTCCGATGTTGCCGTCGCCGGTGGTGCCGGGTGGTTCGGCGGTTGACGGGCTCCTCGGGAGCGGTGGGCTCGGTGGCGTCGAAGCACTGCCGGGTACGGATCTGGAAACCGAGTCCGTTGCGGGAGACCAGGTTTCGGATCCGGGCCGCGACGAATCGGTCGGGTCGCCGACCTCCACGACCGACACCGGACCAGGGACGCGCCCCGGAGCGGGAACGCAAGCCGGGGACGGCTCGCAAAGCGAGGCCGGAGCGTTGGGCGCCGAAGGACCGGCCGGAACCGGAGCGCACTCCGGGAATGGGGCGGAGTACCTGGCGCAGCCGCACTCGGCGGGTGCCGGAGCCCAGTCCGAGAACGGCGCGTACCTGGGGTCCGGAGCTCACCTCGGAAGCGGCGCGCAGCCGGATACCGAAGGGCAGTCCGGGACCGGTACCCAGCAGGGAAGCGGGGCTCAGCCTGGAACCGGCGCACAGACTGGGAACGGCGCCCAGCCCGAGGACGGCGAACGGCCGGGGTCCGGTGCGCAGCCGGAAGGCGGTGCGCAGCAAGGCGCCGAAGGGCAGCCCGGGTCCGGAGACAGGGAGCAGCCGGGCGGCGAGGCGCAGTCGGGTGCCGAAGGACAAGCCGGGCATGGTGCGGAGTCGGAGACCGGCGCTCGCCCCGATAGCGGTGCGCAGCCGGAGACCGGCGCACAACCCGAGAACGGCGCGAAACCGGGGACCGAGGGACAACCCGGGTCTGGCCCCGATCACCTCGTCGGGGACCTGAACGGCGCACAAGGCGCGGCGGGGGCACAGTCGGAAGCGTCTACCGGTCAGGAGGCAGCGTCGAATCACGACCTGTCATCCGGGGAGAACGGCGCGCGTCCCGCGAAGCCGACCGATGCCGATACGGATGCCGTTGCGGCACAGTCGGTTTCCGCACAATCCGCATCAGCCTCGCCGCCGAGCTCATCCGCACTGTCTCCGACTTCCCCGCCCACCGCACCACATCCACCGTCCGTGGGCCCCACGCCTGCAGCACCACCTCCGACGTCGGTGGGTCCCGCGCCCGCCGCACCGTCCACGGCTTTCCCGCCCCTTGCCACGTCACAACCCACATTCTCGGCACCGAACGCGCCCAGCGGCCCATCCCCCATCTCGGGTCCACCACCTCCACTCGCGTCCGCCGCGCTGAACGACCCCGCGCGTCCGTCCGCGCCTACCCCACCACCCAATGCTCCCGCGCCACCACCGAGCCCCGGCTCCTCGGTACCCGCCCAGCCCGCGGCAACCCCGAATCCCGCACCGCCACCGGGTGTTCCGGCCCGCCCGGGTGTCCCCGGCTCCACCGGCTACGCGAGCCTCATGCCATCCGCCCCGCGAACCCGCGCCGAGGAGGACGGCGAGCACCGGTCGGCGAAGTACCTGCGCTCCGAGGAGCACGGCCGGGAATTGATCGGCGAGACGCCCAAGACCGTCCCGCCCGCGTTGGGAGCCGACTGATGGCGCAGTGGATACTCTCGGCCGAACAGTTCGCCGCGGTGTGGTTCGGCACCGGACTCGATCGGATGCCGTTCCCGTTCCGCTTCACCAGCCGCTTCCCCGGACTCCGCGAATACCAGGCGTACCAGCGCGATTTCCGCACCGAGCTGGAACACGACGAGCACGTGCCGCTGCAACGCGCCGTTCAAGTGCTGGCCCGACCGGATTGGCGCATCGAGCTTCTCGGCATCGATAACCGGCGCGGCGGCGCGGAGCTGCGCGCCATCGGGTGCGCTCACCGGGGTGGCTCCGGAGTCGTCGCGGTGCAGAACTCGGCGCCCGACGGCGGCCGAATCCGCCTGCGCCGCTGCCGAACCGACCAGCTCGCCACCGAACTCGTCCGCTTGCTCCCCGACCACAAGTCGGGCACCGTCGCCGAAAGGACCTATCTCCTGGACGATCTCGCGGATGAACGCCCCGACCCGTTCGGCACCAGCCCGGCCGCCGCGACCCGGGACCGCTACCGCCGCTTCTGGCGCCAGCCGTGCACGACCCGGGGCACCGTCACCGTCCTGCTCGGACCACGCAACGCCGATGCACTGCGCACCGGCAAACTCCGCTGGATCGACACCGACGACGGCCGCTACTGCGAAGTCCCCGCCAACCGTGCCCTCATGATCCGCCCCGCCACCACCGCCGACATTGCCCGCTACTTGGACGAATCGATCATCCGAGCCCGTGCCCGCATGGATGGATGAGGTCGAGGTCCGCAGCGAAGGCGGAGGTTCGCCGTAGGTTGGAGAAATGACAACACGGGATGAAATCGAGTCGTTCCTCGACGAGTATCAGGCCGCGTTGAGCGCGTTCGACGCCGAACGGTCCGCGGCCCTCTGGGGCACGCCGGGCACCATTCTCAGTGACGCATTCGTGGGCTCGCTGTCCAGCAACGCCGAGATGGCGCAGGGCCTCGCACAGTCTTATCCCTTCTACCAGCGGCTCGGCCTCAGCCGCGTCGGCCACACACTGCTCGAGCACGTCGATCTGACGTCGCTCATCACGCGGGTCCGGGTCCGCTGGCACTTCTACGACGACAACGACAACCTGCTCACCGACGGCGACTACGAGTACCTGCTGCGGCGCGATGGCGAGACATTGCGCACCTACGTCGCGGTGGCCATCGACGAGGTGGAGAAGCTCACGAAACTCGCCGCGGAGAAGGGCATCGATCTATCGGCGGGCTAGCCGCGCTTCGCCCTTCCCCTACATAAGAGCGGCGGCGGAGTGGTCCTGCGGCACCCAGCGGCCGCGGCTGTGCGCCACGCCGAAAAGCGAACGCCCCCACGGTATTCCGCAGGGGCATCTCGCAAACACAGACGGCTCAGCCGAGCAGGCGCCAGTCCTCCAGGCCCTGGTACAGCGGAACGCTTTGGGCCAGCTTGGTGACGCGGCCGCGCAGGGTCTCCACATCGGAGCCGCCGACGAGCGCGGTGGCGATGATGTCGGCGACCTCGGTGAACTCCGCGTCGCCGAAGCCGCGGGTGGCCAGGGCGGCGGTGCCGATGCGCAGACCGGAGGTGACCATCGGCGGGCGCGGGTCGAACGGAACGGCGTTGCGGTTCACCGTGATTCCGATCTCGTGCAGGAGGTCCTCACCCTGCTGGCCGTCCAGCTGCGAGTTGCGCAGGTCGACGAGCACCAGGTGCACATCGGTGCCGCCGGTGAGCACGCTGATGCCCTTGTCCTTGACGTCGGCGCCGTTGAGGCGCTCGGCCAGGATCTTGGCGCCGGAGAGGGTGCGCTGCTGGCGGTCACGGAACTCGTCGGTCGCGGCGATCTTGAACGCGGCGGCCTTGGCGGCGATGGCGTGCATGAGCGGACCGCCCTGCTGGCCAGGGAACACCGAGCTGTTCAGCTTCTTGGCGAACTCCTGCTTGGCCAGGATCAGACCGGAACGCGGACCGCCGAGGGTCTTGTGCACGGTCGAGGAGACGACGTCGGCGTAGGGCACCGGGGAGGGGTGCAGACCGGCGGCGACCAGACCGGCGAAGTGCGCCATGTCCACCCACAGGTAGGCGCCCACCTCGTCCGCGATCTCGCGGAACGCGGCGAAGTCCTGGTGCCGCGGGTAGGCCGACCAGCCGGCCACGATGACCTTCGGCTGCGCCTCCTTCGCGATCTTGCGCACCTCGTCCATGTCGATGCGGTGGTCTTCCTTGCTCACCCCGTACGAGTGCACCTCGTAGAGCTTGCCGGAGAAGTTCAGCCGCATGCCGTGGGTCAGGTGACCGCCGTGCGCGAGGTCGAGGCCGAGCAGCTTCTCGCCCGGGTTCATCAGCGCCATCAGCACCGCCGCGTTGGCCTGCGCGCCGGAATGCGGCTGCACGTTCGCGAATTCGGCGCCGAACAGTTCCTTGACGCGCTCGCGGGCGAGGGTCTCGACGACGTCGACGTGCTCGCAGCCGCCGTAGTAGCGACGGCCCGGGTAGCCCTCGGCGTACTTGTTGGTCAGCACGCTGCCCTGCGCCTGCAGCACCGCGCGCGGCACGAAGTTCTCCGAGGCGATCATTTCCAGGGTGTCGCGCTCGCGGGCGAGCTCGCCTGCCATCGCGGCAGCGAGCTCCGGATCGAGCTCACCGAGGGACTGGGTATTGACAGAGGCGGTCGTCTGCGTCACGGGCCTCAGTCTATTGGGGCAGGGTCGAGCTTCCGGCAGCGGGCCGGTCAGCGGATCTGCAGCAAGGTCGCGAGGTTGTCCTGGACGTCGTCGAGCGGGTGGGTCGATTTCGTCGCGCGCGCCTGGACGATGGCGCCCTCGACCGCACTGATCACGAAGCTCGCCAGCGACCGTGCCCGCGCGGCATCGACGCCGCGACCGGTCAGCCCGGCGGTCAGCTGCTCGGTCCAGTCGGCGAAAGCGCTCCCCGCGGCGGCCTGCACGTTCGGTTCGGACTCGGCGAGCGCGGCGCCGACGATCGGGCATCCCGCGGTATACGCGCTGGTCTCCAAGGCCTGTTTCCACCATCCGACGAGCGCGCCGACCCAGTCCGCGGGCTCCCCCGAGCGGGTCACCGTTTCGATGACCGCCGACATCCTGCGGCCCGCCACCTCGGTCGCCGCGGCGACCAACTCGCTCTTGCCCGCCGGAAAGTGCTGGTAGAGCGAATTACGCGAGGCATTGCTCCGGTCGAGCAGCGCGGCAAGCCCAGCGCCGTGCACGCCGTGCTCGCGCACCAGCTCGATGGCGCCCTCGATCAACCGGGCGCGTGGCCCCTGCGTCATAGCCGTCCTTTCTCCGTCACCTTGCGTGAACCGATCGGTCCATGCTCCAATCATGACAGATGTGGACCGATCGGTTCATCGAAAGGATGGAAATCCATGAGTTCGCCCGCGCAGATCGATCCGGCCCAGCTCTCGGGCCTCGAATTGCTGAAGACCGCGATGTCGCTCGAGGACCGCCCACCGTTCATCGGCGACCTGCTCGGCCTGGAGACCGAGGCGCTCGAGCACGGCAAAGTGGTCTTCAGCCTGACGACCCGCCCCGAGTTCGCCAATCCGCTCGGCAGCACGCACGGCGGCATCTGCGCGACGCTGCTCGACTCCGTGATGGGCTGCGCGGTGCACACCACCCTGGAAGCAGGCGTCGGCTACACCACGCTGGAGCTGAAGATCAACTACATCCGCTCGGTGCCCACCGACGGGCGCAAGCTCACCGCCACCGGAACCACCATCCACGTCGGGCGCACCACCGCGACGGCCGAGGGCCGCGTCGTCGACGACCAGGGCCGCCTGGTCGCCCACGCCACCACCACCTGCGTCATCTTCCGCTGAGGAGCACCACCATGACCGAACGCGACACACTGCGAAAGTTCAAGCGCGAAAGGCTGATCGGCCGCTACATCGCGAATCCGGCGGTAGCGGCGCTGGATCGGCTCGGCATCCGCACCGCACTGGTCTCCGAGCTGGAGACCACCGGCGCGAAAACCGGTCTGCCACGCCGGGTTCCGGTGACCGCCTCGTTCGACGACGAGGGCGCCTGGATCATCTGCCAGCACGGCCCCCGCGCGGGCTGGGCGCGCAACATCACCGCCGACCCGCGGGTCCGGCTGCGCCGCGGCGACCGCTGGTACACCGGCACCGCGGCGTTCGTCCCCGACGACGACGTCGTGGCAAGGGCACGCAGCTTCGCCACGGGCAGGATCGCGCGGCCGGTCCTCGCGTGGACGATCAAGGCGCTGGAGACGGAGCCGATCTCGGTGCGCGTCACCTTCTCGGCCGCCTGAGGGGTTCGGGACGGCCCGCTTCACGGCGATCAAAAACCGCTCGGCTGGACGGACCTGCCACCAGTTTTGGGGGCCGCGCGGACCGTAACGACATGTACGGCGCGGACCGGTTTCACAGGTGAGGTTGTCCCCGTCGAACCCGAGGAAATCACCATGCCGCATTTCGTCTCCGTGCCGAACAACCCGATCGATGCTCTGCTGCGGACGTTGTCCCTGCTGATGTGTTCGCTGTCCTCCGGAGAAGGGTGCGCTGTCATTCAGTAGCGAAGGCCGCGACGAGCAGGCACGACACTTCGATCGGCGGCACGTCGTGCCGCACTGATTAGTAGCCGAGCGCGCGCCCGCGCCGGCGGTCGTGCGTTCACATGACGCGCAGCGCGCCGGGGGTGAGCGGCTCGTCGAGCAGCCGCCGGAATCGGTCGGCGCGCTCGTCGGCGTCGGCGGCCCGGTCCAGCCAGCCGCCGAGCAGGCGATACCCCTCGACGTAGGTGCTGATGTAGGCGCGCCACAGCGGCGAGGAAAGGAAACGCAGCGACTGCCGCGCCCGCTCCGGTGTCGTCAGATTCCACTGCTGCAAGAACTCCGCCACCTCGGTCTCGTCGCGACGGCGATCGTGCAGCAGCAGAGCCGCGTCCTGGCGCACGGCGAGCAGTTTCGCCGAGGCCGTGGACAGGCGCTCGGCGCGGTCGCCGTCGAAACGCAGACCCAGATCGGCGTAGATCTCCTGCGCCCACTTTCCCCAGCCGGGTCCCACGATCGAACGCAACGCCAGATCGGCGAGGCCCTCGGCCATCAGGCACTGCGGCGTGTTGACCAGGAACAACGTCTGCTCCGCCTGACCGGCCGCCACCAGACCGGCCTCCTTGCGGCAGTGTTCGGTGTGGTGGCCGGGATAGGACTCGTGCGCGATCAGGTGCGGCAGGTTCGACATGTGCTGTCGCAGATCGGAGTTGATCGCGACCGTGGAGCGGTAGTTCCCGAGGTAGTAGTTGAATCCGGACCACGGCTTGTCGCCGACCACCTCGTAGGTGACGTGCTCGTGGTCGGGCAGCGGGTAGCGCTCGCGCACCAGTTCGCGCAACGCACCGGAGAACGCCTCGACGCAGGCGCGCAGCCGTTCCGGCGGGATCTCGTCCGCCTTGCGGTGCGCGGCGACCCGTTCGGCGAGCGGTCCGTCGCCCGCGAGCACCTCGTCCATCTGGCGGTGCGCGTCGCGGTAGTCCTCGCCGTCCCCCGGAGCGATGTCGACGTCGAAATAGGCGCGCACCTCGTCGACGAAGCCGATGTCGTCGCCCGCGAACTTGCGGCCCGAGCACTCCAGCGCTCGCAGGTGCACGTCGAGGAACTCCGCGCGCTCGGACGACAGGCCCGCGTCTGGCAGCGCCGCGCGCAATTCGGCGGCGCGCTTCGCGAGATCTCGCGGCTGCGGCGCGGGGGCGTTCTGCACCTCCCTGCGCAGCTGCGGGTCGCCGGTGTAGGCGTCGACGAAACCTTCCTCGAGCCGGTCGAAAGCCAGGCCGAGTCGCAGGTACTCGGTGACGAGCGGGTGCGCTTCCATGCCAGCCGACAGTAGCCGCAACCGGCCGAGGTATCGAGGTGGTTACCAGCGAGTAGCGACACCCCCCGTTTCACACAGTGCCGGTACAGAGGAGAATTCGACCATGCGGCGAAAGCTAGATCGAATCTCACCGGGCCGAGCCGGCTTGTGTGCGTGTTTGCCGAAACGGAGCGTCGGGTAAGTGGCACGAATGAGCGAGCCGAGCCCCTATGTGGAATTCGACCGTAAGCAGTGGCGAACGCTGCGCAAATCGACTCCACTGGTGCTCACCGAGGAAGAACTGATCGGGCTGCGTGGTCTCGGCGAACAGATCGACCTCGAGGAAGTCGCGGAGGTCTATCTGCCGCTCGCTCGTCTCATCCACCTGCAGGTGGCCGCGCGTCAGCGCTTGTTCGCCGCCACCGCGACCTTCCTCGGGGAGAAGCATCCGGACCAGCAGGTGCCGTTCGTGATCGGTGTCGCGGGCAGCGTCGCGGTCGGAAAATCGACCACCGCGCGTGTGCTGCAGGCGTTGCTGGCCCGCTGGGATCACCATCCGCGTGTGGATTTGGTCACAACCGACGGGTTCCTGTATCCCACCGCCGAACTCACCCGGCGCGGCATCATGCACCGCAAGGGTTTTCCGGAGAGCTACGACCGGCGCAAACTGCTGCGCTTCGTCACCGAGGTGAAATCCGGCGCGACCGAGGTGTGCGCGCCGGTGTATTCGCACAATTCCTACGACATCGTGCCGGGCAAATTGCACTGTGTGCGCCAGCCCGACATCCTCATCGTCGAGGGACTGAATGTGCTGCAAACCGGTCCGCGCCTTATGGTTTCGGATCTGTTCGATTTCTCCATCTACGTCGACGCCCGCATCGAGGACATCGAAAACTGGTACGTGCAAAGGTTTCTCACCTTGCGCGAGACCGCCTTCGCCGACCCAGCCGCCCACTTCCACCACTACTCGGGCTTCACCGACGAGCAGGCGACCGCCACGGCAAAGGAGATCTGGAACTCCACCAACCGCCCAAACCTCGTCGAGAACATCCTCCCCACCCGCCCCCGCGCCACCCTCGTCCTCCGCAAGGACGCCGACCACAGCATCAACCGCCTCCGGCTGCGGAAGTTGTAATCGCTTACCGCGCAACGTCTTCGACGACGCTCAGAAGCAGCATGGATAGCGGGACGGGTCGTCCCCCTCCTCGGCCCCGCGCAAGCTCGCCGCACCGGAGCGTTGCAGCCGGGCCGCCGTCTCCCTGAGCGCGCGATCCACGAGTCGCACGGCGGCGCCGCAGGCGGTTTGCGAACTCCGACTACAACCGCCAGGCTTGGTCCAAGCGCGTCGCGACGTCGATGTCGAGTACCGAGGCGATGTGCGGTTTGCGGATTTCGGTGGCTATGTAGCGGGCGACGAAACGGCGGATCTCGTGGTCTACGCCGACGAGGACGCGCAGGAGTTGGGCGCGCTTGGTGCCGGCCGCCACGTTGACGCGGACGTCGCGCTGACGGGGTTCGGCGATCTCGATGAGGACCCGGAGTGGTTCGGCGGTGCGGGCGGTGAGGTGCAGGTGGACCGTGCCGTCCACCTCGAAGCGGTGCCGGTCGATGCCGAGATCGACGAGCATGCCGACACGCAATGGCAGGACCAGTTCGAAATCGATGACCTCGCCGACGCGCCGGTGCACGCGCGGAATACCAAGGCGCACATGGGCGACGACCTTGGCCAGCCTGGCAGGCCCGACCCTGATCGGGCCGACGTCGAAGGCCGCTCCGGTCAATTCGCCGAACGCGGCGGCGACGCGCTCTTCGGACACGGCGTACTCGAGGAAACGGCGGCCGAACTCCTCGTAGCTGAGGCGCCTGACCGGTCCGTCACCGCGCGCGGCGGGAGCGGGCGCCTGCGGGGTCTGCGTCAGAACTTGCACAGACCGGACGGTACTGGAGTGTGGCCGTTTCAGACCCCGAAACGGCGATGTCGGGCCGCGTAATCGCGCAAGGCGCGGAGGAAATCCACCCTGCGGAACTCCGGCCAGTAGACCTCGGTGAACCATATTTCCGAGTATGCGCTCTGCCAGAGCAGGAAGCCCGAAAGTCGCTGCTCGCCCGAAGTGCGGATGACCAGGTCCGGATCCGGCTGACCCGAGGTGTAGAGGTGCTGGCCGATGGCGTTGACGGTGATCGACTGCACCAGATCCTCGCCGGTCTCCCCCGCGGCCATCTCCTGGCGCACCAGCGAGCGCACCGCGTCAGTGATCTCCTGGCGTCCGCCGTACCCGACCGCCACGTTGACGTGCACGCCTTGGCGCCCCTCGGTGCGCTCCGCCGCGGTGCGCAACCGCTTGGCGATCAGCTCGGGAAACCCGTCCAGCGAACCGACGATGCGCACGCTCCAATCCCGTTCGGGCGCGGAGAGCTCCTCGACGACGTCGGTGATCACTTCGAACAGCGTCTCCAGCTCGTCGGGATCGCGCTGCAGATTCTCGGTCGAGAGCAGGTAGACGGTGACCATCTCGATGCCCTCGTCCGAACACCAGCCGACCAGCTCGGCGATCTTCAGCGCGCCGACGCGATGGCCGTGGCTCACATCGGTGAACCCGTTCTCCCTGGCCCAGCGGCGATTGCCGTCGCACATGACCGCGACGTGGCGTGGGTGTTGTTTACCGGCCAGCTGCTTGGACAGCCGGGCCTCGTAGATGCGGTATGGCAGACCACGCACCCGACTCCGAAGCTCCACGGCGTCCAACAGTACGCCTTGGCGGCGCGATTCCGGCATCGGCCGCGTTTCCCCGGTACAGTGGCATCCGGCGCTAACCTACGGTGGCGTAGGTTACTCATCGGTTAACTAGGAGGTCACTCTCGTGTCCGAATCTGTCGGTGCGGCCGACGCGGAGTTGGTCGGCACCTCCCCGGCCGAGGCGCTCGCCGCGCTGGTCAAGCCCAGAATGCGCGGCTGGATCCACACCTGGGCGGTCGGCATCGCCGCGCTGGCGGTGATGGCGTTGGTCGCCGAGGCGGCCACCGTCTCCGCGACGGCGGGCTGGTCGACCCTGGTCTACGGGCTCACCGTGTGCGGGCTGTTCGGCATCAGCGCGGTCTACCATCGCATCACCTGGCAGACCCCGCGCACCCGAATCCGGATGAAGCGCGCCGACCATTCGATGATCTTCCTGTTCATCGCGGGCAGCTACACCCCGTTCGCGCTGCTCGGCCTGCCGGGAAGCACCGGGCAGACGCTGCTCGCGGTGGTCTGGGCGGGCGCGCTCGCCGGTGTCGCGCTCAAGCTGCTGTGGCCGACCGCGCCGCGATGGGTCGGCGTGCCGCTGTATCTGTTGCTCGGCTGGGCGATCGTGCCGGTGGCCGGACAGTTGAACAATCAGATCGGCATCGCGCCGCTGATCCTGCTGGTGATCGGTGGTCTGATCTACAGCGGCGGCGCCATTCTCTATGCCACCAAGTGGCCCAACCCGTGGCCGGAGGTGTTCGGGCACCACGAGTTCTTCCATGCCGCGACGGTGCTCGCGGCGTTGAGTCACTACATCGCGATCTGGTTGGTGGTGCTGCGCTGAGCTTTCGAAAGGGCTCGGCGACCGCCGTGTGGAGCGGCTGACAGACGAGATATCCGTTGCCGCCTCTCGGCGCCATCGGGCCGGATAAGCTGCTCTTTCGTGTCACTTGTCGCCGCCCGTCCCCGGCCGCACCGGCGGTCACCGTCTCCGGCGGGTGGTCGCGCGTCGTGATCGCCAAGCTCGTCGTGCGGGCGCTCGAGGCCCGCTGGGGCCTGTCGGCCGTGGTCATCACCGCGAATCTCAGCGGTCTGGCGGTCATCGGCACCGGCCTGTGGTTGAGCGGGTTCTTCGGCAGGCTCGGCGAGGACTGGATGCGCACCATGGGCCTCGTCGCGATCTACCCGGCCGTCGGACTTCTCGCGGGCGTCGGCTTGGCCATGCGTGACCGCGGCAGGTACTTCGGCTGGCTGGATCAGATGCGCAAGCCGACGGCGGAGGAAGCACGCAGACTGCTGCGGCTGCCGATCGCGATCACAATCCGGGCACTGGCACTGTGGATACCGGGCGTGATCATCGTGTCCGCCACGTTCACCCACCTGACCGAAATCGACACTCCCGGAGTGACTGCGGCGCTGTTCACGCTCGGCGCGTTGCAGTCGGCGGCGGTGACCTTCTTGATCGTGGACCGGCTGATCCGACCGACCATTCCGGTGGTGTCGGCGGTGCTGGGCGGCACCATGCACTGGAGCTCGTCGGTGCTGGTTCGGGTGATCGTCACCTGGGGCGTCGCGGGCGCCATGCCGCTCGCCATGCTGATCGTGGTGCTCGCCGACCCCGCCGCGGCCGCGTCGGACCGCATCCGCACCGCCATCTACCTGTCCGCGGTGGGCATCGGCGTCGGCGCGCTGGCGACCGCCATCCTGGCCCGCGCGGTGGCCAGCCCGATGCGGACGCTGCGGCTGGCGCTGGATCTGATCAGCAGGGGCGAGACGAACGTCCGGGTGCCGGTCGGCAGCAGCAGCGAGATCGGGCGGCTCGAACACTCGGTCAACGAGCTGGCCGCGAATCTGCGCGAACGCGAACGGATGCGCGACGTGTTCGGCAGGCATGTCGGCGCGCAGGTGGCCGAGCGGGCGCTCACCGGCGGCATGGACCTGACCGGTGACGTGCGCGTCGTCTCCGCCTTGTTCGTCGACGTGACCGGCTCGGTCGCGCTGTCCACCGGCCTGCCGCCGCAGGAGTTCGTCGCCAAGCTGAACCGCCTGCTCTCGATCGTGGTCGCGGCGACCGAGGACAACGACGGGCTGGTCAACAAATTCGAGGGCGACGCGGCCCTGTGCATCTTCGGCGCGCCGATCGCGCTGCGCGACAACGCGACTCCGGCACTGCGCGCGGCCCGCAGGATCCGCGACGAGGTGACCGCGAACGGCGAGCTGGACATCGGCATCGGTGTAGCGCGCGGGCAGGTGTTCGCCGGGGACGTCGGCACCGACACCCGCCTGGAGTTCACCGTCATCGGCGACGCCGTCAACGAAGCCGCCCGCCTGACGGCCGAAGCCAAGGACGCGCCCCGCCGAATCCTGGTGAGCGGCGCGGTGATCGAGGCCGCGGCCCCGCACGAGCGCGAGCAGTGGACGCTCTACGACAACATCCTGTTGCGCGGCATGCGGGAACCGACGGCCTGTTGGACCGACACCGAACAGGCTGCGACGCAAGGCGACCCGGAGCCCGCGATGGACGGCGCCGACCACCGCCCGCCACCGGCCGACGGCCCTGACACCGCGGCCGAAACCACCGCCGACCGCCCGCTGCTCGCGAGCGCCCCGGCTTCGACCGCGGAAACCTCCGACAACGGCCCGCTGCCCGCCAACAACCCGGGCTCGATCGCCGACACCACCGACAACCGCCCGCTGCCCGCCAACAACCCGGGCTCGATCGCCGACACCACCGACAACCGCCCGCTGCCCGCCAACGCCCCGGCTTCGACCGCGGAAACCTCCGACAACGGCCCGCTGCCCGTGAACAACCTGGACTCGATCGCCGACACCACCGACCGCCCTGTGTCAGCCGATACCTCGACCCCGGCTGCCGACACCACCGACGACCAGCCACCGGTCAGCGCGATCACCGAAATACGAAGCGCTGCATCGGAAGCGGATTAGCACCCGGACCGAGGGGCTCGATGCCTGTGCGAGCACTACCGCGGCGCGGACGCGACTTCAGCTGCCGCCCAACGACTCCCGCAGATCCTTCTCCGTCGTCACCGGCAGATCGCACACCGACCCGCGGCACACGTACGCCGCGGCGGCACCCGACACCAGCGGACGGTCGACGAGCAGCGGCGCGGAATCCGGCGCTCCCGCGAGGATCACCGATCCACCCGGCGCGAGCTCCCGCGCCACGGCGAGCAATTCCGTTGCGGTGTCGGCATTCTCGGCCGAAGAGGCGACCGCGATCTGTAGCGGGCCGCGCACGGCCGCCTCCGCGACCGTGAGCCACTGACCCGCCGAGCGCGGGGCGCGGGCGAGCACGACCGCGCCGCGCAGCAACGTCGCTTCGGCGAGTTCCCGATAGCGCACCGCGCGCTCGACGTCGCTGACCGCCGCGGCGGTGAGCAGCGCCTCGGCCAGCGAGGACGCGCCCGCGGGAGTCGCGCCGTCGATCGGGTCGCGCGGACGGGCGACCAGGGTTTCGGCGTCGTCGGCGGTGTCGAACCAGCTACCGGACGCTTCGGGATCGGCGAAGCGTTCGACGGCGGTGTCCAGCAGCCGCTGCGCCTGCTCCAGCCGTTCCGGGTCGCCGGTCGCCTGATACAGCGCGAGCAGGCCGGTGACCAGCCACGCGTAGTCCTCCAGTACGCCCGCCGAAGCGCCGACCGCACCGCCCAGCGACGCGCGGCGCACCCGTCCGTCGATCACGTGCTCGGCGAGCAGGAACCGCGCGCAGCGATCCGCCGCGGCCACCCAATCGGGCCGCCCCAGCGCCGAACCCGCCTCGGTGAGCGCCGTGATCGCCATGCCGTTCCACGCGGTGACCACCTTGTCGTCGCGGGCGGGCTGCGGGCGCTTGTCGCGCTCGTCGCGCAGCGCCTCCCTCGCCCGATCGAACCGCTCCTGTTCGGCCGCGTCCCGCGGATCGCGGTAGCGGGTGAGCACCGAGGTGCCCTGCTCGAAGTTCCCCGCCGTCGTCACGCCGAAAAAGTCTGCGGCCCAAGCCCCCTCGATAGGACCGAGCGCGCCGATCAGTTCGGCGGGCGTCCACACGTAGGTCGCGCCCTCGACGCCGGGGCCGCCCGGCTCCAGATGGGTGTCGGCGTCCAGCGCGGAGGCGAACCCGCCGTGCTGAGTGCCGAGATCATCGAGGATGAAGTGCGCGGTCTCGCAGGTGACGCGCAGCGCGAGCGAATCCTGCGCGTGCGGTGTGCGGCGTGCCAGATGCGCGTAGGCGCGCAGCAATTGCGCGTTGTCGTACAGCATCTTCTCGAAATGCGGTATCAGCCAACGATTGTCGACCGAGTAGCGGGCGAAGCCGCCGCGCAGCTGGTCGTAGATGCCGCCGCGCGCCATCGCGTCGGCCGCGCGGTGCACGACGTCGCGCACAGTCGCGTCGCCGGTGCGCTCCCAACTGCGCAGCAGCCCCTCCATGAGGGCGGACGGCGGGAACTTCGGCGCCCTGCCGAAGCCGCCGTGCTCAGCGTCCTCGTCGCGCAGCACCGCGGCCACCGCGTGATCGAGCAGTTCGGGTGAAACGTTCAGGTCGGCGTCGGGCAGCCCGGCGGCCTGCGCGCGCAGGGCCTCGACGACCTGCGCCGATGCCTTGTCGACCTCCTCGCGCCGATTGCGCCAGGTGTCGCTGACGGCGGTGAGCAGCTGGCCGAACGAGGGCATCCCGCCGCGCGGATGCTTCGGGAAGTAGGTGCCGCAGTAGAACGGCTCGCCATCCGGGGTCAGGAAGCTGGTCATCGGCCAGCCGCCCTGTCCCGTCATGGCGACGGTGGCGTTCATGTAGATCGCGTCGAGATCCGGGCGTTCCTCGCGGTCCACCTTCACGCAGACGAAGTGGTCGTTCATCAGCGCCGCGGTCGCCTCGTCCTCGAACGACTCGTGCGCCATCACGTGGCACCAGTGACAGGAGGCGTAACCGATGGAGAGCAGGATCGGCACATCGCGCCTGCGAGCCTCCGCGAGCGCCTCGGCATCCCACTCCCACCAGTGCACCGGGTTGTCCGCGTGTTGGCGCAGATACGGTGAGGTCGCTTTCCCGAGCCGGTTCATATCTTCCACGGTCTCACAATTCCAGCCACTCGCGCCGCTCCTCCGGCACGGCCCCGCTCCTGCTCTCCCGCCGAAGATCCGGTGCTCGACTGACGACCCGAAACGGCTCCTTCGACAGCGTGTCGCGGGTCTATCCGGAACGATCAACCCCCGCGCTTGTGACACATTTTTGTGGCACACTCATGGCATGACCGCCATTCCGATCCGTGAACTGTCACATCACACCGCACGGACATTGGCGCTGGTCAAGGCAGGCGAGACAGTCGATATCACCGAGCGTGGCACTGTCATCGGCCGAATCGTTCCGGTGGATCCGACCCGCGATGTGCGGGCTCGTCTGACGGCCGAAGGCCGGATGCGGCCCGCGTCGAGGGGCCGCGCCGACTTGCTCGCCGACCTTCGCCGTCGGATCGATCGAGCACCCGTGGACAATGCGGGCCGCGCCAGTGCGACGTTGCAGGAACTGCGCGACGACGAGCGGTATTGATGCTGTATCTCGACACCAGCGCGCTGGTCAAACTGGTCCACCCGGAAGCCGAGACCGCCGCACTCGTGCGCTGGCTCCAAGAACACTCGGACCTCCCCTGGGTCGCGTCGGCGCTCGTAGAAGTCGAACTGGTCCGTGCCGTGCGGGCCGCCGAACCCGCAGATCTCGTGCACGTTCCCACAGTGCTGGCGCGAGTCGACATGGTGGAGATCGATGGAATCGTCCGGGCGAACGCTGCCGCGGTATCACCGGCAACCGTGCGCAGTCTGGACGCGATCCACCTGGCCACGGCCCTCGAGTTGGCCGCAGACCTGACCGCGCTCGTCGCCTACGACAAACGTCTCGGTGAGGCGGCGGAAGCCGCTGGATTGGTCTGGGCCGCACCACACCGAGAATCCTGAAACGCCCTGTCGAGCCCTGAATCATCTTGTGGCGCACTCGACTCGCGAAGGCGAGGGTCACCCTCGTCGGCCGGTCACTCCTCTGCGGGAAGCGTGATCTCGGCACGCATTCGCTCGTTCGGTGTCCCGATTTCCCAGAACCGAGCGATGCCGGTCGCGTTGCGGTATGCGCCGGTACCACCGGTAATCGCCAGATCGAGCGGGCTCGTACCCTGGACCCACACCGCCTGCATGGTCAGCGATCCCCGTTCGAGCTGAGCGGTCAGCACGCATTGCATGGTGATCTCGGCACCCTCGATATGGACGTTCTGGCATGCTCCACCACCGTGCCCGATCTGGCGACCATCTTGGTGGATACCGCCCGAGTAGACAGTCAGATCACCGAGACTCGCGCCGGGCTTGTCGAGGTCCGCGCCCGCGAGCTGATCGGTCAGAGCGGCTGCCTCGATGATCTCGATCCGCTTCTGCGGCGCGGCCGTCTCGGCGGTGTCCGCGCCGCAGGCGGTCAGCCCACCTCCGACCAGCAGGGCGCCGGCCATTGCGCTGACCATCCTGCTGATGGCGGACCTCTCGTACGACATGATCTTCTCCTCACTGGCAGGGACTCCCGACCTGCCTCGTTGGTGGGGCGGCGTGACGTCCCGGTTGCGTGCGATTCGGCAGTCACCGGAACACCGGGTTTCGACCGCCTCACCAGAACGACGACACGAAGCGGCGAAATGTCAGGCCCGCGTACGCCCATGAGCTGACCTGGACGCGGAACCGTTCGACATGAGCCCCGTCGATGCTCGCGACACCACCGCAGCCCGGGCGAAACGAATAATCGTCGTGTCAGTGGTCGTGACAGCGGCGTGACAGGTGGGTGTCAGGTCGGGCGCCGATGGTTGTCGCATGACGAATTCAGCGATTGCGGTCTCCGGACTGCGAAAGGCTTACGGGGACAAGGTCGTGCTCGACGGCATCGATCTGGATGTCCGTGCGGGCACGATCTTTTCCCTGCTCGGCCCGAACGGGGCGGGTAAGACGACGACGGTCAACGTGCTGAGCACGCTGATCGCGGCGGACGGCGGGTCGATACGGGTCGCGGGCCACGACATCGCGACCGAGGCGAAGGCCGTGCGCGCGGCGATCGGGGTCACCGGTCAGTTCGCGGCGGTGGACGAGCTGCTGACGGGGCGGGAGAACCTGCAACTGATGGTGGACCTCACCGGAACCCCGGCCAAAGAGGGCAAGCGGATCGTCACCGAGCTGCTGGAACGCTTCGAGCTGAGCGAGGCGGCGCAGAAGCCCGCGTCGACCTACTCCGGCGGTATGCGCCGAAAGCTCGACCTGGCGATGACGCTCGTCGGCAGCCCGCGGATCATCTTCCTGGACGAGCCGACGACGGGATTGGACCCGCGCAGCCGCCGCACCATGTGGTCGATCATCCGTGACCTGGTGGCCGACGGCGTGACCATCTTCCTCACCACGCAGTACCTCGAGGAGGCGGACCAGCTCGCCGACCGCATCGCGGTGCTCGACAACGGCCGCTTGGTCGCCGAGGGCACTCCCGACGAACTCAAGCGCCAGATCCCGGGAACCCACGTCCGGCTCCGGTTCACCGAGGTCGCCCAGCTCGACGCGGCCGCGCGTCTCTTCCCCGACTCCACGCGCGACGACGAGGCGCTGACCCTGCGGGTTCCCAGCGATGGCGGGACGAGGTCGCTCCGCGCCCTGCTGGACCGGCTCGACGAGTACTCGCTCAGCGCCGAGGAGTTCTCCGTGCACACCCCCGACCTCGACGACGTCTTCCTCACCCTGACCGGCCACACCACGGAGGTTTTCGCGAAATGAGCACCCAGTCCCACTCGATGGTCATGTTGCGCCGCAACTTCAAACACATCGCCCGAAACCCGACTTCGGTGTTCAACGCGGTCCTGATGCCGATCATCATCATGTTGATGTTCGTGTACATGTTCGGCGACGCGTTCGACGTCGGCGTCGACTACATCGACTACGCGACGCCGGGACTGATCCTGCTGGCCGTCTGCTACGGGCTGGGAGCCACCGCGACCGCGGTGAACTCCGACATGACGACGGGCATCATCAACCGGTTCAAGGTCATGGACGTCTCCCGTGGCGCGGTGCTGACCGGCCACGTCGTCGCCACCGTGTTGACCAACCTGGTCGCCATCGCCGCCCTCCTCGGCGTGGCGTTCCTGCTGGGATTCGATCCGTCGGCGAATGTCCTCGATTGGCTCGGCGTCGTCGGCATGGTCGTGCTGCTCGGTTTCGCGGCGGGCTGGCTCACGATCGCCCTGGGTTTGGCGGCGAAGTCTCCGGAGACGGCGGGTATGGCGTCCGTGCCGCTGGTCATGCTGCCGTTCTTCAGCAGCGCGATCGTGCCCGCGGAGAAGATGGGCCCGGGTCTGCGGCAGTTCGCGGAGTATCAGCCGTTCACGCCGATCATCGAAACCATGCGCGGGCTGCTCGTCGGCGCGCCGGACACCGGCGACGCGCTCACCGCGGTCGCCTGGTGCGTCGGTATCGCTGTCGTCGGATACCTGTGGGCGCGTTCCACATTCACGAAGCGAGCGTGACCGCGACCAGCTCGCTCCAGCTCGTCTCCGTACCCTCCCGCACCGCCTCGGCGAACCCCTTGTCGCCGAGGCGGTTTCGCGCTGCCTGCTCGATCCGGGCCACGTCCGGGTGGGAACGATCCGGCAGGCCGCGCAGGTCGGCGCTCGCCGCGAGCAGCCGTGCGGCTTGTTCGTATTGTTCGGAACGCAGCGCCAGATCCGCGATCCCGACGAGCACCTGGGCGATCAGGAGTGGGTACCCCACCTCGGATGCCGCGTGGAAAGCCGCGACGCGATGCGCACGGGTCTCGTCGAAATCCTCGGCAAGGTAACCGAGCAGATCGTGTTTCAGCGCGCGGATATTCGCCCGCTCGGCGTCATCGCCCAGTATCGCGGTCGCGACGTCGAGTTGCCGGTGTAGCTGTTCGGCGTCGCCGCTCCAGCGTGCGAGCTCTGCCTTCGACAGCGCCAGCTCGGCGAGCACGATCGGCCAGGAGACGCGTTCCGCGAACCGCTGTGCCTCCGCCATCGCCGCCGCGCTCGACTCCACATCGCCGGACAGCCAGTACAACTGGGCTTGCCGCGACCGCATCGGCACGACGTCCTCGACGGCGCCGATCTCGGCGACGATCGCGATCGCCTGTTCGTAGTGCTCGCACGCGGCGGCGAACTCGCCGCGCACGGCGATTCGATTCGCCAGCTCGGTCTGGGCGAACGAAATCCCCCACCGTTCGCCGAGCGCGCGAAACTCGTCGAGCGCGTCCTCGAGACATGTGTCAGCCTCCCGGCCGCCCTGCCCCAGCTGGATGCGCGTCTTGCCGAGTTGCAGCCTGCCGAGGGCGCGCACCCAAGGGTCCTCGTCGTCCAGCAGCGCTTCCCACGCGGGCAAGAAAGCGTCCGGCCCGTGCAACAGGCGTTCCAGCGGGGTGAGCACCCTCAGCACCGGGTGATGGGTCCGAATCTTCCTGCTCAGTTCGTAGCCTTTGCGTATCCACTCCTCCGCCTGATACTGGTCGCTCTGCGGCCCGGAGGTGACGAACTGCACGACGAACGCGTACACCATGGCCCTTGTCTCGTCCGCCACCTCGCCGGGCATCGCCGCCGCCGCCATGATCAGTTCGTTGGCCTCGGCCTTGTGCCCGGCGAGCCACCAGTACCAGCCCGCGGCGGCGGCGAGCCGCATTGCCCCGTCCGCGTCACCGGCGGCCAGCGCGCCGCGCATCGCGGCGGCAATGTTGTCGTGCTCGGCCTCGAGCGTGGCCAGCCATGTCAGTTGCTCGGCGCGGCGCAGATGGGGATCCGCGATCTCGGCGAGTTCGGTGCAATACGCGAGATGCGCACGCCGTGCCCGATCCGACTCCCCCGCCTCGGCGAGACGTTGCTCGGCGTACTCCTTGATCGTGCCGAGCATCCGGTAGCGCGGCGCCCGGTCGTCCACGGTGAGCACCAGCGATTTCTCGGTCAGCGCGGTCAGCAATTCGAGCACGTCACCCGTGTCGACCGCATCGCCAGCGCAAACCCGCTCGGCTGCTTCCAAACTCGCGCCGCCCGAGAACACGGCGAGCCTGCGCAGCACCGCTCGCTCGGCGTCGCTGAGCAGCTCCCAGCTCCAGTCGACCACCGCGCGCAGCGTCTTGTGCCGCGGCAGCGCGGTGCGGCTTCCGCCGGTCAGCAGGCGGAACCGGTCGTCGAGCCGATGCGCGAGCTGATCGAGGGACATGGTGCGCAACCTGGCCGCGGCGAGTTCGATGGCCAGCGGCATCCCGTCCAGCGCCCGGCAGACGCGCGCCGCGGTCGACAAGGTGCCCGCGTCGGTCGCGAGGTCCTTGTTCACCGCACCCGCTCGGTCCACCAGCAGCCGGATGGCCGGGGCGGACTCGATCTCGCCGGGGTCGGCGTCCTCCGCGGGCAGGGCCAATGGCACGACCGGCCATAGCGCTTCACCGGTGATGCCGAGCGGTTCCCTGCTCGTCGCCAGAATCCGGAGCTGCCTGCACTCCCCGAGCACTCGGTGGGCGAACGCCGCCGCGGACTCGATCACGTGCTCGCAGTTGTCCAGAATCAGCAACATCGACCGCTCACGGATCGCCGCGACGACCCGGTCGGTCGGCTCGGCGTCCGGCGCCTCGCCGAGCAGCGCATCGCGCATTTTGAGCGCGGCGAGGGTCGCTTGCGCGACGTTGTTGCCGCCGCCCGTGTCACCATCGGCGCCGATGGCCGCGAGCTCGACGAGCCAGACACCGTCCGGCAGATCACCGAGCAACGTGCGCGCGGTTTCGGTGGCCAGCCTGGTCTTTCCCGAGCCGCCGGGTCCGATCAGCGTGGTGAGCCGATGTTCGGCGTTGAGTTCGCGGACCGCGGCGACATCGGCGTTCTTGCCGACGAAACTGGTCAGCTCGGCGCGCAAGTTGGTCTTGCGGTTGTCCTCCCGCCGTCCCAACTCGCCACGCAGCAGTGCGACGTGCAATGCGGACAGCTCCGGTGCGGGGTCGACACCGAGCTCGTCGGCCAGGGTCTCTCTGGTGCGCTCGAACACGAGCAGCGCCTCGGTGTCACGACCGCTCGCGACGAGGGCGCGCATCAACGCGGCGACGAGCCGTTCGCGCACCGGATGCGCGGCCACCAAGTCGGTCAGCTCAGTGACCAGCTCCGCGCCGTGGCCGAGGCCGATCTCCGCATCGAACCGATCCTCCATGGCGGTCAGCCGCAGCCCCTCGAGACGAGTGACCGCCGCGTCGAACGCCGCGCTCTCCCGCAAACCGATGTCCTGCATGGCCGCGCCGCGCCACAGTGCGAGGGCCTCGCGCAGCCGCCGGACTGAATCCTCGTCGTTGCGGGCCTTGGCGAGGAGGCGTTCGAACCGCACCGCGTCGACGGCATCGGGTTCCACCCGTAGCCGGTAGCCGTCCGGCTGGCCCTCGATCGCCCCGTCCGGCAGCGCCTTCCGCAGCCGGGAAACCAAGCGTTGCAGGGCATTCGCCGCGTCAGCGGGTGGGTTCTCACCCCAGATCCAGTCGACGAGCGTGGCTTTCGGGACCGCGTGACCCGGTTCGAGCGCGAGCGCGATCAACAGCCCGCGCAACCGCGCGCCCGGCACGTCGGCGAGAACACCGTCGTCCGTGCGCACCTCGAATGGTCCAAGAATCCCGATCTGCACCCGGCTGATCTTGCCATGGTCCATCGACGGACGTCCGGCCGCCGATCTGGCGCGGAAGGCCGGTACGCCGTCGAATTTCGCCTCGTCACCGCACGATTCACGCGTCGCTCGGACAGCGGTCTGGGGCCTGTCGACCACGTCTCCGGTGTCAGAGCCGTGTCAGTCGCATGACAGGTCGGTCGGCGACCGTGGTCGCTACAACCGATACGAAAGGCAATCCGATGAGTGGAACGGTTCCCATCCCGCACGGCCTCCCCATGGAACGCGATGCGGGCCCCTTCGCCCCGCCCAGCGAGATCACCCGGCTGCGCGACGCTCGCCCGGTCAGTCCCTTGATGTTCCCCGACGGCCACGAGGGCTGGCTCGTCACCGGATACGACGCGGTCCGCCAAGTCATGGCCGACACCCGCTTCAGCTCGCGCCAGGACATCGGCGTCCTGCACGTGCCGTACGAGACACCAGGCATGCCCGTCCCCACGGAACCGTCCCCGCAGATTCCCGGCTTGTTCATCGCCATGGACCCGCCGGACCACACCCGGCTGCGGCGCATGCTCACCGGCGCCTTCACCGTCAAACGCATGAAGCAGCTCGAAGAGCACATCATCGACGTCGCCGAGCGGCAATTGGACGCGATGGCGCGGATGGCGCCTCCGGTCGACCTGGTCAAGGAATTCGCGCTGCCGGTGCCGTCCCTGGTGATCTGCGAAATGCTCGGCGTCCCCTACGCGGACCGGGCGACCTTCCAGGTCAACTCCGCCAAGTTCTTGGTCAAGGATCAGGCGCTCGAGGAGAAGATGGCCGCGTACGGCGCGATGACCACCTACCTCGCCGAACTGGTCGTCCGCAAGCGCGCCGAACCCGGCGACGACATACTGTCCGACCTGGCGCGCCACGACGAGCTCAGCGTCGAGGAGCTGACCGGCATCGCCTTCCTGCTGCTGCTCGCGGGTCACGAGACCACCGCGAACATGCTGGGACTCGGCACCTTCGCGCTCCTCGAACACCCCGAGCAGCTGGCCGAGCTGCGCGCGAACCCGGACCTGCTGCCCGATGCCGTCGAGGAACTCCTGCGCTACCTGTCCGTCGCCGACATCTTCTACCGCTACGCCACCGACGACATCGAGATCGGCGGCGAAACGATCGCCAAGGGATCGACCGTCGTCGTCTCGCTGCTCGCCGCCAACCGCGACCCCGAGCGCTTCGACGACCCCGACACCCTGGACATCCGTCGCGAGGCCCGCGGTCGCCTCGCTTTCGGTCACGGCATCCACACCTGTCTCGGCCAGCAACTCGCCCGCATCGAGATGCGCGCCGGTTTCGCGGGATTGTTGCGTCGCTTCCCGACGCTCGAGCTCGCCATCCCCGCCGACGAGGTGCGGCTGCGGACCGACATGAACATCTACGGCGTCCACGAGCTGCCGGTCACCTGGACGGCCTCGTAGCCCGTCGGTCACGAAAGGAGAGGACGAGAGTTGCGAATCTCAGTGGATCGGGAGCGCTGTATCGGCGCGGGCATGTGCGCTCTCCTCGCGCCCGCGGTCTTCGATCAAGACGACACCGACGGCAGGGTGCGGTTGCTCGATTCGAACCCGCGGCACGGCCACTCGGCACTGCGGGAGGCCTTGGACGCCTGCCCGTCCGGGGCGCTCGAAATCGACGAGGCCTGACCGCCGACCCGGCGTCGGGCGTGGCCACGACGTGCCGCTGTCACGGCGCCGGGCGGCGTCTTCCAGGCCGAAGCCCGTGTCAGTGGCCGTGTCAGTCGGGTGTCAGGTCGGTATCAGCCGCGCTGGCGACAGTATTCCTGTGAACAGCACAGCAGTTGCGGCTTCCGGGCTGCGAAACGTGTACGGGGACAAGATGATCCACGCGGGTATGGATCTGCGGATCGGCACCGGCCGCTACCCGGCGCTCGGTACGGAATGGCTCGCCCGCGGGACGCGGTTCTTGCGCGGGGAGCACGTCTTCGCCCAGCTGATCCGCTTCGCCTTGGTCGGCGGTTCCAGCAATATCGCCTACGTCCTGCTGTTCATGGCCATGAGCGGGTTCGGCCCGCTGGTCGCCAATATCGCGGGCTCGATCGTCAGCACGGTGATCGCGAACGAACTGCACCGGCGGCTCACCTTCCACGCGGCCGGACGGGTCGGCTGGTTCACCGCGCAGTGGGAAGGCGGTGGGCTGGCGCTGATCGGCCTGCTGATCTCCACGGCGGCGCTGGCCGGGCTCGAGTTCTCGGCGCCCGGCCTAGGCGAGTTCGCGCAGGCGGGCGCCGCGATCGCCATCATGGCGGCGGTCGGCGGTATGCGGTTCCTGGCGCTGCGCGGCTTCGTCTTCTGAAACGCATGGGCGCGTACCGCTTGACTCTCCCGTAGCTGGAAATCCGAGGCTCGATCGAAGCCCTACAGAAGGAGACACCGTGAAACTCGATTTGGCCAAGAGCGACAAGCAGTACTACACCGCGCCGACCGACCCGGTTCTGCGCACTTTCGACGGCTACGACTACGCCGCCATCACCGGCAAGGGCGCACCCACCGGCCCCGAGTACACCGAGGCCGTCGCGCTGCTCTATCGGTCCGCCTACCGGGCCAAGAAGCTCGCCAAGGCGGACGGACGAGATTTCGTGGTGCCCAAGCTCGAGGGCCTGTGGTGGGTCGAATCCGACGAGCCGCCGCTGTCGGTGCCGCGCGAGGAGTGGCACTGGACGATGATGATCCGCATGCCGGAAGGGGTCACCGCGGCGATGATCGGCGAGGGGCCCGTGCGTTTCGAGCGGCTTGTCGAGGGCGAGGCGGTCCAAGCGCTGCACGTCGGGCCATACGCGACGGAACCGGAGACTCTGGCACGGATGGAAGCCTTCATGGCGACCGAGGGGCTGGCGGTGAGCGGCCGCCATCACGAGATCTATCTGACCGACCCGCGCAAGAGCGCGGGCGACCGCACCAGGACGATCCTGCGGCACCCGGTGCGGCGCTCGGCTTGATCAGCCGATCAGGCCGGATTCACCACTTGCGACCGGTGTAGGCCAGTAGCTTGCGGTGCGGCGGCGCGTCGTCCGGAATCGACACCTCGGCCTCGTAGATCCCCGGCGTGCGGTAGACGTCGATGCCACCCATGCTCCGCATCGTCTCCAGCATCTCGGCGCACAGCGCGTCGTCGGCCAGATCGGGGCGGTCGATCGCCAAGGCGATGTCCACGCCGTGCACCACGATCTCGGTGAGGTGGATCATCGCGGCGGCCGGTCCCGGCGTCGGGCCGAGACCGAGATGCACCGTCGCGGTCGGCACGTCGGGCCTGCGCCACGCGGCGCGGTCCACCTCCGCGGCGGCCGCGTAGGCGCCCTGCGGGTCGCCGCCCAGCCAGTCGTCGCCGCGCGCGCTGCGCGGATCGTTCCCACTCAGCGCGGCCGCGTACGTATGCATCCCACCCACCGTGTGGTTCAGCACCGCCCGCACATCCCAGTCGCTGCACGGCGTCGGCGCGGCGAGCAGGTCGTCGTCGACTGCGGCGACGATGGCGCCGGTCATGTCGAGCGCGCGGTCGATGTGGCCGATCAGAGTGTCCATGGGCATCCTTCGGTCGAGCGGAGTTGGAGCATTGATAGCACGACCGGCTGACACGTGTCGGCCGACGCAGCGGGGACCACACCTGCCCCGCGTCACGGCGAAAACGCTTGTGCCCGGCGGAAAATCGGGAATCCACGGCGACGAAAGCATTCACCTGTGCTGGTGAAAGCGTTGTGCGTCAAGAGAATTGGCGATCGCTGCGGTGACCGCTCGAAAGAGCGGTTCTGGAACCGGTTCCGGCACGAGCTGTGACCAACTCGGCACTCGCGCCGAGTGTCAGCCCACTCGACAACGTGCCACGGGGAGCTCGAAATCCCCGGCCGGTGAGCGCGACAACGCTACCGCGGCAACGGCGCTCAACCGGTTTGCGGTCGCCCCTCCGCACCCGCGTCGTCGGGCCCGTCGGCGCGCTGCACGGCGCCGTGGTCGGTCCCCTCGTCGGCCTTTTGATCCGGTTCCGGATGCTCGGGTTCGAAGGTCGGCGGCAGATTCTTCAGGTGCCGGTTCATCGAGCGCACCAGCAGGAAGGTGCCAGCGAGCAGCAGCAGGATGATGGCCAGACCCAGCGGCGAGGCCTTGCCGAATTCGGGACCCGTCGGAGTGTTCGGGGTTTGCGCGAGTAGGACCAACATCACCGGGTCGCGTCCTCGATGCCCGCGAACAGGTCGTTCTCCGGGATGGCGGTGCGCACGCGGGTCTTGGCCAGCTCGAACTCCTCGGTCGGCCACAGCCGCTGCTGCATCTCCAGCGGGATCGCGAAGAACGCGCCGTTCGGATCGATCTGGGTGGCGTGCGCGCGCAGCGCGTCGTCCCGCTGCGGGAAGTACTTGCCGCACTCGATCTGGGTGGTGACCCTGGACATCACGTCGCCGCGCTCCACCGCGTAGGCGCGGATGCGGTCCAGCCACTCCTGCAACGGGAAGGGCTCACCCATCTGCTCGTACTCGGCGGCGAACAGCTCCAGCCGCTTCATGCTGAACCCGTGGTCGTAGTAGAGCTTGAGCGGCGTCCACGGCTCGCCCGCGTCGGGGAAGCGCTCCGGATCGCCCGCCGCCTCGAACGCGGCGACCGACACCTGGTGGCAGCGGATGTGGTCGGGGTGCGGATAGCCGCCGGTCTCGTCGTAGGTGGTGATCACGTGCGGCCGGAACTCGCGGACCACCCGGACCAGCGCCTCGGTCGCCTCCTCCAGCGGAACCAGCGCGAAGCAGCCCTCGGGCAGCGGCGGCAGCGGGTCGCCCTCCGGCAGGCCGGAGTCGACGAAACCGAGCCAGGTCTGGCGCACGCCGAGCGCGCGGGCCGCGGCCGCCATCTCCTCGCGACGGATCTCATCGATGCGCTCCAGCACCCCGGGTGTGTCCATCGCGGGGTTGAGGATGCTGCCGCGTTCGCCGCCGGTCAACGTCACGACGAGGACCTCGTGGCCCTCGTCGGCGTATCGGGCGGTCGTCGCGGCACCCTTGCTGGATTCGTCGTCTGGGTGGGCGTGCACCGCCATGAGGCGAAGGCCACTCACGTCTGTTCACCGTCGCTCTCGGTCGCGGGTGTCGGGTCTTCGTTCCCTATAGTTCCATTCGACCGTCTTTTGTTCCGACGTACCCCCCGGGAGCGACCAGTGACGAGCGATCCGACGCCCGCGAGCAGCGGCGACTCGGCCGCCGACCAGGCGGCGCGACACGCCGACCGCTACGGGACGAAACCGCGGACGCCGCGCCGCACACTGGCGCTGGCCTTGGGCGTCGTCGTCATCGCCGCGGGCATGGGCGTCGCCTTCCTCGGATTCCAGAAGTTCGGGCCGAAGGACATCGACGCCGAGCAGCTCGGCTACACGATCGTCGACGACTCGACCATGACGATCCGGCTGAAGGTCACCCGCGACGAGCCCGGCGAACCGGTCGTCTGCTTCGTCCGCGCGATGGACCGCGACGGCGCCGAGGTGGGCCGCCGCGAGGTGCTGATCGCTGCGTCGCCGAGCGGAACCGTCGAACTCACCACCACGGTTCGCTCCTCCGCGCGACCCGCCGCGGGCAACGTCTACGGGTGCAGCGACCACGTTCCGGAATACCTCCGCGCGGGCTGATCGCCCGCCCAGATCGGACCATTCGGAAGCGAATCGGCGGCGCGACGCCGACAAAACAAACTCCGACCTGCATGTTTGTGATTCATGCTAAAATGGCGTGATACACGGTTCCGCACCCCGGAGCCGTGTTTGCTGCATTGGCGGCCAGCGCTGCACGTTCCGGGTTTTCGGGTTTGCCCGGAACGTCCTGTTGGGGTCCGAGGAACCAACCCCCGGGGATCGCTCTAGCCGTCGGCTGGTGCATGCCCGCCCCAAGGTGGGTAATGCAGCAGTGCATCAGGGAATCCCGGCCCGCCGGGAACAACTACTAGGGAGTGATCGAGATGACCGAGACGAACGTGACCTGGCTGACCCAGGAGTCGCACGACAGGCTCAAGGGCGAACTCGACGCGCTCATCGCCAACCGTCCGGTCATCGCCGCGGAGATCAACGAACGTCGGGAAGAGGGCGACCTCAAGGAGAACGGCGGATACCACGCCGCGCGCGAGGAGCAGGGCCAGCAGGAAGCCCGCATTCGCCAGCTCCAGGAGTTGCTGAACACCGCCAAGGTCGGCGTCGCGCCGACCAAGTCCGGCGTCGCGCTGCCGGGCTCGGTCGTGAAGGTCTACTACGACGGCGACGAGTCCGACACCGAGACCTTCCTCATCGCGACCCGCGAAGAGGGCCTGCGCGGCAATTCCAACCTGGAGACCTACTCGCCGAACTCCCCGCTCGGCGGCGCGCTCATCGACGCGAAGGTCGGCGAGACCCGCGAGTACACGCTGCCGAACGGCAACACCATGAAGGTGACGCTGGTCAGCGCCGAGCCGTACCACAGCTGATCGCGCCGCGCGTCCGCCGTCGGCGCGCAGACACCGGCCCGGTCGCCGACCGGATCCGCCACGAGAAAACCCGACAGATACGCGAGCGGCCGCACTCGATCCCGAATGCGGCCGCTTCGTCGTATCCATCCCTGTCTCTGTCCTTACTTCGCGAGCGCCTGCTCGACGTCGGCCAGCAGGTCGCTGATGTCCTCGATGCCGACCGAGAGCCGCACCAGATCGGCGGGCACCTCCAGCAGCGAGCCCTCGGTGGACGCGTGCGTCATGGCGCCGGGGTGCTCGATCAGCGATTCGATGCCGCCGAGCGACTCGGCCAGGGTGAAGATCTTGGTGCGCGAGCAGAAGTCCAGCGCGGCTTCCTTGCCGCCGTGCAGGCGCACCGAGATCATGCCGCCGAACCGGCGCATCTGCTTGTCGGCCACCACGTGTCCGGGGTGCTCGGGCAGGCCGGGGTAGATGACCTGGGAGATGGCCGGATGCTTGGCGAGGAACTCGGCGAGGGTTTCCGCGTTGTCGCAGTGGCGCTCCATGCGCACCGCGAGCGTCTTGGCGCCGCGCATCGTGAGGTACGCGTCGAACGGGCCGGGCACCGCGCCCGCGCCGTTCTGCAGGAAGGCGAAGGCCGCGTCGAGTTCCTTGTCGTTGGTGATCAGCGCGCCGCCGACCACGTCGGAGTGGCCGCCGAGGTACTTGGTGGTCGAGTGGACCACGATGTCGGCGCCCAGCAGCAGCGGCTGCTGCAGGTACGGGGTGGCGAAGGTGTTGTCCACCACCAGCTTCGCGCCCGCGGCGTGCGCGATGTCGGCGAGCGCGGGGATGTCGCCGATGCTGAGCAGCGGGTTGGTCGGGGTCTCGACCCAGATGAGCTTGGTGTTCGGGCGGATCGCCGCGCGCATCTCGTCGGTGTTGAACACGTGCGCGGGCGAGTGCTCGATGCCCCACTGGCTGAACACTTTGTCGATCAGCCGGAAGGTGCCGCCGTAGGCGTCGTCCGGGATGACGATGTGATCGCCGGGCCGCAGCGTCGCGCGCAGCGCGCAGTCGGTCGCGGCCATGCCGGACGCGAAAGCCCTTCCGTAGCGGCCCGATTCGAGCGCGGCGAGGTTCGCTTCCAGCGCCGTCCGGGTCGGGTTGCCGGTGCGGGCGTACTCGTAGCCGCCGCGCAGCCCGCCCACACCGTCCTGGGCGAAGGTCGAGCTCGCGTAGATGGGCACGTTGACCGCGCCGGTCTGGGGATCGGGATCGAATCCGGCGTGCACGGCGCGTGTGGAGAATCCCAGCTCACTCATGGGGACAGCGTAGAGAAGCCACTCCCGGGCTATCCGCCCGGGGCGCGCCGTGACGCGGGTCTCATCGCCACGGCGGCCAATTACGCTGAGGCCATGGTTACTGTCGAAGAACTGTTCGCGATCGATGCCCTGCTCTCCGCGGAGGAGCGCGAAATCCGGGATACCGTCGCGGCCTTCGCGGCGCAGCGGCTGCGCCCGCACATCGCCGACTGGTTCGAGGCGGGCACCTTCCCGGCTCGCGAAATCGCCCCGGAACTGGGCAAACTCGGCCTGCTCGGCATGCACCTCGAGGGCTACGGATGCGCCGGGATGTCGGCGACGGCCTACGGCCTGGCCTGCCAGGAACTGGAGGCGGTCGATTCCGGCGTGCGCAGCATGGTGTCGGTGCAGGGCTCGCTGGCGATGACCGCGATCCACAAGTTCGGCTCCGAGGAGCAGAAGCAGCGGTGGCTGCCGGATCTGGCCGCGGGCGCCGCGCTTGGTTGTTTCGGACTGACCGAACCCGACTTCGGCTCCAACCCCGGCGGCATGCGCACCAGGGCCAAGCGCGACGGCGACGACTGGGTGCTCAACGGATCGAAGATGTGGATCACCAACGGCTCGGTGGCCGATGTCGCGGTGGTCTGGGCCTACGCCGAAAACGGCGACGCCAAGCCCGTGGTGCGCGGTTTCCTGGTGCCCGCGGGAACGCCCGGCTTCACCGCGCGCGAGATGCACCGCAAGCTCTCGCTGCGCGCGTCGATCACCGCCGAACTCGACTTCGACGACGTGCGGCTGCCCGCCGACGCCGTGCTTCCGGAATCGAGCGGACTGAGCTCGCCGCTGGCCTGCCTGAGCGAGGCCCGCTTCGGCATCATCTTCGGCGCACTCGGCGCGGCCCGCGACTGCCTCAGCGCCGCTATCGACTACGCGAGGTCCCGCGAGGTGTTCGACAAGCCGCTGGCCGGCTACCAGCTCACCCAGGGCAAGCTCGCCGACATGGCGCTGGAACTCGGCAAGGGCCAGCTGCTCGCGGTGCACCTCGGCCGGCTCAAGGATCGCGGCGAGATCAGCGCCGAGCAGATCAGCGCGGGCAAGCTGAACAGCACGCGGGAGGCCATCGCCATCGCGCGCGAGTGCCGCACCATCCTCGGCGCCAACGGCATCACCCTCGACTACCCGGTGCTGCGGCACGCCAACAACCTCGAGTCGGTGCTCACCTACGAAGGGACCGCGGAGGTGCACCAGCTCGTGCTCGGCAAGGCGCTCACCGACGCCAACGCGTTCCGCTGAGTTACACGCGAGTAATTTGCTGGATCAATTACCGTGCGTCGATCGGCAATTGGTCGAATATCACATTTTGATATACCTCCGCCGATTGCTAGCATTGCCGGGTGTTTTTGCTTGGACCCGCGCTGCTCGAAGTGTCGGCGCGCCGAATGCTGAACCGCCTGCACACGACGCACGGGGTGCCGGCGCGTACCGCCGCCGCGGAATTTCCCGCGGTCTCGGCGGCGCTCGATCAGCACGCCGCCGCCGTCCGCGACATCCTCGACTTCGGCGTCGACGACGCTTCCTCGGTGCCCGCCGAGGTGCTGCTCGCCGGATACGTCCGCGGGTTGCTCGACCATGTCGGCGAGCCGGACGCCGTGCCCATGACGAGCGACGCGCCCGTGGATGCCCCGGGCTGGGTCCAGGCCGACTGGTTGCAGATGCGACTCGCGGGCGTCTGCCAATTCGCGGGTAACCAGCCTCCCCGGTAGGCGTTGTCGCCTCGGCACGTCGAACTCGGCGACACCGGGCTACTTCGGCACCTGACCAGCTCGGGTCCATCGCGGCCCACGCTAGGCACACCTTCGGCGACGGGCAATCGCGGCCCCCGGCTGAGACCCACAGAACGAACGTCCGCCCCGGGCGGACCCGGGGCGGACGTATCGATATTCCAGCATTTACCGCGGCTCGGGCGATTCCCCGCCGTACTCGGTGTACTCGCTGCCGCCCTGCGGGTAGCCGCCCTGGCCACCCTGCGGATACGTGCCACCCTGACCACCCTGCGGATAACCGCCTCCCTGACCGCCCTGCTGTGGATAGGCGCCACCCTGACCACCCTGCTGCGGATAGGCGCCCCCCTGACCGCCCTCCGGGTAGCCGTGCCTGCCGCCCTCGCGGTAACCACCGCCCTCGGGATATCCGCCGCGCTGGCCGCCCTGCGGATAGGCACCACCCTGACCACCCTGCGGGTAGCCACCGCCAGGACCCTGGCCGTACCCCGCGCCCTGTCCCTCGACGTAACCGCCCTGCTGCTGCGGGTAACCCTGCTGGCGCCCGCCCGCCATGGCCTCCTCCGGCGCCAACTGCTGAGCACTCGCGGGCTGAGTCGCCCACTGCTGTTCGCGGGACGCGTCCTCGCGGCCGCGCTGGTACGCCTCCGCATGGCCGCGCATCGCCGGCACCTCCTGCTCGAGGTTGCGCAGCCAGCTGTCCCAGCGCCGCTGCATCGGCCGGACGAGACCGCCGCCGACACCGACCACCAGGATGCCGCCGATGGTGGCGAGCACGGCGATCAGGATGGGCGTGGTGACCGTGGTGGCGACGCCGATCTGGTTCAGCGCCGCGATGATGCCGACACCCCAGACGAACACCGAGGCCAACGTGCCGAGCATGCGGCCGTAGGACAGGCCGCCGAGGGCGTTGGTGACCAGTTCGCGGACCGCGTGCGCGATGGCGCCCGCGACGACGATGATGACGATCGCGACCGCGGCCTTGGGCAGCCAGGACACGATGCCGTCGAGCAAGTCGCTGACCGGGTTCGGCCCGAACACACCGAAGCCGAGTTGCAGCGCGATCAGCAGGATCGCGTAGTAGGCGAGCTTGGCGAGCAGGTCCGACGCGTCGTATTTACTGCGCTCGAGCATCTTTCTCACCCCGCCGCGCTCGACGAGTCGATCGAAACCGACCCGCTCCAGCACTTTGTCGACGATCGTCGCCACCGCCTTCGCGACGATCCAGCCGATCAGCAGGATGACGAGGAAGCCCGCGAGCTTGGGCACGAACGTCGCGATGGAACTCCACGCGTCCGAAAGCCCTTGCTGGAAATCGATAGCCAAACTGGAGGTATACACCGCGCCCTTCCCTTCGCTATCCGATTACGCCAGGGCGATTGCCGAGGCGACTTTCCAGGCCGGTTATACCCCTGAAAATCGGCGGAAATCCCGAATTTGCGAAGAAATTGCCCGTTTCGACATACCCCTCGAAGTAGGCGCGCGCACGACGCGGCCGAACTCGCCGCCGAGGGCTGATCGAAGCCCATGGGCCGCGCGAAATGGACTGCGCACCAGAAAATTTCGCGTCACGGCGAAATCGCGACGAAGCCGACCATACGGGCACCGACGCCGACCATACGGGCACGGACGCCGAGGCCCTCGTCACCGCGGACCAGGCCCTGTCTCGAAGTCCCATCCGGCGCACCGGCCGGACTTCGTGACACGGCCTAGCGGTAACACCGAGCGCATAGCCCCCGGACTGCGTGCGCGGCGTGGCTGGTCAGTGACCGATGCGGCCGGTGCTCAGGAAGCCGAGCAGGTCGTGGCGGGTGATGACGCCGACCGGCTTGCCGTCCTCGACGACCATCAGCGCGTCGGTGTCCGACAGCGCCTTGGTCGCGGCGGAGATGAGCTCGCCGGAACCGATCAGCGGGAACGACGGGCTCATGTGCTCGGCCACCGAATCGGTGAGCTGCGCGCGTCCTTCGAAGACCGCGGAGAGCAGGTCGCGTTCGGTGACGCTGCCCGCGACCTCACCGGCCATCACCGGCGGCTCCGCACCGACGACGGGCATCTGGGAGACGCCGTACTCGCGCAGGATCTCGATGGCGTCGCGCACCGTCTCCGACGGGTGAGTGTGCACCAGATCGGGCAGCTCGCCGGACTTGCCGCGCAGCACGTCGCCGACCAGCGGCTCGGGGCTGCCGTCGAGGCGGGTGCGCAGGAAACCGTAGGAGCTCATCCAACGGTCGTTGAAGATCTTGGAGAGGTAGCCGCGACCGCCGTCCGGCAGCAGCACGACGACGACCGCGTCCGGGTCGCGCCGCGCCACCTCGATGGCGGCGACGACGGCCATGCCGCAGGAGCCACCGACCAGTAGACCCTCCTCGCGGGCCAGCCTGCGGGTCATGTCGAAGGAATCGGCGTCGGAGACCGCGATGATCTCGTCCGGCACGGCGGGGTCGTACGCCGACGGCCAGAAGTCCTCGCCGACGCCCTCCACCAGATACGGACGGCCGGTGCCGCCGGAGTAGACCGAACCCTCCGGGTCGGCGCCGATGACCTTGACCTTGCCGCCGGAAACCTCCTTGAGGTAGCGACCGGCGCCGGTGATGGTGCCGCCGGTTCCGACGCCCGCGACGAAGTGGGTGACCTTGCCTTCGGTGTCGCGCCAGATCTCCGGGCCGGTGGTCTCGTAGTGGCTCTGGGGGCCGCCGGGGTTGGAGTACTGATCCGGCTTCCACGCGCCATCGATCTCGCGGACCAGGCGGTCGGAGACGCTGTAGTAGCTGTCCGGGTGGTCCGGCGGCACGGCGGTCGGGCAGACCACCACCTCGGCGCCGTACGCGCGCAGCACGTTGCGCTTGTCCTCGGAGACCTTGTCCGGGCAGACGAACACGCACTTGTAGCCGCGCTGTTGCGCGACGAGCGCCAGTCCGACGCCGGTGTTGCCGGAGGTTGGCTCGACAATGGTTCCGCCCGGCTTCAGCAGCCCCGCCTGCTCGGCGGCGTCGATCATCTTCACCGCGATGCGGTCCTTGGCACTGCCGCCCGGGTTCAGATATTCGATCTTGGCCGCCACGAGCCCGTCGGTCGGGCCGACGACATTGTTCAACCGGACCAGGGGCGTGTTGCCGATGAGGTCCACGACGTGATCCGCGATGCGCATAGCCCTATCGTTGCAGAAGGCCCCAGCGGCATGAGCGACGGTCCCGGAGGCGGCAGCGCAGCGTGACCACGCAGGGGCCCGGGAATGCCGCCCAAACCAACACCGCGGCATGAGCGACGGTCCCGGAGGCGGCAGCGCAGCGTGACCACGCAGGGGCCCGGGAACGCCGGGGATAGGAAACACTGTGAGTTCGCGCACGTGAGCCCGGAGCGTCCCCTCGGCGACACGCCACATGGTCGGCCGAGCGCCCTTAAGATCGGGAAACATGAGGCAGCCCACTATCGCTCGCGCCGCAACCGTCCTCGCCGCGACGGCGACGGCCGCGCTGATCGGGACCGCGCAGGCAAGCGCGGGCACGGTGTCGTTCCCGCCCGTGCCGACCACGGCGCACGGCGGACTCTGCTGGACCACCATTCAGACCTGGGCCGACACCAGCCCCGAGTGGCCGGGCCGCGCCATTCTCAACGTCCGCGCGCTGCCGGTCGCGGGTATCGGTCCTGGCCTGTACCCGCTCGCGCCGCTGTGCGAGGTGCGCACCACCGTGGCATGGCGCAACCTGAACACCGGTGCGACCGGCGCCTACGAGAACACGGTGGTCACCGGTATCTACGGCAGCATCCAGTACGCGCTGTTCCAGGACACCGGCCCCGGCCGCATCGAAGTCACCGTCACCACCGATGCGCTGAGCATTCCCGCGCGCGGCACGTTCGACGTGATCTGAGGCGTTACTCGGCCTCCCGACTTCGTCGCGCCGACCCCGTAAAATTTCGGGCGTGGGAGCACCTCGGATCAGCTGGCGAACGGCCGTCGTCACCGGTGCTGCGACGTTGCTCGCGGGTTCCGGGGCGGGCACCGCGTCGTGGGCCGCGTATCGGCTGCTCATGGCGCAGGCCGGCGCCGCGCGCGGCGTGATCGGCCGCGACACCTCCAAGCCGCCGGAGGCGGACGGCATCTACACCGCGGGTTGCGTCGCGCCCGAGCCGTGGCGTACCGGCAAGCACGCCGACCTGCACCTGATGATCTTCGGCGACTCCACCGCGGCCGGTGTCGGCTGCCTGACCGCCGACGGCGTGCCCGGCGTGCGCATCGCCCGCGCGCTCGCCGAGGCCAGCGGGAAACGAATCCGGTTGAGCACCAAGGCGATCTCCGGCGCCACCTCCAAAGGTCTCGCCGGACAGGTGGACGCCATGTTCGTGGCGGGACCGCCGCCGGACGCCGCGGTGATCTTCATCGGCGCCAACGACATCACCAAGAAGCACTCCATCGGCGCCTCGGCGCGCAGGCTCGGCGCCGCGGTGGCCCGGCTGCACCTGTCGGGCAGCGTCGTCGTGGTCGGCACCTGTCCCGATCTGGGGACGGTGTCCGCGATTCCGCAGCCGCTGCGCACCATCGTGTGGAACTGGAGCGTGCGACTGGCCAGGGCGCAGTTCGCGGTCACCATCGCAGCCGGCGGACACCCGGTAGCGCTGGGCGAGCTGGGCCGGGAATTTCGCACCGCGCCCGAGCAGATGTTCTCCGCCGACGGCTTCCATCCCTCGGCCGCCGGCTACGAACTCGCCGCGGCGCGGGTGCTTCCCGCGCTGCTCGCGGCCCTGGAACAGCGGGGGCTGAACACCGACCGTGGCGCGCACGGCCTGCGCCGCGGACTCGCGGCCCGGCTGCGCGGGCTGGTTGCCCAGAAATCCGGCGCGGTCGCAGCGGACGACGCCGAAGCGCGCAATGGCCGGGGCGACGTTCCCGGCGCTCGACAGGTTCGGTACACATAGAGGTGCCAGTACAAAACTGAGCAGCAAGTACGAAGGAGCCCTCATGCCAGAGGCAGTTATCGTTTCGACCGCCCGCTCCCCCATCGGCCGGGCCCGCAAGGGTTCGCTGGTCGACATGCGGCCCGACGACCTGACCACCCAGATCGTGCGCGCGGCGCTCGACAAGGTTCCTGCGCTCGACCCGACCCAGATCGATGACCTGATCCTGGGCTGCGGCTCCCCGGGCGGCGAGCAGGGCTTCAACATCGCTCGCATCGTCGCGGTGCAGCTGGGATTCGACACCCTCCCCGGCACCACCGTGCACCGCTACTGCGCTTCCTCGCTGCAGTCCACCCGGATGGCCTTCCACGCCATCAAGGCGGGCGAGGGCGACGTATTCATCTCCGCGGGCGTCGAGACCGTCTCGCGCTACGTCAGCGGCTCGGCCGACAGCTGGCCGAACACCCAGAACCCGCTGTTCGACGAGGCGCAGGCCCGGACCGCGAAGACCGCCGAGGGCGGCGCGGGCGTGTGGCACGACCCGCGCGAGGACGGCCTGATCCCCGACGCCTACATCGCGATGGGCCAGACCGCCGAGAACGTCGCCACCTCCACCGGCATCAGCCGCGAGGACCAGGACCGCTGGGGCGTGCGCTCGCAGAACCGCGCGGAGGAGGCCATCAAGAACGGCTTCTTCGAGCGCGAGATCACCCCGATCACGCTGCCGGACGGCACCGTGGTCTCCACCGACGACGGCCCGCGCGCTGGCGTCACCTACGAAGCCGTCTCCCAGCTGAAGCCGGTCTTCCGTCCCGACGGCACCATCACCGCCGGTAACTGTTGTCCGCTCAACGACGGCGCCGCCGCGCTGGTCATCATGAGCGACACCAAGGCCAAGGAACTCGGCCTGACCCCGCTGGCGCGCATCGTGTCCACCGGCGTCTCGGGCCTGTCGCCGGAGATCATGGGCCTCGGCCCGATCGAGGCCGTCAAGCGCGCGCTGGCGCTTGCGGGCAAGACGGTCGGCGACATCGACCTGTTCGAGATCAACGAGGCCTTCGCCGTGCAGGTGCTCGGCTCGGCTCGTGAGCTGAAGATCGATGAGGACAAGTTGAACGTCTCCGGTGGCGCCATCGCCCTCGGCCACCCGTTCGGCATGACCGGCGCCCGCATCACCACCACGCTCCTCAACAACCTCCAGACCTACGACAAGCAGTTCGGTGTGGAGACCATGTGCGTCGGTGGCGGCCAGGGTATGGCGATGGTCATCGAGCGGCTGAGCTGATAGTTCGTTTCGCCGACGACAAGGGCGGCCACCAGGTTTACCCGGTGGCCGCCCTTTGTCTGCATTTCGACCGCAGCCGTCAGGCTGGACGACCTCAGTCGGTGAGGCCGCGGATTCAGCCCGCGGCCGGTCGTCAGTCGTTCTGGAAGTAGCTCAGCAGTCGCAGGATCTCGACGTAGAGCCAGACCAGGGTGACGGTCAGGCCGAGCGCCACGCCCCAGGCCGCCTTCTCCGGCGCCTGCGCGCGGATCAGCTGATCGGCGGCGTCGAAGTCGAGCAGGAAGCTGAACGCGGCGATCGCGATGCAGACCAGGCTGAACACGATGGCGAGCGGGCCACCGTCGCGCAGGCCGAGGCCGCCGTCGATGAAGAAGCTCGCGATCAGGTTGCCCAGCATGAGCACGACGACGCCGATGAGAGCGCCGACGATCATGCGGGTGAATCGTGGCGTCACGCGGATCGCGCCCGTCTTGTAGACGACGAGCATGCCCGCGAACACACCGAAGGTGCCCAGCACGGCCTGCACGATCAGCGTGCTACCGCCCGCACCACCGAAGGTGATGTCGGTGAACATGAACGACAGCGCACCCAGGAACAAGCCCTCGGCGACCGCGTAACCCAGCACGATCGCCGGGTTGTCCATCTTGTTGGCGAAGCTGGCGATCAGCACGAGCACCAGGCCGACCAGACCGCCGACGATGACGAACAGCGGCGCGAGGCTGGTGTTGGCCGTGGTGAGGCCGTAGGCGATGATCGCCGACAGGGCGAGCACGCCCAGCGTGATGCCGGTCTTGGTCACCACGTCGTCGATCGTCATGGCCCGGTGGGTGGGCGGGGCCTGCTGATAGGGCTGCTGCTGGTACTGGTTGGGGTACTGGTTACCGAACTGCTGCCCGAACTGCCCGGCACCCGCTACACCCGAACCGAAGTTGGCGTAGCCGCCGCCCTCTTGCTTGGGCAGATTCTTGAAGACCGGATTGCTTGTGGTGCGCACCGTGAGTGCCTTTCTGGAGTCGTTGCCGCTGTCTGCCGAGCCGTCGCTCGATATCCAACTGCCTGGTCCAACGTTCGGCACTCGCGTCGAGTTCCCGAGCCGTTCGCCGAGGCGGACAATTCGGACTCTACCGTTGCCGGACGTCGTGCAAGCCACGCACCGACCGTGTCACCGTGAACTTCCGGTTTCGGCCGATCACCTCGGTGCGCCCGACCATCCGCTCGACCACACCGCGATAGTTGAGATGGGTGTTGTACACCGTCCAGAGTTCGCCGCCGGGGCGCAGCACGCGACCGGTTTCGGCGAACATCTTGATGGCGGAGCCGGTGTGCACCGCCGCGCCGACGTGGAACGGCGGGTTGCACAGCACGAGATCGGCGCTGTTGTCGGCGGCCGAGGACATCGCGTCGTCGCGTACCACCGTCACCCGGTCGGCGACCTCGTTGGCCGATGCCGTCGCCCGCGCCGAGGCCACCGCGGCAGCCGACTGATCCGTGCCGACCACCCGCAGCGCCGGGCGCGCCTTGGCGAGCGCCACCGCGAGGATGCCGGTGCCGCAGCCGAGGTCGATGGCGTCGCGGGCGTCCGGCTTCATCCACTTCAGGTGCTGCAACAGGAACCTGGTTCCGATGTCCAGACGCGGACCCGAGAACGCCGCGCCGTGGGCGACGACTTCGATGCCGACCTCGTCGAGGCATTCGCGCACCGGAAACGGCGGGTCGCCAACGGGTTTCGGACCCTCGACGAGAAGCGTGCGCGACTTCTGCCTGCCCCGGCTGGCCAGGACGGTCGAAAACGACTCGGCGAGTACATCGTTCATCGACTTGGTCAGATACTTGTCGCGCCCGCCCGCGATCACGCTCACCCCGGGGGCGGCGTACCGCGCGATCGCGTCGGCCACCTCCGCGAGACCCGCGAGCACCCTGGGCAGCCGGAGCAGCACCACTTCGACGCCGCTCAGCAGTTCCTCGGTGAGCGCGTGCGCGGTATAGCGGTCGGCCAGGCCGAGCGTGCGGGCGTTGTTGGCCAGCGCCAGCTCGCCGGTGAGCAGATCTTGGTGCACCCGGACCTCGCGCAGGTCGTGCCTGGCGATCGCGCCGAGCGTCAGCGCGCCGTAGTTGTCACCGATAACGGCTATCTTTCCGCTACCGGCTGTCTCGATCGCGTCCGCGGCCGCGTCGAGGATCAACCGGTCGGCGGCATCGACGGCATAGAGGTTCAGCGCCTCCACATCCGGATACCGCCGCAGTCGGCCAAACACGTCCTCGAGATCGTCCACACGTCAAGTGTGCTAGATCGTTGCCGCATAGTCGCGCGCGGCCCGGCAAATAGAGATTCCGGTGTCGCACCGCGGCTCGTGGCTCGGTACGAGACCCTGTGTCGCAAGGAAACTCGCGCAGGGTCGGGGTGCGACGCGGGCTGCGGACACGCGACGGGAAAGAGACCTTTACCGGCGGCAAGTATCCGGAGCTCCGGTGCCGAGCCAGGTTCGCGCTCCAAAACTACTGCCCAGCAACCGATCACCCCGGGTCGTGCGGCTGCGACGTGCCGCTGTCCGCGCGCAACCATCCTGAACGTTCTCGACAATTGTCCCGGCCGGGACCGGCCACCCGGCCGCTGCGGTAGGGACCGGGCGGCTCCGTCGTCACCGTCCGAACAAGCAATCCGCGCGACACGCGGAGGGCACACGCCAGGTCCGTCATTGTCCCCCGATCCGGCGAAGCCGCTGCGTAGCATCAGCCCCATGCGCAACAGGATGGTGTTGGCGGTCGCCGTCACGGCGGCCCTGATCGCGGGCTGTGACGACGGCGAATCGGTCTCGGCCACCTCGACTCCGCCGCCGACGACGACCGGCTCGCTCGTCGAGGCGCCCGTGCAGCCGCCGGGCGACGCGGGTCCCAAGCGCGGCACCCCGTCCGGCAATGCCGCGCTCACCGTCACCGATCTGCGCATCGGCCACCATTCCGGCTTCGACCGCGTCGTCTACGACCTCGGCGGCACCGGAACCCCCGGCTGGATCGTGCAGTACACCGATCAGGCGGTGCAGGACGGCAGCGGCAACGTCCTCGAGGTGGCCGGACAGTCCGTGCTCGAAGTCCAGATCACCGGATCGGCCTACCCCTTCGACAGCGGCGTCACCCCCTACTCCGGCCCCGATCCCGCCACCGACCCGAGCGCCCCGGGCATCGCGGGCGTCTACCGCACCACTGTCTTCGAGGGCACGACCCAATCCTTCATCGGGGTCAACGCCGATCGCCCTGCCTTCTCGGTCACCACGCTGTCCGACCCGACCCGCCTTGTGATCGACATCGCCACGTCCTGAATCGCCGGAAAGCGGATAAGAGCAGCGGCGACTCACCCATACGCACAGGGGGTACAGGTAACCTCTCCGGTCGCCCGCTACCCTGTTCGATGTGACCGCGCCGCACGCCGCCAAGCAGGCATCCGGGTTCACCCGGCTGCTGGGTGTGGTCGCCCTCATCGCAGGAATCGCGGCCATGCACGTCGGCATCTTCACCACCCCCGCCGCTGCCAAGCACCACTCGACCAGTGCGGCAGCCGGATCGTCTGCCGCCGCCGGCCCCGTTGCCTCCACACCGGCCCGCCATGCTGCCTCCGGCGCGGCGCACCACGGTGCCGACACCTCGACCGCCCCCGTTGCCTCGCGCCCCGCCGCGCGGATCTTTGACAGCGACCACCGTTCCGGGTCCGCCGACCAGGCCCACGCGGTTGCCCGGAGCGAATCTTCGGCGGGCGCCGCCGCCCAACCCGGGTGCGCCGAGTGCGGCGACGGCCACGCCGGTCTGCACGCCTGCGTCTTCATCCTGACCGCGCTCGCCCTGGCGGTCCTGCTCGTTCTGCTGTACCGGATCGCGGGCGATCACCTCGTGGGTGGCCCGAAGCCGCGGCACCGGCGGCCCAGACGTGAACGCCCACCGCCCTGGACCGTGTTGTCCCTGGCCGAATTGTCGATTCTGCGGATCTGACAGGTCCACCGCGTCCGTGATCAACCACGGCCGTGGTTCCGTCCTGCCCTCGTAAACCGTGCTTTTCGCAATTCCCAAGGAGTTCGACCATGTTCATCACCCGTACCCGCATCACGATCGCCGCCGTCGCGTCGGCCGCCCTGCTGTTCGCCGCCGGATGCGGCGACGATTCCGATTCGACGTCCGGCACCGACCACGGCGCATCGTCGAGCACCACCGCGGCGGCCACCTCCGCCGCCCGGACCGATTTCGACAACGCCGATGTGACGTTCCTGCAGATGATGTACCCGCACCACGCGCAGGCGGTCGAGATGGCGAAGCTGGTGCCCGGCCACACCGAGAACCCGCAGCTGCGCGCCTTGGCCGCGGAGATCGAGAAGGCGCAGGCACCCGAGATGGAGCAGATCAGTGCCCTATTGCAGAGCTTCGGCAAGCCAGCGCCCACCGCGGGCGGTGGGCATGAGGGTCACGGCATGCCGGGGATGATGTCGGCCGAGCAGATGACCGCGCTGCAGGCCGCTTCCGGCCCCGCGTTCGACGAGATGTGGCTGGAAATGATGATCGAACACCACGCCGGCGCGATCGATATGGCGAAGACCGAACTGGCCGACGGCGTCAATCCCGACGCGCAGGCGCTGGCCCGCACGGTGATCGCCGCGCAGGAAGCGGAGATCGCCACCATGCGCGCCATGCTCGACCAGAACTGACCGTGCGACCGGTCCGCATCGCCGCCGACCCGGGTGCGATGCGGACCGGTCGGACCGGTTCGGCCCCTGCGATATCGGTTGGCCATCGATATCAGCACGGCCAGCTGTTCGGCCCGGTCGCGCACAGTAACGTCGTAAGGTCCGGTCTCGTCCGCGGCTGGACGCACCGAGGGGAAGGCGAACGGACATGCGACGTTTGGAACGCGCGGGCCTGGCCGCCGCGGCGGCGGCGACCGCGAGCGGCATCATCTTCATCGGCGCCTGCTCCACGCAGATCACCGGCAATCCACAGGTCAACCAGACCGAGTTGGCCGCCTACACCTCCGAAGTCGCCGCCTCCTCGGCCGCCGCGTCCTCGTCGCGGGCCGCCGCCGCCGAACGCGCGGCAGGGGCGGCCTGCGACGCCTTCGCCGCCGCGAACGAGAGCTCGGTGGACTCGTTCAACGCCTACATCGACGCCAGCAACAACAACGCGCCCGACGCGGAGGCCAAGGCCAACGACGCCGTGAACACCTTGCGTACCAACGCGCGCAACGTAGACCAGAAGTTGACCAGGGACGTGCCCCCGGACGTCGCGAGCAGCCTGCGCTCCTACCGCGACGACACCAACAACCTCGCCGATCTACTCGAACGCCGCGTCGACGTCGACACGCTCAACGACGCCATCGACCAGTTCAACGGGACCAAGAACGCCGCACGCGAGGTCTGCCGAGCCCACTGATCCGCCCCCTCACCACGCCGCAGGCTGCTCGTAGCTCGAACCTTCTTGTTGCGCAAGCCGATTCCGCCGCTCGAACAAGAGCAACCCCGTACCCGCCAGCAACGCGGCGCCCGCGACGACGGCCGCGAACAACGCCCATCCCTCCGCGCCGAGGGCCGCGATGGCGATGGTGACGACCACGGTGAACAACCCAACCCCGACCAGCACGAGACCGACCCCGTTCCTGGCGTCGGCCATCGTCTCCCCGGGTCGCGGTTCGGCCGTGCGAGCGATATCCGGTGCGTCGTCGAGCGGGGGAATCTCCCACGCTCCGTCGGATGCCATGATGCGACCACCTCGTTCAGCGGATCGATAGTGTCGCTGGCTGGATGCCCAGCCTTCTCGCGCCGAAACTGACCGCATGACAACCACATCGGCGCAGGGTGGTCGCTCAGCCAGCTAGCGCGCGACCACGCAGGTCACCGTGGTGACCGAATCTCGATACAGCGCCGATCAATTCGTTGAGAAACGGACCCGGCTGCGGCAGCTCGTAGCCTGGCGGCCACAGCCAGCGGCGCTCGTCCGAGGTGGGCCGGCTGGCTTCGCTGAGCAGCGGCAGCGCGACCTGTTCACCCCACTCCACGATCCGCACGTCGGCCTCGGCGAGCACGGGCCGGTGCGCCTGCTCGCCGGTGGGGATGCCCGCGGTGAGGAAGACCCACCGTCCGGTGTCCGGGTCGACGAACACGGGCCCGGCGTGCTGCGCGGGCTGCAACAAGGTCTGTAGGCGCGCGCCTAGCGGCTCGGGCATCGTCACGACCCCCGCAACGCCCACCCGCAGGACCACCTGGGTGCCCATGATCGCGACGGGGAATCGGTACATCTCCCGATAGGTCACGAAGGTCTGCCGCAATGTCATCGTCGCCATCCACCTTCCACGGATCGGCAGGCTTGTGGAATCGATCGCGGCGACATCGTCCCGCCACATCGCGATCCCTTTCGATATTCGCTGCGCGGGTCGGGCCCCGGCAACGCGTTCGGCGATCGCTGGGGAAATCACCAGTGCGGCGCGCGCCGCCCTGGAGATCCCACAACGCCCTGCGACGTGATTGGCGGATGCGATCGCGGGTAACCGGCGGACATGGAGCTACTGGTGATCATCGGGATCGCCGTGCTCGTCGGCGCGGTGGTCCTCTATCGAAAGATGTCCGGACGGCGACCCGAGTCGCCGGAAACCCCCGGCAACGACGGGAAGTGATTCCCATGTCGGCAATGGACCCCGATCCCGCGCGCACCCCCGATCTGGAACCCGGCGGCGGCGTCGCACCCGGCTCGACCCCGCCGGAAACGGCACAGACCTCAGGCCTCTCCGCACCGGAGCCGCGCACCAGGCACCGGTTCCCCGGAACGGGTGTGGCCGCGATGGCGGTCACGATCGCCTTGGTGGTCGTTTTCGCCGTGGTCGCCATCGCGATAATCGTGTCGCTGATCTGACCCGGGGCGGCCGGTCAGGTGCGCCGCGTGCGTACCTAAGATACAACTTGTGTCTAAGACGTACTCATCGGCCGAGCACGCCTATCGCGAGGTGAAAGAGCGCATCCTGTCGGGTGCGCTGCCCGGTGGCGAGCTGATCAGCGAGGGCGAGATCGCCACCGCGCTCGGCACCTCGCGCACGCCTGTCCGCGAGGCGTTTCTCCGGCTGGAGACCGAGGGGTGGATGCGGCTCTATCCCAAGCGCGGCGCGCTGGTGGTGCCGATACCGCCCGACGAAGCCGAGCATGTCGCGCACGCCAGGTACGTCGTCGAGACCGCGGCCGTTCGCACGCTGGTGGCGACCGGCCCCGGCGCCGTGGAGGCGTCGTTGCGCGCTTCGCTGGATCGGCAACGCGTCCTCGCCGCGGGTCGAGACCTGGACTCTTTCGCCGTCGAGGACACCGACTTCCACCGCAGCTACGTCGTCGCGGCGGGCAATCCGCTGCTGACCGGCTTCTATGACTCGCTCCGGGAGCGGCAGCGCCGGATGAACAGCGTCGCCCTGCGCCGCGGTCCGCTGGACATCGACCGGATCATCGACCAGCACGTCCGCCTCACGGAGCTGCTGATCGGCGGTGACGTCGACGGTTTCGCCACGGCGCTGGTCGAACACCTCGCCGGTGTGCACCAGCTGGAACTACGGGGCCTGTGATGACGACCCTGACCGCTCTACGTCCCACCGAATCTCCCACCTCGACCAGACTGTGGTGGGGCGTCGCCGCCGCGGTGTTCGCCATCGCCTGGGGCGGGAACGAGTTCACTCCGCTGCTGGTCATGTACAAGAGCCACGGCCTTCCGCTGACGACGGTGGACCTGCTGCTCTTCTACTACGTCCTCGGCATCGTCCCCGCGCTGCTGATCGGCGGCCCGCTTTCCGACCGCTACGGCCGCCGACGCCTCATGCTGCCCGCGCCGCTGATCGCGGCCGGCGGCTCCTTGCTGCTGGCCGTCGGCTCCGATTCGGTGCCCGCGCTCGCGGCGGGACGGGTGCTGTGCGGTGTCGCGCTGGGCCTGGCGATGGCGGTGGGCAGCAGCTGGCTCAAGGAGCTTTCCCAGCCGCCGCATGGGCCGGTGGTGCCCGCGGGAACCGGTGCGCGACGATCGGCGATGAGCTTGACCGGCGGGTTCGCCGTCGGGGCGGGTGTGGCCGGGGTGCTCGCGCAGTGGGGGCCGCTGCCCGGCTCGCTCACCTATCTGATCAATGCGGCGCTGTGCGTTCTCGCCGCCGCTTGGATGTCGCGTGCGCCGGAAACGGTTCTGTCTCAGTATGATTCGAAGCGGCTCATCGACGATCTGAAGATCCCCGCCGCGGGCCACCGCCGGTTCCTGTGCATCGCCGTGCCCGCGGCATTGTGGTTGTTCACCTCCGCGGCAACGGCTTACGCGGTGATGCCGACCTTGATGCTGCCGCACGTGAGTGGCGCGCCCATCGCGTTCTCGGCGTTGATCACCGTCGTCACGCTGGGTTGCGGATTCGCGATCCAGTCGGTGGCTCGGCGCATCGACCGCCCCGGCACCGCGCGCGCCGCAGCGGTCGGGCTATCGCTGGTCACCTGCGGAATGCTCGCCGCGACATGGGCTTCCGGTGTTCTCACGCTCGGCGCGACCATCTGCACCGCCGCCGTTCTCGGTGCGGGATATGGAATCGGACTCGTCGCCGGGTTGCAGGAGATCGAGCGCATTGCCCGGCCGGATGACCTCGCGGGGCTCACGGCGGTCTTCTACTCGGTCAGTTACGTGGGATTCGGTGTGCCCGCGGCACTTTCGTTCCTGCATCAGAACGTGGGGTGGAGTTATCCGTCGATGTACACCGGGCTCGCGGTTGCGGCGGCGGGGTGCTTGGCGCTCGTGTTGCGCAACTACCGCGGCAGCTGATCACCAGGCCGCTTCGGAAGATTCACTCCCGAGCAGGCACCGCGCATCCCTCGGGACCGCACGCCTCCGCGTCACCCACAATCTGCAACGCCGGTTCGCGATCGGCCCATGCGCGCTCCAGCGCCTGCGCGAAAACCGCCGACGGTTGCGCGCCCGACACTCCGTACTTGTTGTCGAACACGAAGAACGGCACACCGGTGGCGCCGAGCCGAGCCGCCTCGTGTTCGTCGGCGCGGACGGCGTCGGCGTAGGCGGTGGGATCGGCGAGCACGCCACGAACCTCGGCTTCGTCGAAGCCCGTCGCGACGGCGACCCGGACCAGTCGCTCGGCATCGCCGAACAGGGACGCCGCTTCGGCGAAGTTGGCGCGATAGAGGGCGTCGAGCAGATCGTCCTGGCGACCCTTGGCCAGCGCGAAGTGCAGGAGACGGTGCATGTCGAAGGAGTTGCCGTAGTCGCGGCCCTCGGTCAGATACGGCAGGCCCAGTTCCGCGGCTTGTGCGCCGATGCCGCGTTCGTTGGCGGCGGCCTGCGCCTCGCTGATGCCGTACTTACGCGCGATCTTCGCGACGACGGGACCGGTCTCGCCCGCGGGCAACGTCGGATCCAACTCGAACGAGCGGTGCAACACCTCGACCTCGTCGCGCTGCGGAAACTCCGCCAGCGCCCGCTCGAACCGCGCCTTGCCCAGGTAGCAGAACGGGCAGTTGATATCGGTCCAGATCTCGACCCGCACGGTCGTCCTCGCTTTCGTCGTCGCCCCGGTTGGGAGCAACGCCGCGACAATCGGGGGTGTTCCCCCGCCGCCGAGTGCCGGTGGTCACGGCAAGGCCAACCCCCGGAGACCGTGCCTGCTCGGCATCTCGCCCACTCGGGAGGTGCGACGGCTCACGGTCGCGTTGTCGGCCGATATCTACCGCCGACCGGGCGTGGGCGTAACGCAGCCGACGATGAAGCACCCCGCGGGCCAGTCGGCGAACGGCGGCGGCAACGGCTTCCCCAGGCAGGTGACCGGGTCGCAGCCCGGGTAGGCGTAGGGACCCAGTCCGAGTGCGGCGAGGGTGGCGTCCGGGTTGGTCATCATCGGGTCGGTGATGCTGACGTCGGGCAGCGGGACGTACGGTCCGGGGTCGGGCAGCGGCGGTTCCCGGAACGCACCTGCGACGGCGCGCAGCACGTCGTACGCGAAGCCGACCTCGCCGGGGGTGGTCAACCCGGTCCAGCTGACCAGCAAGTTCAGGCTCGGGACGATGTAGTTGTCCTGGCGCATCATGCCGCTCATCTTCACCGCGTCGGTCGGTAAAGCGGGGAATTCCGGCGCGCATCCGGGGCCGTTGACCACGATCAAGAAGCCGTAGCACTCGTGCGACGGCGAAGGCATCGAAGCCTTCGCCAGGTAATCCGCCGAGACGACCCGAGTGCTACCCCAATTTCCCCGATCGGCGACCAGCAGACCGAGTTTCGCGAAATCGTCGGGCGCCATCACCAGATGCGCGTAGCCATAGGTGTTTCCGCTCCGGTCGCGCGCCCAGTAATAGTCGCTGGATCGAATGCCCAACGGGTCGAAGAGTTTACGCTGCGCGTAGGCCTGGAAATCCTCGCCAACCGCCTGCTGCACCACGTAGGCGATGAGATCGACGGCCCGCTGGCTGTACTGCCACTTCGTGCCTTGCGGATGCTCGATCGGCATCGCCAAGGCCTGGGCAACCACGTTGGGATCGAGCTCCACCAGCCCGGTCACCCCCTCGGACACCACCGCGACATCTATGCCCGAGGACTCGGTGAGCAGATTCCGAACGAGGATCGCCCGATGTTCCGCATCGCCGAGGCCGGGCGGCAGATAGTTGTCGATGGGGTCGTCGAGCCGTAGCAGCCCTTCGTCCACGGCGACGCCCGCGACCAGCGAAACCACGCTCTTGGTCGCACTCCACAGATTCCACGGCACCGCACCGGTCCGCCCGTTCCGCGGCCCCGAGGCGATCAGACAATTGTTCCGAAATACCTTGAAATTCAGCCGATTCGGCGAATCGGCCGCCGCGATCGCCCGGCGCAACGCCGCCGAGTCCAGTCCGACCTCCTCGGGCGTCGCCGTCTGAAACTGCCGCCCCTGACTCACCGCGCAGTACTTCAACCCGCCGGGCTCCGCCGCGGCAGTGCCACCGAAACCACCGGCTACCACTCCCATTCCGAATGTGATAGCCAGTGCCACAACACTTTTCAGGGAAATCCGCATGGCCCGCCTTTCGCTCCCCGAGATCCGGTTGTGACATCGGCGTCCACCGAACCCCGTTACGCGAAAACACCCCTGCTCAGCGCCCCGAATTCCCTGGGCGAAACTTCCATGGGCACCCCTCGGCCCATTTGCACCGGGCGAACACGGTGACCCTGGTGCCCCCAGGCCGGCTCCAGCCAGAAGCACATCGTCCGTTGCATGCCCGCAACCACCCGATCACTCATGATCCAAACTCGAGTCGCGTTACCGACACCCAGGCGCGGTAGTCGGAGTGGCCCATCCCCAGTGAATGAGACCGCTCGGTTTTAGAGTCCTTGTGGCCCTGATCAGGGCTGGAAGGGTGGCAGACCGGCGCGACGACCGGGCCGCGGCTCGTGATCAACTATCCGACGAAGCAGCACTGGCGCTCGGCTTCATAGAGCGTACGACATACGGGTGTACGATTGGTGTAGCATATCGGTGCGCTCAGGTGTCCACATATAGGGCGCTGAATTTATTTCGAGGCTGCCCGCACGGCGAATCGCCCAAACATCGCCGGATTCCAAGAAGTATACGATCATGTCATCGGATGTCGCGGCAAGCAGTTTGGTCGCGATGAACAACATATCGGTGACTTGAGCATCTAGGCTTTCGGTCTTATTCAATCTAAAAAAGATCGATACTGTCGGCTTGAATCCGAATCGCTCCTCTATGGGGTCTCCCCAGGCTGGAGATCGGGTGGTGCTTACGCGAATATACAACCCACGTTGAACCGAAATACCATCGATGAGGCTATCCGCAGTTGTCCGATCAGAAATTTCGCCCGAGAGGGGGATCGAGTTCACCAATGTGGCGATTTCTGACACGCTTCGATCTGTTGCGACTGCCACCATGTAGTCAAGTGCCATTTACGGCGGTCTCATCAATTGTGACGGCCCACCGGCAAGTGACTCTCACTTGTCTGCTGACATCCGCACCTCCAGTGCGTGTTGGAGAAACGCCAGCAATGACTTTGCAAGCATCCTGACCTCCGGGTTACCTTCTTGATACGTAAATACTGCCGGGGATTCAGGTTCGAAGAAATATACCTTGTAACCTTGGTGATGGCCAAAGAAGAAACGATTCTCAAGGGACAGCGACTCGCCGTCCCCACTGGCGACATCGATCGCAGCTTCTCGGGCTTCCAGCGATCTGGGATAGAAAATGTCGGTGCCTTCGAACAGCTCTCCGGCCCTCCTGCCCATTACCTGTAAGAATGCAAGATACTGGTCCGGTAGGCGAAATGAACCGGCCCTGGAAGATACATCTTCTATTTCGCTGACCGAACATCCCACGATCTCATCTTCTGACGCGACTCCAGAAGCCAACAATTCTTGACGCAGGTGCTTCATGCCTTCGAAGTTCCTGTCATTACTCACTGGTTACGTTTACCTTCACTCCGGGAAATTGTTCTTCGAACTGTTTTATTACACTTAAGCAGGCATTACATGGTTTCCGTTCAGTATACAGTTCGATGGTACCCTTCGAATCGGGACTGAGTTGCTGAGCGAGAGTCTCCAGAAGCTTGTACTCGGAATCAGTTGGTCGTACAACATCACCATCCTCGGACACGGGTGTGAACATCGTTTTGTCAGGAACGCCTACTGTCCCGGCGGGGGAATTCTTTCCGCTCACCGCGTCCAGCGAAACACTCTGTCCGTCGACCTGACCGCGGATCACTGCGACATTTCGGGTAGCCGCTATGGTTTGACCGCTCGCAGCAAGCCGGTCACGTACCTCCTGAGCTTCCTGCTTGCCGTTGAATGCTGGGTCCGTTCCTGGCTGGCCAGGTCTTGGCGAGTCCACCGTGGTGACAACTATCGGCAGCTCGACGATGGCCAGGAGGTCGCCGTTTGTCAGCGTGGGTGTGGTGAAAGTGAGGGCGCTAAGGGTGGTGAGGAATGTATTGGCGGGCCCGGCTATGGCCCAAGCCGCGTCGTTGAGGAAGTCGATATCTATCTCGACTTTGTTGTCGTTGGGCGACTGCTGCTTGCTCGGCGCCTTTTCCTTCGCTGGTTGCTCTTTGACATTCACCATCGAACGCCCGATCGATATGGCGGTGACGGCAACTACCGCTGCGAACTGGGTATTGATGTCCGCGCGCATTTTCGCCAACGCCGTGTTGTGGGCCTCGACTGAATTGGCGATGTCGTGCGCGGCGGTGCGGATTTCGCGGAGTTTGTCTGCGAGCTTGCGGAGGTTGGCTGTGTGGTTCGGGATGTCGTCCGGGACTTTAGGTCCGAAGCCTTGTTCCAGCCCGGAGGCAACGGTTAGTAGTCGTGCCACGCCGTATTCGAGAGGGTCTGAATTGGCGAAGGTCTTCCACATGGTTGCGGCGCGTGCGAGTTTGTCGGTATCTCCGTCGGGGACTTGGCCACCGGCCACAAGCGTGGTGACCTTGTCCTGCAGTTCGATCCAATCTGTCTGAAGTCCGTTGGTATAGGCTCCTGACGACGCAATTCCGACGACCGTGCCCGTGCCGTAGGGTAGCTCGGACGGGATGCCGGTGGGCAATGACGGTGGGTCGCCTTTGTTGGAATTGCGGTTGGCTGTGTATTCTGCGGCCTTCCAGTTGTAACTGGACGCAGTCAGTATGTCCCCGTAGTGTTGCAGGGCTCGCGCGAAGTTGGTCGCGACCATTGTCAATGCGGCGGCACGGTCGTCGTAGGGCTTCGACCACGACTTGACTGCTTCATAGCCGCCGGCCATCGAATTTGTTTCTAAGAGTACGGTTTGCGGCGTTTCGTAAACGGTTTGAAACTTCTCCGACAAGTCGTAGCATGCCGTGGCCGCGCTTTCATAGGACTGTGGCGAGACTGCGGCCATAGGCGTCAGCCACCGCTCATTCTCAAGTTGGCCTTCCCTGCCGCGCTGTAGGCGTCGCGGGCGGTGACGGCGGCGTTGTACATCTGGGTGAGTCCTTCGATTACCGTGGCAGCCCCGGCAGCCCATTCTCGGTAGGCTTGCTCTTGAGCGTCGGCAGCGGCCCCCTGCCAGTTTTGCTGGATGGATGCGATTCGGTTGTTGATGCCGTCGAGGCTTTCGGTGAGGAAGCCGATGAATCCATTGGCGCGGCTGATGAGCTGGTCCAACTCATCGATGTCGAAGGTGAAGTCGCGGGAGTCGTCCATCACATGTTCAACTGCGGTAGGTCGAGCGAGCTCAAAGCATCGGAGTTCGAGATATCCTGACCGACAACAGCTTTGCTTGCGATGCCCAGAAGTTCGCCCATCGTCGCAAGGGCGTTCAGTACGTCTGCGGCACCCTTCTTGGTTTCAGTCCAGCCGTCCCCGAACGCCTCTGCGGCCGCACCGCTCCAATTGTCGAGGACAGTCGATACCTCGCGGTCGAGCGTGCCGAGCCCGTTGATCAGGGACTCCGCGACCTGCTGGATATAGACACCGGCATCGGTCACCTCGCCCGGTACCATCGTGAAAACTGTTCCAGGCGTATTATTTTCACCCGCCACGCGTCCCCCAATCTCAGGCCAACGGGCCAGCCTAGTCGCGGCAGCGTGGGGCTGCAACAGACGAGGTTTCAACCAAAGGACTCGAGCCCAGCCAGCACCTCGGGCGTCACCGGTGGGTCATCGAACGCACCATCGCCTGGCTTGGTGCCCTTCTTCACACCACCGCTCTCATCGACCACCAGGATCCGCCCCGACGTCGCCGAGATGCTCGATCACGTAGTCGCGCAGGTCATCTCGCAAACCGTCGTAATCGACCACCGCTGCCGCCAGCAGACGCTGCATCGCGTCCGGGCTTGTGTCGCCGGCGTGTTCGGCCAGCGTCCAGCAGTTCTTGTTCGGCAACTCCGACATCATCCCCGCCAGCATCCTCGCGCCGGTCCGGCGGGTTTCCACCCGCGCGAATCGGGCACCGATACGCCCGGTCAACTCCTCGAACTCCCGCTGCCACCGCTCAGGGTCTACGATGACAGCCACGGCCACCGACAATTCAGTTGTGTCACACACAAACACGACATGATCACGCAGTGGCCGCTCCACATCCAACCCGCTGACCAGCAACATCATCGATCACGAAGTCCGGCTGGAGTACTAACCCCGTCTGGGAACTTGCCGCCCAGATTTACGTTCTCGACCTCCTGAACACCCTCGTTCTTCGTGAGATGTTCCTTTGTTGCAACCTGATCCGGCCCACCCCTGCGTCCAGGACGCCCGCCTCGCGCGGCGGGCTCATAGTGTATCCGGCGGTATTCGTCATATGTGCCCCGAGCTGTGTCAATGCGGGAGTTGTCTCGTGCCCCCAGTCGGACTCGAACCGACACTGAATGGATTTTAAGTCCACTGCCTCTGCCAATTGGGCTATAGGGGCGTGTGGTCAGCCTACCGACTCGTACGGCTGTACCGGAATTGGTGGCGCGGCGGGTCTCGGGTTGTGGGATCGGCGGGGGTTCAGGATACGCCGTGCCCCGCCGAATGGGCGGGGCACGGCGATCGGGTTATTCGGCGAGACTCTTGCCGAGTACGGAGTTCCTGCGGCTGTAGGCGAAGTAGACCACGAAGCCGAGGAGCATCCAGACGATGAAGCGCAGCCAGGTCTCGACCGAGAGGTTGAGCATGAGCCACAGGCAGGACAGCACACCGAGGATCGGGACGAGCGGCACCAGCGGGACGCGGAAGCCGCGCGGCAGGTCGGGGCGGGTGCGACGCAGGACGAGCACGCCGAGCGAGACCAGCACGAAGGCGAACAGCGTGCCGATGTTGACCATTTCCTCCAGGGTGCCGAAGTCCACGAAACCGGCGAGCACCGCGCAGGCCACGCCGACGATGACGGTCAGCCGGACGGGCGTGCCCTTGGACCCGGTGTGCGCGAGCGGCTTGGGCAGCAGCCCGTCGCGCGCCATGGCGAACAGCACGCGGGTCTGCCCCAGGTACATCACCATGACGACGGTGGTCAGGCCGGCGAGCGCGCCGATGGAGATGATGTTCTTCGCCCAGTCCGCGCCGTGCAGCGCGAAAGCCGTCGCCAGCGTCGCGTCATCGCCGGACAGTTCGGTGTAGGGAACCATGCCGGTGAGCACCAGCGAGACGGCGACGTAGAGCACCGTGACGATCAGCAGCGAGCCGAGGATGCCGCGCGGCACGTTGCGCTGCGGGTCCTTGGTCTCTTCCGCGGTGGTGGCGACCACGTCGAACCCGATGAACGCGAAGAACACCAGGCTGGCCGCCGCGAGCAGGCCGTACCAGCCGAAGTTGCTGTTCCCGGCGCCGGTCAGGAAGGAGAACAGCGACTGGCGGATGCCCTCGCCGCCCGCGCCCGACTCGGACGGCGGGATGTAGGGCGAGAGGTTCGACTTGTCGAAGTAGGTCACGCCGACGACGAGCACCACGGCGATGACGCCGAGCTTGATCGCGACCGCGATCGCCGACACCCTGGACGACAGCTTGGTGCCGACGGCGAGCAGCACGCCGAGCACCGTGATCAGGCTGACCGCGCCCCAGTCGAAGGTGACCGGCCCGAGGTCCACGACCGCGGGCCCGGTACCCATCACCTGCCCGAGGTACTGCGACCAGCCCTTGGCCACCACCGCGGCCGCGAGCGCGAACTCGAGGATCAGGTCCCAGCCGATGATCCACGCGGCGAGCTCACCGAAAGTGGCGTAGGAGTAGGTGTAGGCGCTGCCCGCCACCGGCACGGTGGAGGCGAACTCGGCGTAGCACAGCGCGGTGAGGCCGCACGCGATGGCGGCGAACACGAAGGCCAGCGAAACCGACGGTCCCGCAACGTTTCCCGCGGTGCGAGCGGTGAGGGTGAAGATGCCCGCGCCGACGACGACGGCGACACCGAAGATGGTGAGGTCCCAGGCGGTCAGATCTTTGCGTAGTTTCGAGTCTGGCTCGTCGGTATCGCGAATCGATTGCTCGACGGATTTGGTTCGGAATAGGCCATCTCGCCGAGACGAGCTCGAAATCGCCACGTGTTCTCCTTAAACATGATGAGGCAGGACGCCGGGGTTGCCGGGTGCCGCCGGTTTGCTAGTGGACGCCGGCCATGTAGCGACTGATCCACGGTCCCAGTGCCGCGACGATCAGTCCCACCGCTATCGCCACGGCCCCGGTGATGCCAAAGTAGGCGACTTCGTGCTCAGGGGCGTAAAAACGAGCAAGAACGCCCGACATCGACGTACCAATACCGACGGAAAAGAAGTACAACGCCATCATTTGCGCCCGGAACGCCTCGGGGGCGAGCTGGGTGGTGACCGCGAGCCCGATCGGTGAGAGCAACAGCTCGGAGATAGCGAACCCGGCCATGATCACCAGAACCGCCAACGCGGGCACGGACTTGTCGTCGAATCCGGCGAGCGGCACGAACAGCAGGAACGACAGACCCATGCCGACGACGCCCAGCGCGAACTTGCGCGGCGTGCTCGGCGCGCGGTTGCCGAGCTTGGTCCACAGCAGCGCGAACAGCGGCGAGAGCGTGATGATCCACACCGGCTCCACCGAGCCGATCCAGCTGGAGGGGGCGGTCCAGCCGAAGATGGTCCAGTCCATCCGCTCGTCGGAGTAGACGGCCAGCACCGTGAAGATCTGCTGGAACAAGGACCAGAACACCGCGTTGGCGAGGAACAGCGGGATGAACGCCCGCACCCTGCTGCGCTCGACGGGTGCGACCTTGGCGCTGGTGAGCATGATGGCGAAATACCCGAGCGAGGCGACGGCAATCACCACCGTCGTCGCCTCGGGCAGGGTCTCCAGCGTGACCAGCCCGGTCGCGAAGACCACGACGACGATCACCGCGGCACCGAGCGCCACACCGACGGCGGGCCAGATCGCACTGCGCGGCAGCGGGTTCGGCACCTCGCGGCCCGCGCTACCGAGGTTGCGCCGGAAGACCACGTACTGGGTGAGGCCGAGCGCCATGCCGAGGGCGGCGGCGCCGAAGCCGTAGTGGAAGCCGAGATGGGTCTGCAGCAGGCCGGTCAGCAGCGGTCCGGTGAACGCGCCGATGTTGATGCCGAGGTAGAAGAGCGTGAAACCGCCGTCGATGCGGGCGTCGTCTTTCGGGTAGAGCGTGCCGAGCAGCGAGGAGGCGTTCGCCTTGAGCGCGCCGCTGCCCAGCGCGACCGAGACCAGACCTACCCCGACCCCGGTCAGCCCCGGCAGCACGGCGAGGGCGATGTGCCCGGCCATGACGACCACGCCGCCGTAGAAGACGGTTCGTTCCATCCCGAGCAGCCGGTCGGCGATCCAGCCGCCGAGCACGGTGGACAGGTACACCAGACCGCCGTAAGCGCCGACGATGCCGACGCCGGTGCTCTGCGCCAGCCCGAGGCCGCCGTCGGTCACCGAGTAATACAGGTAGTAGCCGAGGATCGTGAGCATGCCGTAGAAGGAGAAACGCTCCCACAGCTCCACGCCGAACAGGTTCGCCAACCCGATCGGATGGCCGAACAGAGTCCGAGCCGGGATCGGCCGCTCGGATTCCACTACTTGGGACATGCCCAGCACCTTGACACAAATTGCAACTGTGCAGCAACTCACCCGTTCCGACACGTTGGGGCGGCGTTTGCCCACGGCAGGGATAGCGGAGGCGCATTGCCGGGCGACGGCAGAGGTTCCCGCCTACCCTGAAGAGACGGACGAGCGAGATCCCAGCAACGCGACAGTCGGAGCCGGAAGGAAGCGATGCGCACATGTTGGATGCCGAACTGACCGTGCCGGTCGACCCCGAGCAGGCCTTCGCCGTCCTAGCCGACGGCTGGTTGTATTCCAGCTGGGTGGTCGGGGCCTCCCACATCAGGCAGGTCGACCCCGGCTGGCCCGATGTGGGCACCCGGATTCACCACAGCGTCGGTCTGTGGCCGCTGAACGTGCGCGACCACACCACCGTCCGCGACGTCGACCCACCGCGGATGATCGAGCTGGAGGCCCGCCTGTGGCCGGTCGGATCCGCCCGAATCTTGCTGGAACTCTCCGAGATTCAGCCCGGCACCACGCACATTCGGATGACCGAGCACGCCATGAGCGGGCCGGGCAAGCTGCTGCCGAGCCAATTGCAACGGGCGGCGCTGCGGCCGCGCAACCAGGAGTCGCTGCACCGGCTGGCCGCGCTCATCGTCGGGCGCGCCGACGAGCGCTATCGGCCGACGGGCCCGACGTAGGGCAGCACCACCGCGCAATCGGCGGGTCGCGCGGCGGCCGGGTCGAGCGCGTTCAACACCTCGCGCACGGCCACCGGGTCGGCCGTCAGTTCGTAGTGCTCGGTGTAATCCGTGGCGCACAGGTCCTGCAGGACGATGTTGCGGACATTGGGGCCGTCGAGCAGGCCGGTGGTATACGGCGTGGCGATCTGGTCGTATCGGGTGACGATGGTCGTGAAGTCGATGTCCGGGGCGATCGCGGGGTCGGGGTTGAGCACGTCCAGGAACGGCGATCCCGGCGACATCTGACACGGGCCGCACCGCTCGGCGACCTCCTCGCGCAGCCCGAACGCGTCCAGCACCGAGGAGAACAGCGCGTCGGTGCCGCTGAGCGTCGATCCGTGCAGCGGCGCGGCCAACGCGATGTAGTCATCGATGGTCGGCACGCCGCCGAGGTGATTGAGGTAGTAGAACGGGATCGCGCCGCCCATCGAGTGGCCGACGAGATCGATCTGCCGCGCGCCGGTCGCGGCCAGTACCCGGTCGACGAAGTCCGCGATCTGCCGCGCGCTGTCCGCGACCGGTGCGACGGCGCCGATCGGGCCGAGCGGGCCGGTGCCGTAGGTGGTGGAGAAGACGCAGTATCCGGCGGCGGCGAGCACCGGGGAGAGGGTGTTCCAGGTGATGGTGTCGTTGCTCAGCCCGTGCAGCAGCACCACCGGATTCGAATGCGCGTCGCTCGGTCGGCAGGACCAGTCGTTGGCGCCCGGCGGGGCCTGGTTCGGGCCGGTGAGCTGGGCGGCGAGTCCGGACAGATAGCTGTAGGTCGGTAGTTCCTCGGCCGCGGCCAGACCCGAGGGCCAGCCCGCCACCATGGCCACCGCGGCCGCGAGCACCGCGATCCATCGTCGGGAAATTCGCATGGTCGATCTCCTCGTGAGGTACCGTCGATCCGTCGTGACCGACCGGTCGGTCACACCGTAGCGGGTCGGTAGGATCTGCGATAGAGGGACGACGAAAGGGACCCGTATGCCACGTCCGGCCGAGCCAGGTCGCACCGCCCTGCTGACCGCGGGAGCCAGCGTCGCCGAGGACAAGGGGTTGCGCGGACTATCGATCAACGCGGTCGTAGAACTCGCCGGAATGGCGAAAGGCACTTTCTACCATCACTTTTCGGATCGACGGAGCTACGTCGTCGCGCTGCATCGCCGTTATCACGACGAGCTGACGCAGACCGTCGCCACCGCGATCGCCGATCTGCCACCCGGACCGGAGCGGTTGCGTGTCGGCGTTGTCGCCTACCTGGACGCATGCCTCGCGACCAAGGGGACGAAAGCCTTTCTCGCCCAATCCCGCACCGATACCGACCTGCTCGACGAGGTGCACGCCCGCAACCAGCTCGTCGCGGCATCGATCGAACCCGACCTCGTCGCGATCGGCTGGCCCGATCCCGGGGCCGTCGCCCACCTGTTGGTCGCGATGGTCGCGGAGATCGCGCTCAGCGAGTTGTACGGCGAGGGACCGCGCGCCGACCTCCGCTCGGCCGCGCTGCTGCTGATCGAATCACCGCGCGCGCGAGCCGAATAGGCGCCCGATGCGCGCCCGCGCGGCGAGGCCCGCGCCCGGCACCGGACGCACCGCGCGCACCGGGCCCGCGCCCGTCCAAAAGCTTTCGCCGCCAGTCCGCAGCTGCGCAGGGCTCGGCTCACGGCTGCGGCGCTTCGGGTGGGTGAGCGGTCGAGCCGATCAGGCGGGCGGTTGTCCGACGCCGATCAGGCGATGGACAGCGCGATGCCGTCCAGAATGTCGTGCTCGCTGACGATCAGTTCGGTGATGTTGGCGCGCCGAGACAGTTCGTAGGCGAGCACCTCGGTGATGACGGCGCCACCGCCGATCACGTCGACCCGCCCGGGGTGCATCGGGCCGAGCGCGGCGCGCTGGTCGTGGTTCATCCCGATCAGCCGGTCGCAGACCTCGCGGACCTGGTCCAGCGTGAGCGCGGTCAAATGCACCCGCTCCGAATCGTATTCGGGCAGGTCGAGGGCGACGGCCGCGATCGTGGTCATGGTGCCCGCGACGCCGACCCAGGTGTGCGCCTTCTCGACGGGCACCTTGGCGAAGGCCTCGGCGAGCCGCTCGGTGGCGAATTCGCGGGCGGCGGTGACCTGGTCGGCGGCGGGCGGGTCGCCGGGCAGGCAGCGCTCGGTGATGCGGACGCAGCCGATGTCGGCGGAGAACGCGGCGTGCACGCCGTCCGCGTCGCCGAAGACCAGCTCGGTGGAGCCCCCGCCCAGATCGACGACGACGAACGGACCTGCCGCGCTGGACAATTCGCCGATCGCGCCGGTGAACGACAGACGCGCCTCTTCGTCGCCGGTGATCACCTCGGCCTCCGCGCCAGGCACCACGGTGCCCAGTTCCGCGCGGGCCATGGCGAAGAAGTCCTCGCGGTTGGACGCGTCGCGGGTCGCGGAGGTGGCGACCATCCGCACCCGCGCGACACCGGCCTCCCGCATCATCGCGGCGTAATCCGCGAGCGCGACCCTGGTGCGTTCGATCGCCTCGGGCGCCAGCGAACCCGTCGCGTCCACGCCCTGGCCGAGCCGCACGATCCGCATCTCACGGTGCACGTCGGCGAGGCGGCCGTTCTCGAGCACGTCGGCGATCAATAGTCGGATGGAGTTCGTCCCGCAGTCGATGGCGGCGACCCGGTCACTCATGGTGTGCTCCGTCCTCGGGCTGATATGTCGGCCAGTCGGCCGGGATGGCGGTGCCGCGCAGTCCGTGATCGGCGGCCAGCGCCACCGCCTCGTCGCCGAACGGGTTGACGCCGGGCCCCTTGGCCAGGCTGTGCGCGATGAGCACGTGCAGGCACTTGACCCGTTCGGGCATGCCGCCGCCGGTGAAATCGGTGCCGAGGGATTCGATCGCGTTCCGCTCGGCCAGGTAGCTCTCGTGGGCGGCGCGGTAGGCCGCGGCCAGTTCCGGATCGCGGCCGAGGCGCTCGGTCATCTCGCGCATCACGCCCGCCGATTCCTGCCTGCTCGCCTCGGCGGTCAGCCGGGGATCGGTCAAGTAGTACAGCGTCGGGAAGGGAGTGCCGTCCGGCAGCCGCGGCGCGGTCTTGACCACCGCGGGCAGCCCGTCCGGTGTGCGGTAGGCGACGGCGAGCACGCCGCGCGGCGCACGGCCGAGCTGTTCGGCGATGATCTCGAGATCGCGGTCTGTCGGTGCGGTCACCTGGGTCCTTCCGGTCCTGGCGGGGCGGGCGTCGTCGATTCGGCTGCGGGCGCGGGCTGCGGTTCGGAGAGGGTGCGCCACAGATCCGTGTACCACGGGTCGGGCGCCTTCGACCGCGGCGGCGCGGCCGGACGCGGCGGCGCTTCGATACCGGGCACCTGCACGATGTAGGGCGTCTCCCCCGGCATCACCAGCCGCAACCGGTCCCTGGCCTCCGAACGGATGTAGGCCGGATCCTGTTGCTGCGCACGGCGATCCCGCAGCCGGGCCAGATCGGCCTCCAGCTCCCTGCGCTCCTGGGCCAGCTGCGCGGCCTCGGCGCGCTGGCTGAAGTAGGTGCGCATCGGCACGGACAGCGTCAGCGCCAGCGCGCACACCACGACCGCGAGAATCACCGCCTTGCCGGTGGACAAGCCGAGGATGGTGCGCTCGTGCTTGTCCGCCCCCGCGCGCGGGGCTATCTTGCGCGGTCGCGCCTTCTTCTCCGCGGTCTCGCCGCGCCTGCGCGTGCGCTTGACCGCGGCGGGGCGGGCCGCGGTCTCGGTGTCCGCGCCCGCCCTCGGGCGTGATCGAGCGGCGCGCGACGTGCGGCGGTCCCCGCGTCCGGCCGGACTGGTCCCACGCGCACGTCGCTCGGTCATGCCGCTCCCTGTATCAAATTGCGGTGCTCACGCGGGTTGCCCCTCCGTGCCCGTCGCTCGCACCGCGGCTGTCAGCCCTCGAACGCGAAGCGCGGGAACGCCACGTCACCCGCGTAACGGGCGGAGTCGCCCAGTGCGTCCTCGATGCGCAACAGCTGGTTGTACTTGGCGACCCGCTCGCTACGCGCGGGCGCGCCGGTCTTGATCTGGCCGCTGCCGACCGCGACGGCGAGATCGGCGATGGTGGTGTCCTCGGTCTCGCCGGACCGGTGCGACATCATCGTCTTGTAGCCGTTGCGGTGCGCCAGCTCGACCGCGTCCAGCGTCTCGGTCAGAGTGCCGATCTGGTTGACCTTCACCAGCAGCGCGTTGGCCGCGCCCTTGGTGATGCCTTCTTCCAGGCGCTCCGGATTGGTGACGAACAGGTCGTCGCCGACCAGCTGGATCTTGTCGCCGATCTGGTCGGTCAGCGCGACCCAGCCGTCCCAGTCGTCCTCCGACAGCGGGTCCTCGATGGAGACCAGCGGGTAGGCGGTGAGCAGGTCGGCGTAGAACTGGGCCATCTCGGCGGCCGTGCGCACCGCGCCCTCGAACTTGTAACCGCTGCCCGCGGTGTAGAACTCGGTGGCCGCGACGTCCAGCGCCAGCGCGACATCGCTGCCCAGCTTCAGGCCGGTCTTGGCGATCGCGGTGCTGATCAGGTCGAGCGCCTCGCGGGTGCCCGCCACGTCGGGGGCGAAGCCGCCCTCGTCACCCAGGCCGGTGGCCAGGCCCTTGGCCTTCAGCACCGACTTCAGCGCGTGGTAGACCTCGGCGCCCCAGCGCAGCGACTCCTTGAAGGTCGGCGCGCCGATGGGGGCGACCATGAACTCCTGGACGTCGACGCCGGTGTCGGCGTGCGCGCCACCGTTGAGGATGTTCATCATCGGGACCGGCAGCACGTGCGCGTTCGGACCGCCCAGGTAGCGGAACAGCTCCAGGCCCGAGGACTCGGCGGCGGCGCGCGCCACCGCGAGCGAGACGCCGAGCAGGGCGTTCGCGCCGAGGCGGGACTTGTCCGGGGTGCCGTCCAGGTCCAGCAGCGCTTGGTCGACGGTGCGCTGCTCGACCGCGTCCAGGCCGATGACGGCGGGCGCGATCTCGTCGAGGACGCCCTCGACGGCCTTCTGCACGCCCTTGCCCAGGTAGCGGTCGCCGCCGTCGCGCAGCTCGACGGCCTCGTGCTCACCGGTGGAGGCGCCGGACGGGACAGCGGCGCGGGTCAGCGTGCCGTCGTCGAGGGCGATCTCGACCTCGACAGTGGGGTTACCGCGCGAATCCAGGATTTCGCGTGCTCCGACCTGTTCGATGATGGCCACGAAAACGACACTCCTTCGGCTGCTGGCACGGTAGGTCTCACGGATGGGCCGTGCGGTGCCGAGCCTAGCGCCCCCGCCGCGTACGAGGTAACCGGCACTCCGGGGCACCGGTGCGGTCAGGCGCTCACACCCGGCGGCCGACGCTGTAGGCGGCGGCACGATCACGAACGGTCAGCAGGTAGCGGGTGGACTGGTTGTAGGTCATCAGCGCCTGCTGCCAACCGCGCTCGGAGGTGAGATCACCGCCGCTGGCGCACAGGTAGCGCGCGGCGGTGAGCGCGGCGTCATCGATGTTCTGCGGGTCGATCACGCCGTCGCCGTTGGCGTCGACGCCCCAGCGCTTCCAGGTTTCCGGGATGAACTGCAACGGACCGACCGCGCGATCGTAGGTCTGGTCACCGTCCAGTCTTCCGCCGTCGGTGTCACGGATCAGCGCGACGCCCGGTGAGCCGTCCAGCGGGATGCCGATGATCGGCGGGACGACGGTGCCGTGATCGTCGACGTCGGAACCGCGGTGCGTGCCGTGTTTGCTCTCCACACTGGCGATGCCCGCGAGGGTGGTCCACGCGATGCCGCAGCCGGGCCGCGACCTGGCCATCACCGCGGCGGCATAGCCGTACGCCTCCAGGGCGACATGCGGGATGCCGAGGGTGTCGGCCTGATCTCCCGCCCAGCCGCGCAATTGCAGTGCGGTGCGGCCGGGTCCGTCCACGTCGATCAGCGGCAGCGGGGAGCCGGGGCCGGGCGGAATACCTTCCGGGATGGGCGGCAGATCGGGGCCGATGCCGCAACCGGCGAGCACCAGGGCCAGCAGTGCGGCGGCGACAGCGCCGGTCTTCTTCGGGAGCACTCTTCCATCATCCAGATCCGCGGCGGTGCTCCCGTTTCGCCGGTCGCGAAGATCACCCGCGATCGTTCGCGGACGGCGGTGAGGCGCGCGTCACCGCTCAAACCAGCAGATCATGGGTGGCCTGTTCGACGGGATTGGCGAGTACTTCGGCGGTGCGACCGGATTCGACGATGCGACCCTGATCGAGCACGACCAGTTCGGCGCAGTGTCCGGCCACCAGATTCATGTCGTGAGTGATCACCAGCAGGGCGGTGCCGCGGTCGGCGCGAATCCGGTCCAGCAGGGCCATGATCGAGGCCGCGGTCGCGTGATCGAGGGCCGAGGTGATCTCGTCGCAGATCAGCACCGAGGGCTCGGCGGCGAGGGCACGGGCGAGCGCCACCCGCTGACGTTGGCCGCCGGACAGTTCGTGCGGGTACCGCGCCGCCAATGCCGCGGGCAGCTCCATCGCGTCGAGTAGTTCGGTGATCCGTTGCGGTGCCGCGCTTTTCCGGACGCGCGCGACACGGCGCAGCGGCCTGCCGAGGGTTTGGGCGACGGTGCGACGCGGGTTCAGCGCGGACATCGGGTTCTGCGGAACGAGTTGAATGCCGTTGCCGCCGCGCCCGATTCGCCGCTTACCGCCGATCTCGATCGGATTGTCCGCCACGAGGAGCGAACCGCCCTCGGCCGCGCGGAGACCGGCGATCACCCTGGCGAGGGTGGTCTTGCCCGCGCCGGAAGCGCCGACGACCGCGAGCGCGGAGCCCGCGGTGAGCGCGAGGTCGATGTCGGCGAGCACTTGGTGTTCGCCGATCGTGGCGCTGATTCCGCTGGCGCGCAGGGCGATCGGGGGCTGTGAGTCGCGGAGCGCGGCAGTCTCCGGTTCGGCCGACTGTGTCGCCGCTGCATCCGGCCGTGCGGTGGATGCCTCGAGCGGGCGGGCATCCGGTCCGGTCTCGCTGCCGTCTGCGCTCGGCAGGTTCGGCCCTGTCGCGGCAGCGGCGGAGGCAGTGCCTGCGTCCGGGCGTGCGGAGGAATCGGCATCGGCGGTCTCGTTGTCGGCCGCGGTGGTGTCGGCATCCGCGTGGGCGCGGGCAGTGCAACCCCCATCGTGCGCCGCGGAGCCGGTGCGGTTTGTCGCCTCGGCGATGCCTTCGCACAGTGGACCTGCGTCGGTTTGCGGCGCGGCGGTGGGCCACGGCGGAAAATGGCGGTCCGCGTGGGAATCCGGCGCGGCGGTGCGGCGCGGAGGCGTGCCGATCTCGATCACCTGGTCGGCGATGGCGTGGATGGCGGCGGTGTCGTGGCCGGAGAGGAGGATCGTGGTTCCGCGGTTCGCGAGATCGCCCAAGAGGGTGCCGATTTCGGAGCGTAGTGCGCCGTGCAGTCCCGCCAGCGGTTCATCGAGCACCAGAACGTCGCTGCGGCGGACCAGGGCTCTGGCCAGGGCGACCCGGCGTTGCTGACCGCCTGATAGTTCGGCCGGGCGGCGGCGCAGGTGCTCGGCGGAGAGGCCGACCGCCGCCAAGGCTTCGACAAGGGCGGATTCGGAGCGATCCTGCGCGACTTCGGCGAGCAGGGTTCGCACGCGCATGAGCGGATTCAGCGCGGAGCCGGGGTCTTGGCCGACGTAGGTGATACGCGTACGCCGAAAATGCCGCAGCTCGGCCGGATCCAGTGCGAACACCTTCTGTTCGGCCACCGTGACCGTGCCCGCGGTCAGGACCGCTCCGGGCGGCAAGTGGCCCAGCAGCGCCCGCATCAGGGTCGTCTTGCCCGATCCCGACGGACCGGTCAGCGCGGTTACCGTGCCCGGCCGCATCCGCAGGGAAACAGGCTCGACCAACTCCTGCCCGGCCGGCCCTCGCACGAAGAGGCCGTCGACGATCACGAGCGCGTCCGGTTCGCTGCCGCCGTCGTGCGAGTTGCCACCGTCGTCCGATACAGCGGACACACCGTCAACCCTGACATCGTCCGGCACGGCAAATCGACCGTTGTCCTTGCCCGTGACCTCCGACAGCTTCGCGGCCGCCGAACCCACGGCGACATCGGTCCCCTCGTCGAACACCGTGCTCGCAGCCGGGCCGGGGCCGTCACCCTGCCGGACACCCGCCGTATCGATCATCGCCGATACCCGTCTGCCGCGCCCGAATTCGGTGACCGCGAGGTTCACGCTCACGGCGACGACGGCGATGGCGAGGCTCGGCGCGAGGACCGACCACGGGTTGAGCAGCATGCCGGAGGCGTTGTCGCGGACCATGACCGCCCAGTTGCTCGCGCCGAGGGTGGTGGGCAGGTGCAGGAAGGAGGCGGTGCTGACCAGGTAGACGGCGGCGACGAAGCGCAGGCCGAGTTGGGCGGCGAGCACTTCGCGCAGATTCGGCAGGACCTCACGAAAGACCAAGTGGGCGAGAGTTTCTCCGCTCGCGCGCGCCGCTTCGACGTAGCCGGTGGCCGCGACGCCCGCCGCGGCGGCGGCGAAGACCCGTGCGCAGTACGGCGCTCCGAACAGCAGCGCGACCGCGATCAGTCCGTAAACACCCGCGTCCGGCCAGGTCGTGAGGACGAGCAGGATGCCGAGCACCGCCGGGACCAGCATCGCGAGATCGGTCGCGGTCTCGATCACCGCGCCGACCCGCGCCCGCAGTGCGGCGACCGCGCCGAGCACGCTCGACACCGCCGTCACCAGCACGGCGATCACGGCGGCGAGCAGCAGCAGACCCCAACCCCCGTACAGCAGATGGCTCAGCACATCGCGGCCGAGCCGGTCGGTGCCGAGCGGGGCGTCGGCGCCCGGGTCGGCGAACGGTATGCCCACTGCCTGCTCGGCGGACCGCGGCGCGAGCGCGGGGCCGACCGCGGCGATCAGGATCACCAGCAGACCGGGCAGCACCATCAGCAGTCGTAGCCGCGTCATCGCATTCCCCCTCCAACTCATCGCCGTCCCCGCAACGACCAGGCGCGAATTCCGTCGGCCACCGCCAGCATCAGCATGATGACCACTCCCGACAGCGCGACCACCGCCGCGACCACCGACGTGTCGCGATCGGCCACCGACCCGGCGAGCACCGCGCCGAGACCCGGGTAGTTGAAGATGGTCTCGACCACCAGCGCGCCGCCCAGCAGCATGCCGACGGTGGTGGCGAAGCTGGCGACGATGGTCGGCGCGGCGAACGGCAGCAGGTAGCGGGACAGCACGTGCGGCGTCGAAAGTCCGTCCAGCACCGCGCTTTCGACGTGCGGCGCGCGGGCGGCGTCGGCCAGCGCGGCGCGCACCACCCGGGTGTTCCAGCCGATCTGCGGGATGGCCAGCGCGAGCACCGGCAGCACCAGCATGTCCGCGCTCACCGGGAAGCCGGAGCGGCCGGTGATGGTGACCGCGGGCAGCCAGCCCGTCGCCAACGAGAACACCATGATCAGCAAGGTCGCCAGGACGAACTCGGGAACGGCCGCCGCGACCGTGCTACCCGGCTGCAACACCCGCGCGGCGACGCCTCGGGAGCGCGTCGCCCACCAAGCGCCGAGCAGCACCGAGGCCAGGACCGTCACCGTCAGCGCTATGCCGCCGAGCAGCAGGGTCGGCGGAAACTTGGCCGCGAGCAGTTCGTTGATCGACCTGCCGCGCGCGGTACGACCGAAATCGCCGGTCGCGACACCGGATATCCAGTCCAGGAACCGTACGACGATCGGCCGGTCGAGTCCGAGCTCGCGCTCCTTCGCCGCGACCTGCTCCGGCGTCGCCTCCCTGCCGAGGACCGCGCGGGCGGTATTGCCCGGCAACAGATCCACGGCCACGAACACCGCGGCGAGCAGCGCGAGCAGCAAGGCGACGCGCCGGAGCAGAAGTCGGGCGAAGGTCGTCACGCCAGCCAGACCCGTTCGAGCTGCACCCGCCCGAAGCCACCGAGCGTCGGCAGGTCACGCACCGCGCTGGTGGCGATATCGATGCCGTCGGCCATGCCCCACACCAGGTAGCCGCCGCGCTCGTGCTGGATGGCTTGCACACGGCGACTGGCCTTTTCGAGCTCGGCCGGGTCGGCGGCGGCCAGCGCCGCGGCCGTCGCCGCATCGAATTCGGTGTCCTTGAAGGCGGTTTCGTTGCGATTGGAGCCGCTGGACATGAGTTTGCTCGCGTAGAACATCGTCGAATCGTTGGTGCCCCAGGAGACGGTGTAGAGCGGGGCCTGCAACCAGGTGCGGTCGTAGAAGGCGTTGGACTCCTGCTCGACCACGTCCAACCGGAGACCGATCTCGGCGAGCTGGGTGGCGATCACCTTCGCCGACTCGACCTCGCCAGGCGCCTCCGGCTTGGTCACCAGCGGGTAACTGCGTCCGGTGTCGAAATTCGCCTCGCGCAGCAGGGTTTTCGCGCGCTCGATATCGCGCGTGCGCTGCGGGATGCTCGCGTCGTACGTCGGGTCCGCCGTACCCATTATGTCGTTGGCGATCGTGCCGTAGCCCGAATGCACCTGATCCACCAACGCCTTTCGATCGACGCCGAGCCGCACCGCGGTGCGCACCCGCGGATCGGCGAACGGACCGTCGGCGGTGCGCATCGCCACGCCGAGCATGGTGTCGTTCGCGCGCCGCACCACTCGAAGATCACCGCGACCCTCCGCGGTGCGCCCCGCGATCGCGCCGACGTTGGACGCCAGATCGATCTGCCCGCCGAGCACCGCATTACCCAGTGCCGTCACGCTTTCGAACATCGTCACCTCGATGGCGTCGAGCAACGGCAGTCGCGGTTCCGCGCCCGCGCCGTGCCAGTTCTCGTTGCGCACCAGCCGGGCGTTGCCGCCTTGGAAGGACTCGAGCCGGAACGGACCGGTGCCGTTCGCCTTGGTGAAGTCCGTAGTGTCCTTTCTCACAGTAAACGTCATCAGCCGAATCAGCAGTGGCAGTTGGGAATTCGGCTCCGGGACGGTGAGCGCGACCCGGTTCGGGCCGTCGGCGGTGATGTCCTCGGCCGCGACGGGCATCTTCGACGCGCCGCCCACCGAGCGCAATCTGCGCAGCGACCACACCACGTCCTCGGCAGTAACCGGCGCTCCGTCGTGGAAGGTGGCGCCCTCCGCTACGGTGAACGCCCAGCGCCGCTGCGCCGCATCCGGCTCCCACGAAGTCGCAAGGCGCGCAGCGGTATTCGGCTCGGCGGACGGCACGGTCAATGCGTCGTAGACAAGCGATGTGATCAGAAAATCGCTGTCGTTGCTGAGGTTCGCGTGCGGGTCGCGTTCGATGCGCGCCGCGGTGCCGAGCGCGCCGACACGCAGGGTTCCGCCGCGCCGCGCGGGGCCGCTCGGATCGACACTGTCGGTACAGGCCGCGACAAAAAGTAGCGCTCCGACTCCGGCGCTCGAGCGCAGAAGTTGCCGTCGGTTGAAACCCATCCGTGCCGCCTTCCCTCATCGTTCACTGCGGGTCCGAGACCCGACACTACAAGGCTAGGACAGGCTAGCCTAAATACGCTGCCTACCAGTGCGTATCCGCCGATCAGCGCATGGACGCGAGCGCTGGGCGGCAGTTGCCGACGAATGTCCGGCGCACGCCCCGAGCCAGACCTAGGCTTTTCGATACGTTTTCGCTATTTTCCCGACTCGCTTAGGTTAGCCTTGCTTAAGCGCGCGAGAAGCGCTAGCTTCGCAGATCGAATCGTCCCCACCCGCTTTTCGACCCGATGCGAAGAAGGGAATCCCCGGTGAAAAGCGTTCTCTCCGAACGTAAGACGCTTCACCCGCAGGACATCGAACGACGCGAGCTGCCCCCGGACGCCGGGCGTGCGGTGCGTGAGCTCGCGCGTGAGATTTGTAGCACAATTCACCGCCGTCCCGGCGGCGCGGCCACGATGACGCGGACGTTGGTCGATCCGGCGCTCATCGCGCTGGTCGAAGCGGGCGCGCACGAACTGCCCGACTCGGTCCGGCTCGCCATGCGCCCGCCAGCGGGCCGCGCGGGCGCGACCATCGTGCGCGGGCTGCCGTTGACCGACGACGAGTTCGGTCCGACGCCGCCGAGCTGGCGCGAAGCCGCCCGGTGGAGCGGCGATCCGCAGCGCGGCAACTCCTTTCAGCTCGACATCGCCATGCTGCTGCTCGCGCGCTGCGCGGGGGAACCGTTCGGCTGGTCCGGGCAACAAGACGGACGCTTGGTCAACAACATCGTGCCCACGCCGGGCCACGAAGACGAGCAGTCCGGCGCGAGCAGCAAGACGCTGCTCAGCCCGCACACCGAAGACGCCTTCCACCCCGACCGCGCGAACCTGCTTGTGCTCGCCTGCCTACGCAATCCGGACATGGTGGGCACCACGGTGTCCTCGGTGCGGCAGGTCGAACTGACCGAGGACGAGTACCGGCTGCTCGGCACCCCGACACTGCCGATCCTGCCCGACGTCTCCTACGGCAGCGGCCACGAACGGTTCACTCCGCCGCCTATCCCCACGGTATGGTCCGAGTCCGAAACCGGTTCGGGAACAACGGATCCGACTCTGCGCTACGACCCGGCCTACACCCCGCTCGACGACGCGGACCCCGATTTTCGCGCAGCCTACGCCCGGCTCACCGCGGAACTCGAACGGGTGTGCCACACCGCCGCCCTGGCGCCCGGCGAATTGTTGCTGGTGGACAATGACGTAGCCGTGCACGGTCGGGTACCGTTCACCGCGCGTTACGACGGCACCGACCGCTGGCTCAAGCGGGTCAACATCCGCCTGCCCGAACGTCGGCGCCGAGCCGCCGAGGCCCATGAGAATGGTTACGGGCAACGAACAGTCGCCCCGTTCCGAATGGGAACTGGCCGAGCGGATGCAGAGCGGGACACAACACCAGATGATCGAGGAACCGTTGAACACTCGTGATCGGAGCACGCCGCTGCGCGTGCTGAGCCGTAGCGACCTCGCCGACGTCCCCATCACGCCGGGCGACGTGGTGCGTGCGGTCGAAGACGCGTATCTGGCTTTCGCGGCAGGAGATTCGGACAATCCGCGCAAATTGAGCGTCGCCAATCCGGACGGCTGGTCGGTGGCCTACGCCATGCTCGGCCGCGACGGCAGGCGGCGCGTGGTCGCCATGAAGACCTCGTACAAGTTCGATCCGGGCCACGACCGCAGCACCAAGCGGTACTACACGACCATCACGCTCTACGACGACAGCACCGGCGCGCCCATCGCCATGATGGATTGCGCGCGGGTCGGCGCGCTGCGCACACCGGCCGTCTCCGCGCTGCTGGTGCGCGAGACCATGCGCCGCGGTGCGGAGAGCGTGCTGCTGATCGGCACCGGAACCCAGGGCCGTAACGCGCTGCCGCATCTGCTCGCCGCGAATCCGCAGCTGCGCAAGCTGATGGTGTACGGAACGCACTCGGACGGTCTCGCCGCGGTGCATCAGCAGCTCGCCGAGCACAATCCGCAGGCGCTGCTGGAAACCGTCGCCGATCCGCGCGCCGCCGCGGCCCACGCCGACGTGGTGCTGGCGACCGCGGGCCCCGGCACCGAAGTGGCCTTGGAGGCCGAGGATCTCGCGCCCGGCTCGACCGCCGTGCTGGTCGGTTACGGCCTCGCGCCGTCGGCGCTGGTCGAGGCGGACCGGGTGGTGGCGACGAGCGCCGAACAGATGCAGCTCACCGGCACCGACATGGTCGGCCCGGACGGCACGCTGCGCGCGGTCGACGCCGAACTGCCGCAGATCCTCAATCGCAGGGCCGTGGCGCGGCGCTCGGACGAGGAGAAGATCTTCGTCTACAACAGCGGCCTCGTCCTCACCGACGTCGCCGTCGCGCACGCGCTCGCCGAACGCGCCATCGCCGAAGGCCGCGGCACGGAGGTGCCCCTGTGGGATTAGAGGCCGCCGTCGAGCCGGAGGTCGTCGACCCGGACGCCATGGTGCTGTTCGACATCGCCGCGCCCCGCAAGGCGAGAGGCGGTGCCCGCGGGAGCCGAACCCGCGAACATGCCACGCCCCGCCCGGCCGACGCCCTCGCGGACACCGTGGCGCCAACCGACTTCGGCACGCCGCCGATCCTGTCCGACCCGCAGACGTCCGACCAGATCACGCCGCCCGAGACCGGCACGGCCCTTCGCCGCAACGGCACAACGCCGCCCGACACGGAAACGTCACCGGTCGGCGCCGCCTCCTCGCCGCCCGACGCAGACATGCCGCCACCCGATGCCGAAGCGAGGGCGCTGGAGGCCACCGCGCCGCTTCACGCGGACACGCCGGTCCTCGCGGACGCCGAGACGAGTCCGCTCGACACAGGAGCGCACGGGCTCGGCGATGACGGATCACCATTCGATACCGAGGCAACACAACTCGACGCCGACACATCCGCCCTCGACCACGGCGTAAAGCACCCCGTCGGCACCGATGCGCGGACACTGGCCCCTGAAGCGTCGCCCTTCGATACCGAGGCGGCGGCGCCCGAGGCAGACACGTCGCCTCTCGATATTGCAGCGAGGGCGCTGGAGGCCACCACCACATCGCCGCAGGCGGAAACGCCGTCCCCCGCGGACGCCGAGGCGAGTCCGCTCGACGAGGGTGCGTCAGCACTCGGTACCGAAGCGACAGCGCTCGAGGACGGCACGATGTCGCCGCAAGGAGACGTCCCATTCACCGCGGACGCTGAAGCGGAGTCGACCGGCGAAGCGCACACCTCGGACCCCGACGATTTCGACGACTACCCCGAACCAGACTGGGACGACACCGATTCCGACGTCTTCCTCGAGCTGCTCGTCGAGGAGATCGCCGACGAACCGGCCGAGCGCGCACCGGGCATCGTGGCTCCCGCGATGACTGCGCACATCGACGACTGGGAGCGCCGGGTGCTCGCCGACCCGCACCTGCTCGCCGATATCGCGTTCGCGGTCGGCGGACCGTTCCATCTGATGTATCCCGCGCGGGTGGCGGAGAACATCCGCGGCTTCCGCGACGCGTTCGCGCGGGCGGGCGTCGACGGGCTCGTCTACTACGGCAAGAAGGCGAACAAGGCAGCGTGCGTGGCGCGGGCCTGCGCGGAGAACGGCGCGGGCGTCGACGTGTCCAGCGTCGGCGAGCTGACGGCGGCGCTCGCGGCGGGCGTGCGCGGTGGCGAACTGATGGTCACCGGCCCGGCGAAGTCCGACGACCTGCTGTGGCTCGCCGTGCGCCACGGTGCGCTGATCGCGGTGGACAGCCTCGGCGAGCTCGACCGCCTCGGCGCGATCGCCTCCGCCGCGAATCCGGCGAGGGTGCTGCTCCGGGTGCTGCCCGCGGGCTCGGCCAGCCGGTTCGGGATGACCGAGGACGAGCTGGACCGGGCGCAGTCGGTGATCGCAGCGGCCGGACCGCGCGGACTGGAGCCGATTCAGTTGGAAGGTTTCAGCTTTCACCTCTCCGGCTACGACGCGATCGCCCGCGCCGAGCAGGCCGCCGACCTGATCGACCGCTGCGCGGCGGCGCGCGAACTCGGGCATCCGGTCGGCACGATCTCGATCGGCGGCGGATTCGGCGTCGACTACGTGCCGGAGCGCGCGTGGCGCGAGTTCACCGACGGCGTCGACCGGTCGTGGTTCCACGCCGGGAAGTCGTTCGGTTCGTACTACCCATACCACTTCCCCGCGCCGGGGCCCGCCATGCTCTCGGAGATCCTTGCCCACGGTGACCTGGCTCGCCGCCTGCGCGACAAAGATATTCGCCTGGCCGTCGAGCCCGGCCGGGCGCTGCTCGATCGCGCGGGCAGCACCGTCTTCCGTGTGCAGGGCAGCAAGATCCGGCACGCCGACGGGCAGCCGTACCAGCTGCTCACCGTCGACGGCACCAGCCTCAGCCTGTCCGAGCAGTGGTTCGACAGCGAGTACCTGCCCGATCCGGTGCTCTGGCCATCGAGCTCCGGCGAACCGACGCCGACCAGCGTCGGCGCCGCGAGCTGTCTGGAATCCGACATGCTCAGCTGGCGGCGCGTCCCGCTGCCGAGGCGAGCCGAGGAGGGCGATCTGCTCGTCTATCCGAACACCGCCGGCTATCAGATGGATTCGAACGAGTCCGCCTTCCACGAACTGCCGATCCCGCCGAAGGTCGTGCTCTCCGACGGCCGGGAAGATCGGCTGCGCTGGACGCTCGACGCCGGGTAATCAACAACGAGAACGACAACTCACCATCGCACCGCGCTCACCGCAACCTCGCAGCGCGGGCAGGCGATCCCTGAGCCGGGTCGCCCCTGGATAGGAGACTTTCATGCCTGTCGTCACGCGCGTGACGGACCTGATCGGTCGCACACCGCTCTTCGAGCTGGCCACCACCGCGACCGGCACCCGATTGCTGCTCAAACTCGAACAGTTCAATCCGACGGGCGCGGCCAAGATCAGGATGGCGCGCGAGATGGTGCTCGACGCCGAGCGGCGCGGTTTGCTGCCGAGTGGCGGGCATATCATCGAATCCACGTCCGGTAACACCGGGCTCGGCTTGGCGGTGGTTGCTGCCGAACGCGGGTACCGCTTCACCGCCGTGGTCGACCACCACGCATGTAAGGACAAGCTGCGCGCGATGCGAGCGATGGGTGCGGAGTTGGTGTACGTCGCCGACGAGGGCGACGACAACCTGGCCACTTCGGCGCGGGAGGACCTCGCCGAGGCGATGGCCGCCGCGCAGGACGACGCCTACTTCACCGAACAGCACAACAACGACGCCAACGCGGTCGGCTACTACGCCGTCGCCGAGGAGTTGCTCGAGGACGTGGAGCGGGTCGACATCCTGCTCTCGGCGGTCGGCACCGGCGGTTCGCTGTTCGGCACCGCGACCCGGCTGCGCCAGCTGGGCTGTCCGCCGCACGTGATCGGGGTGGAACCGGTGGGTTCCATCGCCTTCGGCGGGCCTGGCGGACCGTATTGGCAATCCGGCACGGGCACGCCGCCCGGCGCCACCATCGGCACCGCGGTCGACTACTCGCTGCTCGACGAAGGCGTGAAGGTGTCCGATGTGGCGGCCTTCGCCACCGCCCGCGCCGTCGCCAAGAAGCTGGGCCTGATGCTGGGCGGTTCGGCGGGCGGCTCGGTGTACGCGGGGCTGACCAGGCTCGAGCAGTTCCCGGCGGGCTCGACGGTGGTCACCATCGTCTGCGACGGCGGCGAGAAGTACCTGGACACCGTCTTCGACGACGACTGGATGAACGACCGCGATCTGCTCGACGCCGACTCCGAGCGCGAGGTGCTCGGTCTGCTCGATCGCTACTCCCCCGCCCGCCGAAAGCAGTTGGTGGAGGCGCGGTGAACCTGGGTGAGTTCCGCGCAGACGGTCGTCGGCTCGCCGCCCTCGCGACGCCGATCGCACTGACCCAGCTGGCCCAGATCGCGGTCTCCACGACCAACATCGCGCTGATGGGCACCCTCGGGGTACGCCAGGTGGCGGCGGGCGGCCTGGCGATCGTGCTGTTCAACCAGATCCGGACGATGTGCGTCGGATTGATCACCGGCACCGGCAACCAGATCGCGTCGGCGGTGAGCGCGGCGGACAAGCGCGGCGATTCCGCCGACCGCGAGGTGCGCGAGGTGGTCCGGTCGAGTTTCCTCATCGCGACGGTGGCCGGTCTGCTCGGCGGCGCGGTGCTCATCGGGCTCGGCTGGTCGTTGCAGTGGCTCGGCCAGGACGCCGGGGTGCTCGCCGACGCGCGGCCGCTCATGGTCGCGCTGGCTCCCGGGCTGCTGCCCTGCCTCTGGTTCCAGGTGCTTCGCCAGTACACGGTGGGCATGCAGCGTCCGCAGGCTCTGCTGCTGGTGACGCTGGGTTCGGTCGCGCTGAATCTGGGGCTGGCCCTCGCCTTCATCCACGGCTGGGCCGGGCTGCCCGCGCTCGGCCTGACCGGCATCGGCGTGGCGACCTCGCTGGTCTTCCTGATCACCTTCGGCGTGTTCTGGGCGATGGTGCGCCACGATTCGCGACTCGGTCCCACCCTGTCGATCCGGCCGTGGCCGGTGCACCGTGCGACGGTCGTCTCGGAGCTGAAGCTCGGCACCCCGATCGCGCTCACCTACGGGTCCGAGGCGGGCATGTTCTCGGTGCTCGCGCTCGTGATGGGCAGCATCGGACCGGCCGCGCTGGCCGCGCACAACGTCGTCTACCAGATCATCTACATCGTGTTCCAGGTGGCGATCGGGCTCTCGCACGGCGCGTCCATCCTGGTCAGTCACGCGGAGGCGCGCGACGAATACCAGCACGCCAAGGCGCTGGCCTGGCTGGCGCTGCGCTACGCGGGCATCGTCGCCGCGATCACCGGCGCGGTGTACGTGCTCGCGCCGGGCGCGGTGCTGCGCCCGTTCCTGGAGCCAGGCGACACGGCGACGATCGAGATCGCTCGAACTCTACTGCTGATCGGCATCGTGTTGCAGTTCTTCGACGCCGCGCAGAACATCGGCACCGGCTTGCTGCGCGGGCTGAAGGACACCCAAGCGGGTTTCCGACTATCGCTGATCGGCTACTGGATGGTCGGCCTGCCCACCGCCCTGCTGCTGGCTTTCCCGTTGCACCTCGGCGCCGTGGGCGTCTGGTGGGGGCTCACCGCGGGGTTGGCTACCACCGCCGTCCTCATGGTGCGGCGCTACTTCGGTCTACTCGACGACATGGCGCACGCGTACCCGCAACGCCTGCCGGAGAAGCTGTCGAGCCCCAGCTGATCTCGCCGGGGCCGACCGCTCAGATGTTGACGCCGTAATCGCGGGCGATGCCCGCGAGACCGGACGCGTAGCCCTGGCCGATGGCGCGGAACTTCCACTCGCCGCTGTGCCGGTACAGCTCGCCGAACACCATGGCGGTCTCGGTGGACGCGTCCTCGGTGAGGTCGTAGCGGGCCAGTTCGGCGCCGGTGGTGGCGTCGACGACGCGGATGAAGGCGTTGCGGATCTGACCGAACGACTGCCCCCGCGCGTCGGCGTCGTGGATGGACACCGGGAAGAAGATGTTGGTGATCGCCGGCGGCGTCGCCGCGAGATCGACGTTGATCACCTCGTCGTCACCCTCGCCCTCACCGGTGAGGTTGTCGCCGGTGTGCTCGATGGTGCCCTCGGGCGAACGCAGGTTGTTGTAGAACACGAAGTGCTGATCGGAGAGCACCTTCAGGTTCGGGCCGGTGGCCAGTGCGCTCGCGTCGAGGTCGTAGTCCGCACCGGTCGTGGTGCGCACGTCCCAGCCGAGTCCCACCGCGACCTTGGTCAGGTTCGGCGCCTGCTTGGACAGCGAAACGTTTCCGCCCTTGGCGAGTGTGACGCTCATGATCCCTTCCCGTACGGCGCGCGGGCGCCGCCTTTCTCGTTGTACCGGTTCAGTTCTGGTCGTCGGACCAGCCGCGCAGCGTGGCGACGCGGCCCTGCAACGCGTGCAATTCGCTCGCGTCGAGCACGGTGCGCTGAATGCTCTTGTCCACCGTGAACGCGGACTGGCGGTGATCGTCGATCACCGCGACATCGATCTGCACCGCGACGTAATCCTCGGCGTCGGGCATCTGTTCGGCGATCACCTTGGCCGTGCCACGCGCGCACAGCGCGACATTGCCGCCGCCGAGGATCAGCAACGCGACCTCGGGCCGTTCCCGCAGCCGGGCCAGCGAACCACGGTCGAACTTCAGGCTGATCAGAATCCGCCGGTCACCGGCGCGCACCGGCCAGGAGACCGGAATCGCATGCGGCGCCGGGTCGGTGGTGACCAACACGGCGATCGTTTCCTGCGGCCATTCCGGCAACACGTCCAGTTCGGGATGATCGGTCGAGTGGTCTTGTCGTTGCGCAGGGCTCGCTCCGGCTGCCATCTTCGTCACCTCATGGATCGTCGCGCGCGACGGGCTGTGTCGCACTGATAGCAGTCTAAGGTGCTGGGACACATGCGCGCTGGCGCTGTGCCGTTTGTCCGGCGGGACCTTAAGTTCTTTCACCGAAGCGGTTGCTGTTCGTCCGCTTGCGTTGTGTCACTTGCACGCTGGGGTAGGCAAACCTAATTCCGGCACACTCCGCGCAACGCCCCGGTGAATCGATGAAGCGGCGAGTTCGTTCAGGCCGAAGCGAATTCGAGAACGGGCAGCGACCGCGCCCACTCACGCGCCATGTCGCGCACGCGCACCTCGGTGGACGCGTCGTGGCGCGCGTGCTCGCCGACCTGGGTCGCGCCGCGAGCGGTCAGCTTCTCGGCCGCGATCTCGCCACCGCGGTTGAAGGTGTCGCCGTAGACGGAATCGCCGAGGCCGAACACCGCGAAGCGCAAACCGGTCAGATCGGGCGTGCGCGCGTCGAGGGCGTCGAAGAACGGCTCCGCGCCGGTCGGCAGATCACCGTCGCCGTAGGTCGAGCAGACGACGACGTGGAAGGCGGCGACGTCCAGATCGTCGACGTCGAAGTCGGTCATGTCGTAGACCGAGACCTCGTGCGCGCCCGCCAGCTCGTCCGCGACGCACCCGGCCGCGGTTTCGGAAGTACCCATCTCCGACCCGAACAGAATGACTACGCGCACCGCGCCCGCTCCTTCCCGGCTCGCGCCGATAGCCGCTTTTGATTTGGCAAGGCTACCCTAATTTCTCGGCGGATGGACATCGTCGCGGCCCGGTCCCGTATCCGTGCCGGTTTTCGATTGACGGACCGCCGCCACGGATGCATCATTCAGTAGCAACCCCCTGTTCAGCGGGGGTTCTCCGATCAGCCGGCCGATGACTGTCCGGCCTTGCGTGTTGCTCCCGGCCGCGCTAGGTCCCATCGCCCCGCGAGCCCGGTCAACACTCCCCATCCATACGAACGCTTCCCGCGTCCGGCCGTGAGTGAGGTGAGAACGATGGTGTACCGATCGTCAGGACTTCCGCGAATCACCGCGTTCCTGCACTACGGCAGGGCTCCGCATTTCTGACTCCGCACCGCATCGGGCACGTCCTGCGACGCGTCGGCGTCGCCGGGACCTCGCTCGGCTCCCGGTGCGGTGCGGGTGAAAGTACGGGCGCATCGTCGGAAACGGCCCAAAGGGAGGCGAATATGGACAGGGCAGTGAATCCAGGGGGTTGGGATCCCGGCACGGCTCGGGTGGGATACGACACCGTCGCGATCGCGGCGAGCAATCTGGCGGTCTCGGAGGCCGCGATCGCGGATCTCGGTTACCTGCGCGGCCAGCTCGCCGCGGCGGAGGTGCCGTTTCTGCTGATCAAGGACAGCGGGCACCGGCTGATCCTGGCCGCCGACGCCGCGCACCGCGGCATGGTGCACCGCGTGACGGACGCCGCGCGCGCCGCGGGCTTCGCGGTCGCGGAGGTCGGTCACCAGGTTTTCCGGCTCGGCCGCGACGCCGATCCGGCGCATCACGTCGAGCTGGAGCTGTGGGAGTACCACGGCGACACCGTCGAATGCCCGCGGCCCAACGCGTTGACCCGCAGCGTCTTCGACCTCGCCGACGTGGAGTTCACCCAGATCCGGCTGTTCGACCGGACGTGGCCGACCCTGGCCGACATGTTCGCGCCGCAGGCCACCGATGTCGCCTTCGACATCGACATCGTCTTCTCCTGGGTGGACGGCTCGGACCCGGAATTCCGCGCCCGGCGCGCGGGCCTGATGACACAGGTCGTCGTCGGTGAGGGCGACGACGCGGACGCCAGGATCCGCCAGATCGATGAACTGAAGTACGCCATGCGTTCGGTGCGCAAGAACGCGCCGTGGATCCGCCGCATCTTCGTCGCCACCGATTCGGCGGTCCCCGACTGGCTGAGCGAGCACCCGAAGGTCACTATCGTGCCCGCGATCGAGCACTTCAGCGAGCCCGCGGCGCTGCCGACCTTCAACTCGCACGCGGTGGAATGCCAGTTGCAGCACATCGAGGGGCTCAGCGAGCACTTCCTGTACTCCAACGACGACATGTTCTTCGCCAGGCCGGTGCGGCCCGAGATGTTCTTCACGCCGGGCGGCATCAGCCGGTTCATCGAGGCGGACACCCGCATCGGGCCGGGCCGGAACAACGAGCGCCGCAGCGGATTCGAGAACGCGGCGCGGGTGAACCGCGCGTTGCTCGCCGATCGCTTGGGGCACGTCATCACCCGGCACCTCGAGCACACCCCCGCGCCGTTGCGGCGCAGCGTGCTGCTGGAGATGGAGGCGGAGTTCGGCGCCGACTTCGCGCGCACCATGGCGAGCCGATTCCGTTCGGCCACCGACATTTCCGTCACCAACTCGCTGTACCACTACTACGCGCTGCTGACCGGTCGCGCGGTACCGCAGGAGGCGGCGCGCATGCGCTACGTCGACACCACGAGCCGCGACGGGCTCGCGCTGCTCGACCACTTGGCCGCCGTGCGGGACGTCGACTTCTTCTGCCTCAACGACGGCAGCTTCCCCGAGGTGCCGGAATCCGAACGAGTCCAACGAGTTTCGGAATTCCTCGCGGACTGGTTCCCGGATCCGGCGCCATGGGAACGGCTCAGTGCACCGCCTCGTCGTCCGCTTCCGGAGTCGGCTCCCGGCGCCGCATGACGTGCGGGATGCGGCCCGCGGGTGGAATCGCGATGCCCGCCTCGGCGAGTTTCGCCGCCGCCTCCTCGGGGGTGGCGGGCTCGCCGACGGTCGCGCCCACGTCGATCGGGACCACCGAATGCACGACCGTGTCCGGATAGACGTGCACGAAGTTGAAGGCCTGGGCGCCGTCGCGGCCGCGCAGTCCGCCCGTCGCGGCGGCCAGATCCTGCGTGTAGCAGGTGGACGAGGCGACCGAGACCGGGATGCCCGCGAACGTCGCGTAGGTGGAGAAGTGCACGTGACCGGCGAGGATCGCGCGCACGTCGGTGCCGTCCAGCACGTCGGCGAGCCTGCGCTGGTCGCGCAGCTCCACCGTGACGGCCAGGTCGACCACGCACGGCACCGGCGGGTGGTGCATGGCCAGGATGGTGCCGAACGGCGCGGGCTCGGCGAGCACGTCGCTCAGCCAGGCCAGCTGCTCGTCGGAGATCTCGCCGTGGTGGTGTCCCGGCACCGAGGTGTCCAGCGCGATGATGCGCAATCCGTCGATCATGTGCACGCGATCGAACGGCTTCGTCGATGGCGCCTCGTCGAGCAACGTGTGCCGCAGCACCCCGCGATCGTCGTGGTTTCCCATCACCCAGACCACCGGCGCGCCGACGTGCCGCGCGAACGGCTCGACCAGCGCGCGTAGCTTCTCGTACGCGCCAGGCTCGCCGCGGTCGGCGAGATCGCCGGTGAACACCAGTGCCGTCGGGCGGATGCGGCTGGCCGCTGCCTGACCGAGCAGCCTGCGTAAACGCTGCTCGGCATCCACATCCCCGTACAGCTCGCCGTCACCGGCGATGAGGTGGGTGTCACTGAAATGGAACAACACGTGATCCGGTCGCGGATGCTCCGCGACTCTGCTGATGCGCACCGGACCGAACGTCCCTCCCGGCGGATGGCCCGCCATCGGCTTCGGGTTCCAGCCAGGATAGCGAACCCCTACCAACGGCTTTCCCGCCAAGTTGTGACGACAAGCTTGCGGGAAGGTGAGGTTTCGGTGTACAGGCCGCGCGTCGGATACGCTGCGGGCGACTCGAGACGGCCGGTGCGCGCCGGTGTTCGGAGGGGGTTCTGATGGGCATGCGGACGGTCGCGATCGGCGTTGCCTGCGTGGGGGTGCTGGTCGGTTGCGCGGCGTGCGCGAGTCCGCGCGAATACGGCGCCGACGACGCGATCTGGGCGTCGACCACGACCGCGAAGGCGGCGGGTGCGCAGTCCACGACGGGGGTGCCGGACGACCCGCTGCGGTGCCGAAGCGCCGAGCTCTCGCTGCGCTCGGTGGCGGGGCCGCAGGGCGGCGGCGGGACCGTCCGCGCCTACCTGGTGCTGACCAACGCGTCGGGACGCACCTGCACGGTGTTCGGCCATCCGGGCGTGGATTTTGTGAACAATGACACACTCTTCGGTGCGCGAACCGAGCCGGTGCCGCCGACCGCGGCGGCGCCCCGCGCGGTGCAGACGCTCGACCCCGGCGAATCGACCGCGGCGGAGTTCGTTTTCCGCGGCGAACCGGGTGGGACCTGCGCCGATATGCGTGCCATCCGAGTCGTCCCGCCGGACCAGACCGTGGCGTTGACCACTCCGCTCGTCGATCTGCACACCGGGCCCGTGGAGAGGTTTCGCGTCTGCGACAAGGTGATCACGGTGGGGGCGTTCACCACGGCGCGGGGGTTGCCGCGCAAGTAGGGCTTCGTCCGCCCGGATGTGCCCGGGGCGAAGGAGCATCGCGGCCGCCGAGCCCGTTCGGACCAGCAGCCGCCGACCTTGTCCAGATCAGCAGCGCTGAGCCCCATTCGGACCAGCGGCCGCCAACCCCCTCCAGATCAGCAGCGCCGAGCCCCATTCGGACCAGCGGCCGCCAACCACGTCCAGATCAGCAGCCGCCGACCTTGTCCAGATCAGCAGCCGCCGAGGCCATTCGGACCAGCAGACCATCGAGCCCGTTCGGACCAGCGGCCGCCGAGCGCTTTCGAATCGTCAGCCGCCGAGTGTCGCCGAATCAGCGACCGCCGAGGGCGTCCGCAGCGAGTAGAGCGTCGAACACCATTGTCGCGTCCACCGTGAACGGCTCGTTGTGGATCGTCTCGCCCGGTGCGGTGGCGCGAGTCGCTATGGCGGACAGGGTTTCCCGGTCGGCGTCGGCGAGGCCGAGGTCGGCGAGGGAGGTCGGCAAGCCGACGTGGTCGCAGAAGTCCAGGACGGTGTCGATCTCGTTGGCGGGCGCGCCTTCCAGCACCAGCTGGGTGAGTACGCCGAAGGCGACCTTTTCGCCGTGCAGGTACGGGTGGGTCTGCGGTGCGGCGGTGAGTCCGTTGTGCACCGCGTGCGCGGCCGCGAGGCCGGAGGATTCGAAGCCGAGGCCGGAGAGCAAGGTGTTGGCCTCGACGATGCGTTCCAGCGCCGGGGTGACGGTCTTTGTGTGCACCGCGGCCAACGCCTGCGGTCCGTCGGAGAGCAAAGTGCGGTAACACAATTCGGCGAGCGAACCGGCACTGCGGGTGGACGCGCCGCCGCGCATGTTGCGCACGTGTCCGGCGAGGCAGGTGCGCGCCTCGAACCAGGTGGCGAGCGCGTCGCCCATACCAGCGACGAGCAGCCGCGCGGGAGCCTGCGCGATGGCGGAGGTATCCACCAGCACCAGCGCGGGATTGCGGCGCACCAGCTGATACGCCTCGAATTCCCCTGCGTCCGTGTAGATCACCGACAGCGCGCTGCACGGCGCGTCACTCGACGCGGTGGTCGGACAGCTGATCATCGGCAGCCCCAGATCGTCGGCCACCGCCCGCGCCGAATCGATCACCTTCCCGCCACCGGCGCCGAGCACCGCCGCACTGCCACCGGCCCGCACGGCGTCGGTGATCCGCGCGATCTCCGCCCTGCTGCACTCCCCGCCGGAGGGATGCACCGAATACTCGATCTTCGCCTCCCCCAACGACCGCTCCCACGTCGCGGACAGCAACCGCCGCGCACTGCTCCCCGCGACGATCAACACCGGCCCCTCGATCCCCAACCGGCGCAATTCCTCCCCCAATGCCGCCGAGGCATCGCGCCCCTGCACATAGTGACCAGGCGACGAGAACACACTCAGCATCCGACACCTCCCGCTCGAGGGGCACCGGCGCACCCCAACCAGCCGCCATCGACCCGCCCAACGCTACGCGCCGAGCCCCCGCCCCACCGCGAATTCAGCCGCGCGCGGCGCTCAGTTCAGCGCCTCAGAACCTGGGTAGGAACGCCACCGCGGGCGCGTCCGGGCGGCGAACCGCCGATTCGGACCGAACCAGTTCCTCAGGGCGGCCAGAAGTGGCGCCAGTCGGCGGGCGTCAGGGCGGTGCGGGTGCCACGGGCGGATTCGGCGGCGTCTTCCGCATTGCGAATGGTGACGGCGAAGGCGAGGGTGGCTTTGCGGAGCCGTTCTTCGGCGCTGTCGGGGCCGCCGAGGTGGACAACGCGCAGGTCGGCGGGGATCAGGTCGTCGGGAAGGCCCGCGCGGGTGCTGCGGGAGACGATCTTCTCGGCGAGGGCGAGGGCGGGCTGGGCCATCGCGATACCGTCGAGGCAGGAGCGGCGCGCCTTCTCGGCGGACTTGCGTTCCTCCCAGGCGCGTTCCTGGGCGGCGATCTTCTCCTCGACGGTGGCGTCGGGCGCGATGCCGGAATCGATCAGGTGCGGGCTGCGGTTGACGAGCTTGGCGACCAAGGCCGCCGCGACATCATCGACGGTGAATTCGCCTGCGGCTTCGGCGATCCGGGAGTGGAAGAGCACCTGGAGCAGCAGGTCGCCGAGTTCTTCCTTGATGGTGTCGGCGTCTTCGTGCTGGATGGCGTCGAGCAGTTCGTAGGTTTCTTCCAGCAGGTAGGGACGCAGCGAGTCGTGGGTCTGGGTCACCTCCCAGCCGCCGAAATGCCATAGCCGGTCCATGACCTCGACGGCCCCGGTCAAACCCGCGGCCACCAGCGCAACGTCGGCCCCTGGCTGCGCACCGCATGTCCCCGATTCGGCGCCGCCCGCCACAGCGGATTCCTCGACTCCGGCCGATGAAACGCCCCGGCTCCCCGAACCAGCGCGGCCCGCCACAGCGGGTTCCTCGGCGCTGGCCGATGACGCGCTCGGGCTTCCCGATGTGCCGTTGCGCGAGGCGGAACCCTCGGATCGCCCTGAACCACCTCCCGCGGCACCGTCCGGAGTACTCATCGAGCCGCCGTCGCCTCGGTGTCCACCGTGAGATCCACTGCCCCCTGGGCCTTTCCGTCCAGCGCGAGCAGCAGATCGGCGACGAACTGCAACAGCCGCACGTCGCGCACCCGCTCCGCTCCGACACTGTCCTCGACCCTGGGCAGCGGCAGCTGCACGACACCGCTCGCCGCCTTGTAGCCCGCGCTCGGATAGAGCCGCTTCAACCGCAACTGCTTGGAGTCGGGCAGGTTCAGCAGCGGCGAGACCTTCAAAGTCGTTCCAGTGACGGCGATCTCGGTAACACCGTATTCCCGCGCGACCAAACGCAGCTTCGCCACCGACACCAGACGCCCCACCTCGACAGGCAGCGGGCCGTAACGGTCGACCAGCTCCTCCACCACCGCGGCGAGAGCCGGATCGTCTTGGGCGGCAGCCAGTTTGCGGTACGCCTCCAAGCGCAGCCGATCGCTGGCGATGTAGTCGGGCGGGATATGCGCGTCGACGGGCAGGTCGATGCGCACTTCCTTGACCTCTTCGGTGGTGATCGGCTTGCCGTCCGCGGCGGCGCGATACGCCTCCACCGCCTCGCCGACCAGGCGCACGTACAAGTCGAAGCCGACGCCCGCGACGTGACCCGACTGTTCGGCGCCGAGCACGTTACCCGCGCCGCGAATCTCCAGGTCCTTCATGGCCACCGCCATGCCCGCGCCGAGATCGGAGTTCTGTGCGATGGTGGCCAGCCGGTCGTAGGCGGTCTCGGTGAGCGGCTTCTCCGGCGGATACAGGAAGTAGGCGTAGCCGCGCTCCCGGCTGCGCCCGACGCGACCGCGCAACTGGTGCAGCTGCGAAAGACCAAGGGCGTCGGCGCGTTCCACGATCAAGGTGTTGGCGTTGGAGATGTCCAGGCCGGTCTCGATGATGGTGGTGCAGACCAGCACGTCGAACTCGCGCTGCCAGAACCCCTGCACGGTCTGCTCGAGCATGTCCTCGTTCATCTGACCGTGCGCGACCACCACCCGCGCCTCGGGAACCAGATCGCGAATCCGCTTGGCCGCCTTGTCGATCGAGGACACTCGGTTGTGCACGTAGAACACCTGGCCGTCGCGCAGCAGCTCGCGCCGGATGGCGGCGGTGACCTGCTTGTCGTTGTAGCCGCCCACGTAGGTGAGCACCGGGTGTCGTTCCTCGGGCGGGGTGAGGATGGTCGACATCTCGCGGATGCCCGCCAGGCTCATCTCCAGGGTGCGCGGGATCGGGGTCGCCGACATGGTCAGCACGTCGACGTGCGTGCGCAGCGCCTTGATGTGCTCCTTGTGCTCGACGCCGAAGCGCTGCTCCTCGTCGACCACCACCAGGCCGAGATCCTTCCACCGCACGCCCGTCTGGAGCAGGCGGTGGGTGCCGACCACGATGTCGACCGCGCCGTCGGCCATGCCCTCGAGCACCGCCCGCGATTCGGCCGGATCGGTGAACCTGGACAGGCCCTTCACGGTGACCGGGAATCCGGCGACGCGCTCGGTGAACGTCTGCAGGTGCTGCTGGGCGAGCAGCGTCGTCGGCACCAGCACGACCACCTGCTTGCCGTCCTGTACCGCCTTGAACGCCGCGCGCACCGCGATCTCGGTCTTGCCGTAGCCGACGTCGCCGCACACCACCCGGTCCATCGGAACCGGCTTCTCCATATCCGACTTGACCTCGGCGATGGCGGTCATCTGGTCGACGGTCTCGGTGAACGCGAACGCGTCCTCCATCTCCTGCTGCCACGGCGTATCCGGCCCGAACGCGTGACCCGGCGCCGCCTGCCGCGCGGCGTAGAGCTGCACCAGCTCGCCCGCGATCTCGCGAACGGCCTTGCGCGCCTTGCGTTTCGTGTTCGCCCAGTCGGAGCCGCCCAACTTGGACAGGCTCGGCATCTCGCCGCCGACGTAGCGGGACAGTTGATCCAGCGACTCCATCGGCACGAACAACCGGTCGCCTGGCTGGCCGCGCTTGCTCGGCGCGTACTCGATGACCAGGTACTCCCGGCGCGCGCCGCCGACGGTGCGCTCGATCATCTCCACGAACCGGCCGATGCCGTGCTGATCGTGCACCACCATGTCGCCCGCGGTGAGGGCCAGCGGGTCCACCTGGTTGCGCCGTTTGGCGGGCAGCCGCTTGCCCTCGGCGGGCGCGGTGACGCGGTTACCGGTCAGATCGGACTCGGCGACCACGACCAGCCCGGCGCCGTCGAACACGAGACCGTCGTGCAGGGAGCCGCACAGCACGCCGACCACGCCCGGGTTGGGTTCGGCGCCCGCGTCCAGCGCCGCAGCGGGCACCTCCGCGTCGGCCAGTCGCTCCAGCACGCGCTGCGCGGTGCCGTGACCGGCCACGACGACAACGGCGCGACCACCGGTGGCCACGTGCGCGCGCAACGAGGCGAAGATCGTCGCGACCAGCTCGTCGGAGCCGCGTGCCGCGGGACCGGCCAGCACCGGAAGCACGACCTCGGCCGGATCGCCCGACTCCAGCGGGCTCAGGCTCCACCACGGCAGCCCGTGCCGATCGGCGCTCTCGTGGATCACCGGCAGCGCGCGATACGAGGAGGCCGCCAGATCGAGGCCGTTCCCGCCGAGCGGCGCGGCGCCGCCGAACGAGGCCGCCGTCCACGACGCCTCCAGGAACTCCTCGCCGGTGCGCACCAGGTCGGCGGCGCGGGTGCGGATCTTCTCCGGATCGCACAGCAGCACGTGCGTGCCCTCGGCGAGCTGCTCGGTCAGCAGCCGCAGCTCACCGGGCTGCAACACCGGAAGCAGCGCCTCCATGCCGTCCACCGGGATGCCCTCGGCCAGCTTCTCCAGCATCTCCACCAGCGCGGCATCGGCGGCGTTCGCCTCGGCGACCTCCGCCGCCCGCGCCCGCACCTCGGGGGTGAGCAGCAGCTCGCGACAGGGCGGCGCGACGACGACGTCCACCTCGAGTTCGCCGATCGACCGCTGATCGGCGACCGCGAACGGCCGCAGCTCGGTCACCTCGTCGCCCCAGAACTCGACGCGCACCGGATGGTCGGCGGTCGGCGGGAACAGATCGAGGATGCCGCCGCGCACCGCGAACTCCCCGCGCTTGCCCACCATGTCCACCCGGGTATAGGCGAATTCCACCAGGCGAACGAGCAATTCGTCGAAATCGAACTCCGCGCCGACCCGCAGCACGATCGGCTCGATGTCGCCGAGACCGGCCGCCATCGGCTGCATCAGCGAACGCACGGTCGTCACCACCACGCGCAGCGGCTCCGGGAACACCGAATCCGCCCGCCCGTCGCCCGACCCCCGCCCCTCATCGAAACGCTTCGCGTTGCCGTAGTCCAGCGCGAGCCTGCGCAGCACCTCCAGCCTGCGCCCGACCGTGTCGGCGCCCGGCGACAGCCGCTCGTGCGGCAGGGTCTCCCAGGAGGGGAACTGCGCGACCGTCTCGCCCAGCATCTCCTGCAACTCGACGGTCAGATCGTCGGCTTCGCGGCCGGTCGCGGTCACCACGACCAGCGGACGCTTGGCCGCCACCGTCGCCGCGACGAACGGCCGCACCGCCGACGGCGCCACCAACTCGACCGACGATTTCCCGATCAGCTCGGTGACCGTGCGCAGCGCGGCATCCGCCCCGGCCGCCGCGACCAGTCCTGCCAGTGGTGGACGGTGGGTGGACATCGACAACTCCTGAGCTCAAGCGGGCGTTTCGAGCGGCGAACCGAGTCTATTGGCGCGCCGACACGCGCAAGTTCGCAGGGGTTCCATTCCGGACGCGGGCCACGTTGACCACCCTCGCGATCACGGGACAGACCACTACCCGCGAGGGATTGTCCCAGGATCGGTGGGCCGGCCCCTGCCGGTCGTCCGACAGCACCTCGCCCAGCCATCACCTCTACGTCGGACGAGGGTCAGGCGGCGTGGCGGATGAAGCCGACCGCCAGTTGCTCGCCTTCGAACGCGAGGTTCAGTTCGGCTTCCAGAGCGATGGACAGGCGGTGCAGCAGGGGCAGTGTAAGGGTCACGTCGCCGCCTTCCATGCGAAGCCAATCACGGTCATACCTTGGCGCAGGCGGTCATTGGCTTTCAGGAGCGCCGAAGATGTTGCGCTACGCCGCTTCCCGCCCCTACGGCACGTAGCGGCGCAACCGTCGCGCGGCGAATTCGCGGAAGTACGAGAGCTTTTCCGTCGGGACGATGGACGGCAGCAGGAAGTACCAGGCACGTTCCATGCGGGTGGCCATCTGGTCGATCGACTCGGTCCCGACCGCGACGATGTGCACGCCCGCGGTGACCTCCTGCAGCAGCAGGCCGACGATCTCGGGATCCAGGTCGGATTCCAGATCGCCTTGGGCGATGGCACGTTCGGCCAGGAGGCGATAGGTATCGCCCCAGGTCTTGGCGATGTTGTCGCCCTGAGCGCCGCGGTAGTCGCCGATCTGGTGGGTGAGCTTGAGCATGGCGCCGACCATCGGGTCGTTCATCGACAGGTCGGCCACCACATAGGTGATGCCGATGCACGCCTCCAGCGCGGGCACTCGCGGATCGAAGAAGCCCTGGCACGAGCTGATCAATCTCTCGTTGCCCTGATCGACGACGGCGCGCGCCAGTTCTTCCTTCGAACCGAAGTGAAAGTACAAGGCGCCCTTGGTCACGTTGGACTGCGCGATGATCTCGCTCAGGCTCGCGTTCGCATATCCCAAGCGCAGAAAGACATCGGCAGCGCCCGCAAGGACGGAATCGCGGGTGATCTCCGCGCGCGCTTGCCTAGCCATCAGATCCGCCTGTCATCCCTAAAACCAGCCATCCTGAAGTAGACCGACATCCCGAAGTAAGACCGACATACCGCCCGAACAGCACCCAGAGGATGGGTGAACCGTACCACCAGGTGGGCGCACGACAGTCAATTCGAGCATTCGGCCGAGCCTCCATCGCAATTCGCTGGTTAACCACCGGTCAATCCGACGTGCCCGCGCGCCATTCCGAAACCAGCCGCGGATCGGCCTCCAAGTGGCTCAGGCCGTTCCAACAGAGATTCACCAGATGCGCTGCCACAACCTCTTTGGGTGGTTCCCGCACGTCCAGCCACCACGTCGCGGCTGTGGAGACCATACCCACCAACCCCTGCGCGTAGAGAGTCGCCAGGCTCGTGTCGAAGTCGCGCCGCTCGAAATCACCGGCGAGGATGTGCGCGACCTGGTTGACCGCCTCGTTGAGCAGGCTGGAGTAGCGACCGTCGTCGGTGGTCGCGACCTGGTCGCGCACCAGGATCCGGAACCCGTCGGTGCGCTCCTCGATATAGGTGAGCAGCGCGAGCGCGACCTGCTCGAGCCGCACCCGCGAACGGTTCTGTGTGAGCGAGGACGTGATCATGTCCAGCAGCATCGACATCTCGCGGTCGACGACCACCGCGTAGAGCCCCTCTTTGCCGCCGAAGTGTTCGTACACCACAGGTTTGGAGACCTGGGCGCGCTGCGCGATCTCCTCGATCGAGGTCGCGTCGTACCCGCGTTCCGCGAACAGCGCCCGGCCGATCTCGATCAACTGCTGGCGCCGTTGGGTTCCCGTCATCCGCGGCCGAGACACGCTGTTCCGCCTCTCCGTGTCATGTCGCCGGTCCTGAGCGCCTCGCCGGTTCCGCACCGAGCCACCGAGCGGGCCGTGCTCGGGTCCGGGCGTTCCGGGCGAGTTGTCCATGTTCTTGCGAAATCAGTCGTTGTGTCGGGGCGTCCGGCAGATACCTCGCCCTCGGGCAGAACCTTACCGTCAAACGGCAACTGTTCCAGACAGCGGAGTCCCCCGGGGCCGGCGAACGTGCTAACGCGCGCGTGGGACGGGATCGGTTCGACGTGAGACGGGTCTTCGTGCGAGGATTCAACCCGTGCCGAGGCACAGCGGCGGTTCCGTTGATCCGCCGGTGTGGCGATCCGCCGTAGTGTAATGGCAGCACCTCTGATTTTGGTTCAGATAGTTCAGGTTCGAGTCCTGGCGGCGGAGCACACCGGCACGGTGACTATCGTTGGCCCCGCACATCGCTGACCAAGCACTCATAGCCAGCACGATGACAGGCAGCCGAGGGAGATCCATGCCACAGCAGACCGCCGTCGTCGTTCTCGCCGCCGGAGCCGGGACGCGAATGCGGTCGAAGACCCCCAAAGTTCTGCATTCGCTGGCCGGCCGAAGCATGCTCGCGCACGCGCTGCATGCGGCGAACGAGATCGACCCCGCGCACCTCATCACGGTGGTGGGCCACGACAGAGAGCAAGTCGGCGCCGCGGTCGCCGAAGTGGCCGCCGAACTCGGCCGCGACATCACCCCGGCTCTGCAGGAGGAGCAGCTCGGCACCGGCCATGCCGTCCAGTGCGCGCTGCGCTCGCTGCCCGAGGACTTCACCGGCGATCTGCTGGTCACCTCCGCCGACGTGCCGCTGCTCGACGGACACACGCTGGCCGCGCTGCTCGACGAGCACCGCAGCTACACCGAGCGCTCCGCGGTCACCGTCCTGACCTTCGTCCCGGACGACCCGAACGGCTACGGCCGGATCATCCGGGACAAGGACGGTCAGGTCGTCGAGATCGTCGAGCACGCCGACGCCACCCCCGAGCAGGCCGCGATCAGCGAGGTCAACTCCGGTGTGTACGCGTTCGACGCCGCCGTGCTGCGCACGATGATCGGCAGGCTGTCCACCGCCAACGCCCAGCACGAGCTGTATCTCACCGACGTGCTGCGCCTGGCCCGCGAGGCCGGGCATCCGGTGCACGGCGCCCGCCTGGTCGACGCGGCCAAGGTCACCGGCGTCAACGATCGGGTGCAGCTCTCGCAAGCCGCCCGAACCCTGAACCGCTACATCCTGGAACGCCACATGCGGGCCGGTGTCACCATCATGGATCCGGCCACCACCTGGGTGGACGCGAGCGTGCGGATCGGCAGGGACGCGGTGCTGCGGCCCGGCGTGCAGTTGCTCGGCGCGACGGTCATCGGCGAGGACGCCGAGATCGGGCCGGACAGCACGCTGACCGACGTGCTGGTCGGCGACGGCGCGAAGGTGGTGCGCACGCACGGCGAGCAGTCCACCGTCGGACCGGGCGCGGCCATCGGACCGTTCAGCTACCTGCGACCGGGCACCGTGGTCGGCGATTCCGGCAAGCTCGGCGCCTTCGTCGAGACCAAGAACGCCACCATCGGCGCGCACTCCAAGGTGCCGCACCTCACCTACGTCGGTGACGCGACGATCGGCGAACACAGCAACATCGGCGCTTCCAGCGTCTTCGTCAACTACGACGGCGTGCGCAAGCATCACACCGTGGTCGGCTCGCATGTCCGCACCGGCAGCGACACCATGTTCGTCGCACCGGTGACCGTGGGTGACGGCGCGTATACGGCGGCGGGTACTGTACTGCGCAGAAACGTTCCACCGGGGGCGCTCGCGGTGTCGGGTGGAGCACAGCGCAATATTGAGAACTGGGTGCAGCGGTACCGGCCGGGGACCGCGGCGGCGATCGCGGCGGCGGCAGCCATCGCGGCCGACGAGATGTCGGGTCAGGCAATCGAGCAAAAGGATGGCAAACAGCAGTGACCGCGTCATGGATCGATAACCAGAAGAACCTGATGCTCTTCGCGGGACGCTCCCATCCTGAGCTGGCCGAGCAGGTCGCCAAGGAACTCGACGTCCATGTCACGCCCCAGATCGCGCGCGACTTCGCCAACGGTGAGACCTTCGTTCGCTTCGAGGAATCCGTCCGCGGTTCGGACGCCTTCGTGCTGCAGAGCTTCCCGGCGCCGGTGAACCAGTGGCTGATGGAACAGCTCATCATGATCGACGCGCTCAAGCGCGGTTCGGCCAAGCGGATCACCGCTGTGCTGCCGTTCTACCCGTACGCGCGGCAGGACAAGAAGCACCGCGGCCGTGAGCCGATCTCGGCCCGCCTGGTCGCCGACATGCTGAAGACCGCGGGCGCCGACCGCATCATCACCGTCGACCTGCACACCGATCAGATCCAGGGCTTCTTCGACGGCCCGGTCGACCACATGCACGCGCTGTTCCAGCTCTCCGAGCACGTGCGCGCCAACTACAGCCTGGAGAACATCACCGTCGTCTCGCCCGACGCGGGCCGCGTGAAGGTCGCCGAGAAGTGGGCCGACGCGCTGGACGGCGCGCCGGTGGCGTTCATCCACAAGACCCGCGATCCGCTGGTCCCGAACCAGGTGAAGTCGCATCGTCCGGTCGGTGACGTCGACGGCCGCACCTGCATCCTGATCGACGACATGATCGACACCGGTGGCACCATCGCCGAGGCCGTGCGCGTGCTGCGCGAGGCGGGCGCGGGCGACGTCGTCATCGCGGCGACGCACGGCGTGCTCTCCAACCCGGCCGCCGAGCGTCTCGCCGCCTGCGGCGCGCGCGAGGTCGTGGTGACCAACACCCTGCCGATCACCGAGGACAAGAAGTTCCCGCAGCTGACGGTGCTGTCCATCGCGCCGCTGCTGGCCCGCACCATCCGCGAGGTCTTCGAGAACGGTTCGGTCACCGGCCTGTTCAACGGCAACGCGTGACGCTTCCCTAGCAACACAGCGGCCCGGGCTTCGCGCCCGGGCCGCTGTCGTTTCGTCGGCCGGGTACGCGTCCTGCGCGTTCGCTCCGGCCTTGCGCGGGCTACTGACGGCCCCCGTCCGGCAGCGTCCTCCGGGTGTACCGCCGCATTCGCTCCGGCCGCGCGCGAGGCCGCCCACGGACTATGTCCGGTAGCGCCTGCAAGCCCGCGCTGGAGTTGGCCGGGCGAACGTGATACCCATGTGGGGCAATCGAACACGTAGAGGGGGGCGCCGCCATGACCACGCCGCAGGAACCGCGACCTGGCATCGACATCGGCAAGTCGGGGGCGCAGGACGACCGCCGGACGGCGGAGACCCAGGTGTACCAGCCGCCGAGCACGGCGCCGGAGACGCAGGTCTACCAGCCCGGGCAGGCGCACGGTTCCGGCACCGCGCCGGAAACGCAGGTGTACCAACCCGGTTCGCCCAGTCTCCCGGAAGCGCCGGTCTATCAGCCGCCGGAGCCGCCCGCGGCTCCGCAGTATCCGGCCGGTGGCGTGTACGGGTATCCGCCGCTCGACGGCGCTCCGGCGGGCACGCCGGCCGGGGGCTACCCGCAGCAGCCGAGCCCGTACGACGCGCCGCCCGCCTACCCGCCCGCGTACCCGGCGGCGCCCGCTCACCCTTCCGCGCCGGGCTATCCGCCCGCATCGGGCTATCCGGCCGCGCCGGGTTACCCTGCCGCACCGGGTTATCCGGCGGCGCCGGGCTACCCTGCCGCGCCCGGCGGCGGCTACTCGCCGTACCCGGCCGGACCCTACCGGCCGACTCAGACGCAGACGCTGTCGATCATCAGCTTCGTCTGCCTCGGCCTCAGCGTGCTGGGTGTCGGTTTCTGCTTCTTCCCCATCCTGCTCACCGGACCCGCGGGCATCATCCTCGGTTTCGTCGGGCACACCAAGAACGAATCGCTCGGCAAATGGGCGGCCATCGCCAACGCCGTGGTGTTGGTGCTGGCGGTCCTGCTGGTCGTCTTCGCCTTCGGAATAGCGAGCTACTCGTATTAGTCACGGACTCGACGGATCCGCGAATTCGCGGCGTCGAGTTACCCCCGTCCCGGCATCGGCGGGACGATACTGGGACCCATGAACCGTGACCCGCTGGACATGGACATGGGAGACGACGAGCAGGAAGACGAGATCCGCGAGTACGAGCGCTACATCGAGAATCCGCCGGAGAACCTCGCCATCCGCGATCGGGAGAGCGAGGACGACGGCAGGCTCGGCATCGGCGAGGACTTGGACGAGCGCTGGACCCGGCGCGGCCAGCGCGCCGAGGACGTGGACGACTCGACCCTGCCCGCCGAAGAGGCGGCGATGGGAATCATCGACGAATCCGACTTGGAACGGTAAAGCTCGAACCACGTGGTACCCGGGGGTTGCTAGGCGCATACGACCAGGAGGCCGCTGATGAGCACACCCAAGAATCCCGACGAGTCGTCCGAGGACAAACCGCTGACCGGCAGCGCACCGCAGTCGGGGCAGGAATCGGGGGCGTCGCTGTCGAAGAAGCCGGAAGAACCCGAGCCGACGGGCACCGAATGGGCGACTCCCGCGTCCGCACAGCCGGTCCCGGGCGAGTCGACGCAGCCGCCGTCGGCCTCCGGTGGGACCGAGGCGGCGAGCGAACCCTCGGCGACCTCGGGCGGTGGGCCGTCCTCGGCGTCCGGTAGCGCGACGGAACCGCCGGTGACCGGCTCGGCGCCGCAGTCGACCGGGCCGGAGGGATGGAATCAGCCGGGGGCGGGTCAGCCCGAGTATCCGTTCGGCGGGCAGCCCGGCTACCCCGGTGCGGGGCCCGCCAGCTATCCCTCGAGCGAGCAGCCCGGCGCACCGGGACAGCCCGGCTATGCGACGGGTGGGCAATACGGCTATCCAGGCGGCGAGAAGCCGGGCGAGCAGTCGTATCCCGGCGGCCAATACCCCGGCGGACAGGGTTATCCGCCCGGAGGCCCGTCCTCGTACTCCACTTCCGATCAGGCCGACTACCCGGCGGCGCAGCCTTATGGACAGCCGCAGCACGGCGGCGCGTATCCGCAAGGCCAAGGCGGCTATCCCTCCTATCCGCAGCAGGGCCAGCCCTTCGGCGCCGAGCAGCCGAGGAAGCCGGGCACCCAGACGATGTCGATCATCGGTTTCGTCTGCGCGGCGCTCGCGCTGTTCCTGTGCCCCATCCTGTTCGGCCCCGCGGGTATCGTGTTCGGCATCCTCGGCCACAACAAGGGCGAGCCGCTCGGCCGGTGGGCCGCCATCGCCGCGGGCGTGGCGCTGATCGTCGGGCTCATCCTGAGTTTCGCGGTACTCAACACCGATTTCGTCCCCGACCAGAATTGAGTCGGTGGCCCGCCGTAAGTTCTCGGTCATGAGTGGTTTCGGTGGATTTCCGTTGGCCGGACTCGATTTCTACGAGGACTTGGAGGCCGACAACTCCAAGGCGTTCTGGAACGCGCACAAGTCGGTGTACGAGGACGCGGTGAAAGCGCCGATGGTCGCGCTGACCGCGGAGCTGGAAGCCGACTTCGGCACCGCGAAGATCTTCCGTCCCTATCGCGACGTGCGCTTCGCCAAGGACAAGTCCCCGTACAAGACGGCGCAGGGCGCGGTGGTCGGCACCGCGCCGGGCGTCGGCTGGTACGTGCAGATCAGCGCCGCCGGGCTGTTCGTCGGCGGCGGCTTCTACTCCGGGACACCCGCCCAGGTCGCCCAGCTGCGCGCCACGATCGATGACGACGTGCGCGGCCCGGAGCTCGAGAAGATCCTCGCGAAGCTGACCAAGGCGGGGTTCACCATCGGCGGCGACAAGCTGAAGACCAAGCCCAAGGGCTACGAGGCCGACCACCCGCGCATCGACTTGCTACGACACAAATCCCTGACCGCGAGCCGCCAGTTCGGTGCGCCCGAATGGCTGGAGACGCCACGCGCCGCCAAGGAGGTCCGCAAGGCCTGGGAGACGATGCGCCCGTTCATCGATCGACTGACCTCGATCGTCGGACCGGCCAACGCGTAGGTGGAGTCCTGCACCGCCGAGCGCGGTACGACGCTCACCGCCCGGCAGACGTGCAGTCGGCACTGCCGGGCGAGGCACGGCGCGAGGAGGCCTTCGAGGACCTCCCACCGCTAGATCCGCGCGGCGAGCACCAAGGCGAAGCGATCGTCGTCGTCGGTCCACACCCGCTCGGTGCGGAAACCAGCGGCGGCGAGTTCGTCATCCAGCCCGTCGACGCGGAACTTCGCGGAGATCTCCGTGCGCAACTGCTCGCCGCGCGCGAAGTGCACCGTGAGGTCGAGGTCGGCGACGGTGACCGTCATGTCCTCGGTCGCCGCGAGGCGCATCTCGATCCACTCGCGCTCGGCGTCCCACAGCGCGACGTGCGCGAACTTCTCCGGATCGAAGTCGGCCCGCAGGCGGTGGTTGAGCACGTGCAGGACGTTCCGGTTGAACTCCGCGGTGACCCCGGCCGCGTCGTCGTAGGCGGGGACGAGCACGTCCGGATCGATGACCAGCCCGGCGCCGAGCAACAGCCGCTCGCCCGGCTCGAGCACCTCCCGGATGCCCGCGAGGAATTCGGCGCGCTCGTCGGGCACCAGATTGCCGATGGTGCCGCCGAGGAAGGCGATCATCCGGCGGCCGCCGCGCGGGAGGTTCCGCAGAGTGTCGGTGAAATCGCTGACCACGCCGTGCACGCCGAGCGCGGGGAACTCCGCGGCGACCTGCTCGGCCGCCGCCCGCAGCGCCGCCGACGAGACGTCCTGCGGCACATAGGTCTTCAGCGGACCTTCGGCGGTCAGCGCGGAGAGCAGCAGGCGGGTCTTGTGCGCCGAGCCCGCGCCGAGTTCGACGAGGACCTCGGCTTGCGCGATCCGCGCGATCTCGCCGACCACCCGTTCCAGCAGGGCGCGTTCGGTGCGCGTCGGGTAGTACTCGGGCAGTTCGGTGATGCGCTCGAACAATTCGCTGCCACGGGCGTCGTAGAACCACTTGGGCGGCAACCACTTCGGGTCGGCGGTGAGCCCGCGCCTGGCGTCGGTCCGCAGTGCCGTCGTGAGATCCTCGTCGGAGAGATGGACTTCCAGCGTCGGTGCGGTCATGGAGTGGACCTTTCGGTATCGGGCGGGATCAGCTCCTCGATCGAGAGCACCCCGGGCCTGGCGATCACCAGCTTCCGGTCGGGAATCGGCTGCCAGCGCGGATCGTCGTCGTACGGTTCTGAGGAGAGGATGGCGACATCGTCGGTGACGAGCGCGGACAGCGCGTGGTGCACCGTGGTGGCCCACACCTGTTCGCCGTCGCCGATCAGCAGGTTGAGCCGGGCCGTCGGCATGTGCCGGAGCACGGCGTCGACAAGCAGACGCAACGCGGTCGCCGGGGTTTTCGCGTAGTCGGCGGATTCGGTGGAGCGCAACAGGTCTCGCAGCAGCACCCACAGGGCCGCGGAGTCGGTCGCCGCTTCGGCCTCGAGCAGCCGGGCGGTCTCGAAGAGGCGGGTCGCGCCCGCGCGGGTCGCGGCCACGTCGAGGTCCGAGGTGACCGCGGTGAGCACCCGTCGCCACTCCGGTATCGCGCCGTTGTGGCTGAAGGCCCAGCGTCCATCGATGAAGGGCGCGCACGCGGCCCGTTCGACGGGCATCCCGACGGTGGCCGAGCGGATCGAGCCGAGCACCGCGCCCGAAACCAGCTGGGGCAGCACCTCTTCCACCGCCGGATCGGTCCAGATGGGGTCGGGATTGCGATAGCGGCTCACCTCGGGCGCGCCGCCCGCGCCGTTTCGCCACCACGCGACACCGAAACCGTCGGCGTTGATGGTGCCGCCGCCGCGCATCTCCTTCGGCGCCCACGCCTGCGTGCGCAGGGAATGCGTTCCGCGCGTCAACAATTCGCCGACCGCCGCCGGCGGGCCGACGTAACCCAGGTGCCGGCACATCAGATTTCGTCCCGCCCCAGGTCGCGGGCGAGGCGGAAACCGGAGAAGATCTGGCGGCGGATCGGGTGGTCCCAGTTGCGGAAGGTGCCGCGGCAGGCCACCGGATCGGTGCCGAACGAACCTCCGCGCAGCACGCGATAGTCACCGCCGAAGAACACCTCGGAGTACTCCTTATACGGGAACGCGCGGAAGCCGGGGTAAGCCTCGAAGCCCGACGACGTCCACTCCCAGACATCGCCGATCAGCTGGTGCACACCCGCGGGCGACGCGCCCGCCGGGTACGCGCCGACCTCGGCCGGTTCGAGATGGCGTTGTCCGAGATTGGCTGTGGCGGAGTCGGGTTCGGCATCGCCCCACGGGTAGCGGCGTTCGGCGCCGGTGTCCGGGTCGTACCGTGCGGCCTTCTCCCACTCGGCTTCGGTGGGCAGTCGCTTGCCCGCCCAGTTGGCGTAGGCCTCGGCCTCGAACCAGCAGACGTGCAGCACCGGCTGGCGCGGACGCAGCGGGGTCATCACGCCGAAGACCCGCCGCCACCAGTGTCCGGCCGGATCGCGGTCCCAGAACTGCGGCGCCACCAGCCCCGCTGCGGTGCGGTGCGCCCAGCCGCGCTCGGACCACAGTTCGGGGCGTTCGTAGCCGCCGTCCTCGACGAAGGCCAGGTACTGCTCGTTGGTGACCGGCGCGGCGTCGATCGCGAAGGCGGGCAGATGAACCCGGTGCGCGGGGCGTTCGTTGTCCAGCGCCCACGGATCGGTGGAAGTGCCCATGGTGAACTCGCCCGCCGGGATGATCACCTCGCCGGAGGCCGGGATCGCCGCGGCGGGCGCGCTCGGCGCGGCGAGCACCGCGGCGCCTGTGCGCAACTGGTGGGTGGCCAGCATGGTCTCGTCGTGCTGCTGCTCGTGCTGGGCGATCATGCCGAACGCGAAACCGCCGTCTACCAAGGGGTTTCCGCGCAACGCGCTGCTGTCGAGCACGTCGAGCACCTTGTCGCGAACGGTGCCGACGTAGCCGCGCGCCTCGGTGGGATCGAGCAGCGGCAGCCCGGGGCGATTGGACCGCGCGTGTTTGAAGGCGTCGTAGAGTTCATCGATGTCGGCTCGGACGGGATCGCGTCCGCCCACGTCGCGCACCAGCCACAACTCCTCCTGGTTGCCGATGTGCGCGAGGTCCCAGACCAGCGGGCTCATCAGACGGGAATGCTGGGCGACGAGTTCGGCCTCGTCCACGACGTCGGTCAGGCCGTGCGTCCTGGTGCGCGCGGTGGTGAGCACCTCGGCGATCCGCTCACGGAGTCGCTCGGTGCCGGAATGGTCGGTGGGGGCGAAAGTTGTCACGGTAACGCTCTCCGGGCGGTAGTCGTGCGGCGGGACGTGCCGCGTCCTCGTCGAATGATGCTGTGCGCGTGTCTGATTCGCGCTGTCACGACGCGGCCTCCACCCGGGTGTCGGCTGGAGTGCGGCCGCCGCGACATCGTTGCGAAGCGTCGTCCAATTCGCGGGCCGCCGACGGCGTGCGGGCGTGCGCGGCGGCGAGGTCGAGCAGGTCGACGGCGGCCTTCCTGATCTCCGTGTCCACGAGGCCGTAGCGGGCCGCCTGCAACCACCGGCCCGCGACGGGCGCGGCGAGCGTGGTCGCCTCGGCGACCACGGCGGGCGCGGACAGCAGCGCTTCGAACGCGTGGACCGGGACCGTCCAGGTGTCGCCCGGCTGCGCGTCCAGATAGCGGACCTCCAGGTGGCCCGAGGCTCTGACCTGCGGGAACAGGGTCGTCAGGTGGTAGTCGAGGTCGGCGGTGTCGGGGCGGCGGCCGATCTCGTCGTCCAGCGCGCCGGACAGCCAGTCGGCGAAGGTCGCGCCCGGCGGGGCCGTCCACCCGGCGCCATTGCCGTCCGAGGGCGCGTCCGGTCTTCGGACGCACAGCAGCGGCACGTCCAGCGCCCAGCGGGCGTAGGCGGTCACCGGGTCGGACCATTCCTGCACCGGCGGGCGGGTCCTTGCGTTGTCCAGGCGCAGCCAGGCGCGCATCCGCTGGGAGGCCCACGCGCCTTCGGGCGCGCCGCGGAGCGCGGGCGAACAGGCGAAGGCGGCGACCAGGGCCGGACCCATGGCGTACAACGCGGTCCACCTGGCGGTGACCTCGGCGCGGTCGGCGCCCGCGTCGACGCTGACCTGGGTGGCCGCGGTATTGCACATCATCAGCTTGCCGAAGGGGCCGATTCCGCCGAAGGACTGCTCCATGGCGCGGTAGCGGGGCAACTGCAACACCCGCTTCGGGCGGCGGTCGGCATCGGCGGAGAGGGAAAGTGTTCGGATGCACCGGGTTTCGAGCAGCTCGCGCAGCAGGCGGGCGTCGCCGATCAGACGCTCGCACAGCTCGGCGGCGGTGGCATACGGTGCGCTGGAGAGTTCGATCTGACCGCCGGGTTCGAGGGTGACCCGGCTGCCCCCTGGCAACGGAAGCGCCGGAGAATCGGGGGCGATGGACCGCGGTGCGTGCGGTCCGAGCGCGGCTGCGAAGGCAGACAGCTGCGGGCGGGGGGCCGCGGCGGACCCGGACGCCGAACACTCACCCTGCACGGTGAGCCACTCGAGCTCGGCGCCGATCAGCGTCGGTGGCCCCAGCTTGAAGCAGACGCCGCCGACGTAGGCCTCGGCGACCGCGCGCGAGGACAGCTCGCCGGGCTCGATGGCTTGCCTGGCCGATTCCGGATGTTCGAGCGTGATCGCCATGCCAACCTCCACCTGAGTTCGTGCGCGGGGCCGGACATCCGTCCGAACACCATGATCGTTGTTCGTGTCGCTGTCTCCGCGCCCGAACACCGATCCGAACGCGCTCTCACCGTGGTTCCGTTCAAACCAGGGTAGCCACGGATACCGACAAATATCCGTCCAGCAGTCGAACAGACGGTCCGACCTGGGGCGCTGCCGAGCGCCTGCGCGGGGTCTTCGGTACCGATAATGTCGTCGGCATGCTGGACGAGACGCGGGTACGCGAAGACACACCGGGCTGCCGGTCCGATTCCGGGCTGGTCTTCCTCGACAGCGCGGGTTCCTCGCTCCCGCCCGAGATCGTTCTGGACACCGTCGTCGACCACCTGCGCAGGGAGGCCGAGATCGGCGGCTACCGCGCCGCCAACGAACGCCTCGACGACCTCGCCGCGGTCAAGACCGCGATCGGCGCGCTGATCAACGCCGACCCGAGCGCCATCGCCCTCAGCGACAGCGCGACGCGCTCCTGGGCCGACTTCTTCTATTCCGTCCCGCTCGGACCGGGCGACCGCGTGCTCATCTCGGGTTCGGACTACGCCAGCAACGCCATCGCGGCGATCCAGCGGGCCCGCGCGGTCGGCGCCACGGTCGAGCAGATCCCCAACGACGGCAGCGGACAGCTCGATCTGGACGCGATGGCCGAGATGGTCGACGAACGGGTCGAGCTGGTGTCGGTGTTGCACGCGCCGACCAACGGCGGGCTGGTGAATCCAGCCGCCGAGGCGACCAGAATCGCGCACTCGGTGGGAGCGCTGGTGTTGCTCGACGCCTGCCAGTCGGCGGGCCAGATCCCGATCGACGTGGCCGAGCTCGGCGTCGACGCGCTCTCGGTCACCGGGCGCAAGTGGCTGCGCGGGCCGCGCGGCACCGGATTCCTCTATGTGCGACCGGAATTGGCCGCCACGATGGAACCGCAGCGACTGGACCTGCACAGCGCGGAGTGGACCGGTCCCGAGGAGTACCGGCTCGCGCCGGACGCCAGCCGCTTCGAGTTCTGGGAGTGCGACGTGGCCGCTCGGCTCGGGCTCGGCGCGGCCGTTCGATACCTGCTCGACCTCGGGCCGGAGGATGTCTACGCGGCGATCGGCGCGCGGGCGGAGTACCTGCGCAAGGCGCTGCCCGAGATCGACGGAGTCACCGTGCGCGACAATGGCGTTCGGCACAGCGGCATCGTCTCGTTCACGGTCGACGGCGTGTCCCCCGCCGAGGTGCGCGACCGGCTCGCGGCCCAGAACATCACGGTGACGGTCAGTCACGCCAGTTCCACCCTGCTGGACATGACCGCGCGCGGGCTGGACTCGGTGGTGCGCGCGTCGCCGCACTGCTTCGTCTCCTTCGAGGAACTCGACCGGTTCGTGGCCGCCGTCGCCGCCCTCTGATGTCGCAGCGCGAGCTCGTCGTCCTCGGCACCGCCAGTCAGGTGCCGACCAAACACCGCAACCACAACGGTTATCTGCTGCGCTGGGGTGCGGAGGGTGTGCTGTTCGATCCCGGCGAGGGGACCCAGCGGCAGATGGCGTTCGCCGGGCTGGCGGCGGGCGACATCACGCGCATCGCGGTCACGCACTTCCACGGCGACCACTGCCTCGGGCTGCCCGGCATCGTGCAGCGGATCAATCTCGATCGGGTCGCGCACCCCGTGGACGTGTACTACCCCGCGTCCGGCGAGGTGTATTTCGAGCGGTTGTGCAATGCGACGGCGTTCTACCGGACCGTCGAGCTGCGGGCGCGGCCGATCGCGGGGCCCGGTGCGTTGCCCGCGCCCGACGCGCCGTTCGGGATCGAAGCGGTGCCGCTGTCGCATCCGGTCGAGGCGTTCGGCTACCGGCTGACCGAGCCTTCCGGGCATCGGATGCTGCCGGAGCGGCTGCGTGCCCGCGGCGTGCGCGGACCTGATGTCGGTCGGCTGCAACGCGAGGGTTCACTCGTCGTCGACGGCGTGACCGTCACGGTCGACGAAGTCAGCGAACCACGGCCAGGCCAGAGTTTCGCCTTCGTCATGGACACCCGCCTGTGCGCGGGCGTGCACCAATTGGCTTCCGGCGTGGACGTTCTGGTGATCGAGGCGACCTTCCTCGACGCCGACGCCCACCTCGCCGACGAATACGGCCACCTCACCGCGGGCCAAGCCGCCCGCGTCGCCGCCGAAGCCGGCGCCCACACCCTCGTCCTCACCCACTTCTCCCAGCGCTACCGCACCCTCGACGGCCACCGCGCCGAAGCCGAGAAGTATTTCACCGGCGAGCTTTTCATCGCCGAAGACCTCGCCCGCATCCCCTTCCCCCCGCGCCGCTGATCCACGAACAGATCGTCGGCGAACTCGGCCACCGTCGCGCGGAAGGCGTTCAGAGAAGGTGTAATTCGAGGATTTGGTCGACGAGGGTCGGGTCGTCGGCGGTGGGGGCGATGAGGGTGAGGCTCTGGTTGGCGCGGAGGGTGGCGAGGCCGTGTAGGGCGGTCCAGAGGAGGAGGGGGCGGTCGGGGGCCGTGGGGCTTGCCTGGCTGACGAGGTCGGCGAAGCGGTCGAAGAGCGGGAGGGTGGTGGCGCGGAGGTTGGCGCCGGAGCCCTCGAGCAGGTCGTGGCGGAACATGAGGGTGAACATCTGCGGGCGGGTGGCCGCGAAGTCGACATAGCCGATCGCCATGCGGCGCAGGCGATCTCGGGACGGGGCGCCCGCGTCGTCGGTCGCGGCGAAGCGCGCGGCGAGATCGGCGAAGCCGCGCGCCGCGATGGCCGCGAGCAGCGCCTTGTGGGTGGGGAAATGCCGACGCGGCGCGCCGTGCGAGACGCCCGCGGCGCGAGTGATCGCGCGCAGCCCGAGTCGATCCGGACCTTCCTGTTCCAGCAGTTCGACGCCGACGGCGATCAGTCGTTCGCTCAGGGGTTCGTTCCCGGTCACGCAGACATTGTGCACGTCGGTCCGTCGGCCGACGAACGCCGGGTAGACAATGTCTACGCACTCCGGTAGACATTGTCTACACGTTTGTCGACGGAAGGTTCCCCGTGTGGTATCGCCTGTTCAAGCACGTCCTGCTCGGTCCGCTGCTGCGGATCATCGGCCGACCCGAGGTGGTCGGCCTGGAGCACGTGCCGCGCAGCGGGCCGGTGATCATCGCCGCCAACCACCTGGCCGTGATCGACTCGCTGTACCTGGCGCTCGTCCTGCCGCGCCGGGTCACCTTCCTGGCCAAGCAGGAGTACTTCACGGGCACCGGGTGGAAGGGGCGCTTCAACCGGTGGTTCTTCTCCGCCGCGGGCCAAGTGCCGGTCGACCGGACCGGCGGCACCGCGGCCGCTGACGCCTTGGCGGCCGCGACCCGAATCCTGGAGGCGGGCGGCGTCTGGGCAATCCACCCGGAGGGCACCCGATCGCCGGACGGCCGGGTCTATCGCGGGCGCACCGGCGCGCTGCGGGTCGCCATCGCGACCGGCGCCCCGGTGGTCCCCGTGGTGCTGTCCGGGACCGACCGGGTCAATCCGCGGGGCAGCCGGATGTGGCGATTCGCCAAGGTGCGCGTCCACTTCGGCGCGCCGCGCTACTACCCGCCCGCCGAGGCGCGGGCGGACGCGCGCACCGAGACCGACGCGCTGATGCGGGAGCTGGCGCGGCGATCCGGTCGGCAGTACGTCGACTCCTATGCGGCCACGTTCCACGGCACGACCGCGCGCCGGTCGTCCGCACGAGCGGACCTGAGGTCTCGCGACCACCACTGATGCGCCGCTAGGTCAGCGCTCGCGACCCCGCTGAGGCATCGACGTCACGGCGATCCGCCGGAATCACCGTCGCGCGGGCATGAGTACCGCCGTGCCTGCCACGGCAGGGGGATGAACCACCGCCGAGGGGTTAACGTCGCGGCGATTCGGCGGGATAGTGGGAGGAGGCCGGATGCTCGGTCGAGCTGTGACGAGGAGATCGACAAATGAGCAGGTTCACCGATGAGATGTACGCGACGGGGCGGTCCTCCGGACGCGGCCTGGTGACCGGGGAGCCGGGTGCTCCGCTGCGGCAGACCTGGAGCGAGGTCCATCGAATCGCGCGCCGGATGGCGGGCGGACTCGCGGAGGCGGGCATCGATTACGGCGACGCGGTGGGCGTGCTCGCGGGCATGCCGGTCGACATCGCACCGGCGTGCCAGGCGATCTGGATGCGCGGCGCGTCCATCACCATGCTGCACCAGCCGACTCCGCGCACCGACCTCGCGGTGTGGGCCCGCGACACCGAGACCGTGCTCGGCATGATCGAGGCGCGCGCGGTGGTGCTCGGCGCGCCGTTCGAGGCGGCGGAACCGCTGCTGCGCGAGCGCGGCATCACCGTCGTGCGGATCGACCAGTTGGCGGAGGGTCCCGAGATCGAACCGGTGCCGACCACCGAATCCGATGTGGCCCTTCAGCAATTGACCTCCGGCTCCACCGGATCGCCGAAGGCGGTGCGGATCACGCACGGCAACTTCTACGTCAACGCCTACGCGATGTTCGATCGGGTGAAGTTCCAGCTCGACAACGATGTGATGATCAGCTGGCTGCCGCTGTTCCACGACATGGGCATGGTCGGATTCCTCAGCGTCCCGATGCAATTCGGTGCCGAGGTGGTGTGCGTGACGCCGCTCGACTTCCTGACGCGGCCGCTGCTGTGGGCCGAGCTGATCGACAAGTACCGCGGAACCGTCACCGCCGCACCGAATTTCGCGTATTCGCTGCTGGCCCGCAGGCTGCGGCAGGCCGAGGACGGCGCGCTCGACCTGAGCAGCGTCCGGTACATGTGGAACGGCGCCGAACCGGTTGACCCCGACACCATGGACGCGCTGGCCGAGGCCGGAAAGCGCTTCGGGCTCAACCCGATGGCGCTCACCCCCGTATACGGCATGGCCGAGACGACGCTGGCCGTTTCCGTCCCGGACCCCGGCCTCGGCCAAGTGCTCGACGTCATCGACGCCGATCTGCTGGAGGCGCTCGGCAAGGCGGTTCCGGTGCCGGAGCAGCACATCGGCCATGCCAACGTGCGCCGCCTGCCGACCCTCGGCTACCTGGTCGATCACCTGGAGGGCCGGGTGGTGGACGGGGAACGCCAACCGCTGCCGACCCGCTCGGTCGGCGTCATCGAATTGCGTGGTCCCGCGGTGACTTCCGGATACGTGACGGTCGACGGCTTCCGTCCGGCCCAGGACGCGGACGGCTGGCTCGACACCGGCGATATCGGTTACTTCACCGAAGACGGCCTGGTGGTGGTCTGCGGCCGCAAGAAGGACGTCATCATCATGGGCGGGCGCAATATCTTCCCGACCGACATCGAGCGCGCCGCCATGCGGGTGCCTGGCGTGCGCCCCGGCAATGCGGTCGCGGTCCGGCTGGACGCGGGACAGAAGCGCGAGAGTTTCGCCGTGGTCGTCGAATCCAACGACCACCAGAATCCGGCCGAGGTCAAGCGCATCGAGCACGACATCGTGCACGCGGTCTTCTCCGAGGTCGGCGTCCGCCCGCGCACGGTGGCCGTACTCGGCCCCGGCGCCCTGCCGAAGACCTCGTCGGGCAAACTGCGCCGCTCCGCCACGGCGATTCATTTGCACTGAACGCGCCAGAGACACCCTCTCGTGCCTCGGTCGGAGGTCGACGCCGCGGATCTTCCGAATCAGCACCGAGCCCGGCACGCCACTCAGCTGCACGCGGTGTGGCACGGCGGTTCCGCACGATCGCGGGCAGCGACCAGGAAAGCCCTGTGCCTCAGTGCAATTGGTTCTGCGCCGTCTCCAGCCCGACGCGCAGCAACAGCTCGACCGCGTCGGCGGCCTGCTCGACGATCACCGGCACTTCCTTGCGCTCGGGCGCCGAGAACGGCTTGAGCACGAAATCGGCCGGGTCCTGCCTGCCGGGCGGCCGCCCGATGCCGATCCGGGTGCGCACGTAATCCTTGGTGGTCAGCGCGCTGGAGATGGATCGGAGGCCGTTGTGACCACCCTCCCCGCCGCCGCGCTTGAGCTTGACCGCGCCGAAGGGCAGATCCAGTTCGTCGTGCACGACGATCACCTCGGTGGGCGGCACCGAGAAGAACCTGGCGAGCGCGGCCACCGGCCTGCCGGAGAGATTCATGTAGGACCGCGGCTTGGCGATCAGGACCTGGCGACCGTCGAGGCGGGCCTGCAGCAGGTCGGCTCCGGACTTCTTGTGCACGGCGAAACGGCCGCCGACGCGCTCGGCGAGCACGTCGGCGACCAGGAAACCGACATTGTGCCGGGTGCGCTCGTACTCCGGACCCGGATTGCCAAGTCCGATGACGAGCGCGGGCCCGGTCGTGGATTCGGTCATCTACGAACCGGTTCCGGGCGTCCTTACTCGGCGCTCTCGGCCTCGGCTTCGCCCTCGCCGGCCTCCGGCTCGGCGGCGGGCGCGGCGATCACGTTGACGACCAGGGTCTCGGCGTCGGCGGCCAGGGCGACACCGGAGGGCAGCTGGATCTCGCCCGCGGTGATCTGGGTGCCCGCCTCGACGCCCTCGACGGAGACCTCGATGGCCTCGGGCAGGTTCAGCGCCTCGGCCTCGATGGAGATGGTGGTGGCTTCCTGGGTGACCAGGGTGCCCGCGGCGGCGTCACCGGTGACGGTCACGGCGACGTCGGCGGTGACCTTCTCGCCACGCTTGACGATGAGCAGATCGGCGTGCTCGATGTAGCGGCGAATCGGGTGCACCACAACGGATTTGGTCAGCGCCAGCTGCTGCTTGCCGTCGATGACGAGGTTCAGCACCGCGTTGGTGCCGTGCTCGCGCAGGATGGCGGCGAAGGCCTGGGCGTTGAGGGCGAGGTGCTGCGGGTCGGCCTGGTGGCCGTACAGCACGGCGGGGACATTGCCCGCACGACGGGTGCGACGCGCGGCTCCCTTGCCGAACTCGGTGCGTACGGCGGCTTCGAGAAGGTTGACGTCGGACATGACTGGATCTACTCCTACGGCTCTTCCGGGCTGTCAAAGGTGCCCGCCAGGGAGGGTGGCGCCCTGGGCTGGGGTTCTGGTCTACTCGTCGGGGCGAAGACCGAACGAGGACGGCCGGAAGCCGCGCCGCGTCGATCACGGTGTCGCAAAAACGTCTGCGGACACCCTCGCCGAGACAACCCGAACACCATACCCCAGCTCACGTGCGGCAGATGAATCGGGTGGTCAGACGCGGTTCGGCGGGTCGCAACCCTGGTCGCGTAATCTGGACCGGTTGTCTATTCGCCGAGCCTGCGAAAGGTTGCTCACGTTGACCGCCCCTGAGGACGTCGTCGCGCCCACCCCGCGCGGACTGCCCGCCGAGGTCGCCCGGCGCCGCACTTTCGCCGTGATCTCCCACCCGGACGCGGGCAAATCGACGCTCACCGAGGCGCTGGCGCTGCACGCCAGGATGATTTCCGAGGCTGGCGCGATCCACGGCAAGGCGGGCCGCAAGTCGACGGTCTCCGACTGGATGGAGATGGAGAAGGCGCGCGGCATCTCGGTCAGCTCCACCGCGTTGCAGTTCAACTACCGCGCCGCGGGCTCCGATGTCGACAGCGTCATCAACCTGGTCGACACCCCCGGCCACTCCGACTTCTCCGAGGACACCTACCGGGTGCTCACGGCGGTGGACGCGGCCGTGATGCTCATCGACGCCGCCAAGGGCCTCGAGCCGCAGACGCTGAAGTTGTTCCAGGTCTGCCGCCACCGCGGCATCCCGGTGATCACCGTGATCAACAAGTGGGACCGGCCCGGCCGCGCGCCGCTCGAGCTGCTCGACGAGATCGAGGAGCGCATCGGCCTCACCCCCACGCCGCTGTTCCTTCCGGTCGGCATCGCCGGTGACTTCCGTGGTCTGCTGCGCCGCGGCGCCGACGGCGCGGCGCTCGAATACATCCACTTCACCCGCACCGCGGGCGGCGCGACGATCGCGCCGGAGGACTCGATCACCCCGGAGTCGGCCGAGGTCCGCGAGGGCGAGGCGTGGACGACGGCGGTCGAGGAGAGCGAACTGCTCTCCGCCACCGGACAGGACCACGATCAGGAGCTGTTCCTCGCCGGGCAGACCTCGCCGGTCATCTACGCCTCCGCGATGCTGAACTTCGGCGTGCGCCAGCTGCTGGAGACGCTGGTGGCGCTGGCTCCCGCGCCCGGATCGCGCAAGGCCGTCGACGGCACGCCGCGCGCCACCACCGACCCGTTCAGCGCCGTGGTGTTCAAGGTGCAGGCGGGCATGGACACCGCGCACCGGGACCGGCTGGCGTTCATGCGGATCGTGTCGGGCGAGTTCGAGCGCGGCATGGTCGTGACGCACGCGCAGACCGGGCGACCGTTCGCCACCAAGTACGCGCTGACCGTGTTCGGTCGTGAGCGCGCCACCGTCGACACCGCCTACCCCGGCGACGTGGTCGGCCTGGTGAACGCGACCGCGTTGGCGCCCGGACACACCCTCTTCGTGGACAAGAAGGTGGAGTTCCCGCCGATCCCGTCCTTCGCGCCGGAGCACTTCGCGGTGCTGCGCGCGCGGACCGCTGGCAAGTACAAGCAGTTCCGCAAGGCCATCGACCAGCTCGATTCCGAGGGCGTGGTGCAGGTACTGCGCAACGACATCCGCGGTGACGCCGCCCCCGTGCTCGCGGCCGTCGGCCCGATGCAGTTCGAGGTGGTCACCGCGCGCATGCTCGCGGAGTTCAACGTCGAGACGAACATGGAGCACCTCGGCTACTCGCTGGCCAGGCGCACCGACGCCGCCTCGGCGGAGGAACTCGGCCGTCAGCGCGGCGTCGAGGTGTTCACCCGCAGCGACGGCGCGCTGCTCGCCCTGTTCAGCGACAAGTGGCGGTTGCAGTACATCGAGAAGGAACACCCGAAGCTGACGCTGGAACCGCTGGTCGCCGCCGCCGACAACTGACGGCGGCGCCCGCTTCAAGTGGAACCGCCCAGACCTGCTCGCGTAGCGATCCCGGTGCGGCGCAAGGATTTACGCTTCGGCGGCGGCCGGCGCGCCGATCGGCAGCGGGAACGAATGGTGTTCGTGGGTGACCTGCCAGCGGCCGCCGGACTCGCGCAGGCCGATGGTCAGCCGTAACCGGTTGGCCGGGTCGACGCGGAACTCCTCGGGCTTGCCACAGCGCAGCAGCGCGTACGCGAACGCCACGTCGCTGCCCGCGGTGACGTCCAGCGACACGATCTCGAACACCGCGCCCTCGGCGAGCCACCGGAAGAACGGCGGCCAGGTCTCCCGATAAGCGTCGATGCCGCGCACGCCGTCGTTCGGCGGGGGCACGTCGTACATGACGATGTCATCGGCGTGGTCGGCGAGCACTCCGGCGAGATCGCCCGCGCGCACGGCGGCGGCCCATCGTTCGATCAGCTCGCGAATCCGCGTTTCGTCGTCCATGGTCGGCATTCCCTTCGGTACGGCCGCCGGGTGCGGCGGCGTGCGGGTCCATCCCGTCGTCCGTACAACCCGGGCGCCGCGCCGAACTCATCGGTGCGCGCGAAAGTTCAAGGCAGTTCGACCGGCAGGCCGAAAGACGGGAAGAGCCCGGGCTCGAGGAACGAGACCACCTCCGCGATCCGGCCCTCGCGCACCGCGACCACGTCCAGCGCCATCGCCGCGAACACCGCGCGCTGCTCCTCCCAGAGATAGGTGCCGAACGCGAGCTGGCCGTTGGCGGAGGCGAGCACAAAACGCCAGCGGTACCGCAGCGGACCGTCGAGCAGGAACCCGCGAATGGCGGCCTGCCCGGCGTACCACTCGGGCAGCGGCGGCATGGAGTACTTCGCGTCCGCGCTGAGCAACGCGACGATCGCCGTGACGTCGCCCGACTCCCACGCGGCGGCGTATCGCACGGCCAAGTCGCGGATCTCGTGGTCGGCCATGGTGTGCAGCGCGCGCTGCTGAGACTGCGCGGGCAGCCGCGCCTCGACCCCGGCCCGCGCGCGCTGCAACGCGCTGTTGGCCGAAGCCACGCTGATCTCCAGCAGTTCGGCGGTCTCGCGGGCGGAGAAACCGAGCACGTCGCGCAGCACCAGCGCGGCCCGCTGGAGCCCGGGCAGATATTGCAGTGCGGCGACGAACGCCAGCTCCACCGCCTCGCGCGCCTCGTATCTGGCCTCGGGCGCCCTGCCGCGCACATCGGCATCGGGATAGGGCTCCAGCCAGGCGATATCGGTCAACGGCGCGCCGGGGCTCAGGTCCACCGGCAGTTCGCGGCGGCGACGAGTCTCGAGCAGAGTCAGGCAGCGGTTGGTGGCGATCCGGTAGAGCCAAGGCCGCAGCCCGGCGGGGTCGGTCAGCTTGTCGAGGTTGCGCCAGGCTCGCACCAGCGACTCCTGCACCGCGTCGTCGGCGTCGTGCACCGAACCGAGCATGCGGTAGCAGTGCACGCGCAGCTCCGCGCGCAGCGGGGCGACCAGCCGTTCGAACTCCGCTTCGGCCGTCCGCACGGAACCCGCCGTCATTCTTCTTCGGGTTCCCGCGGCGGCGGCCCGCTGCCCGGATCACGCTCCACCGGCGCGATGCCGTCTTCCCTGGCGATCAGACCCCAGCGGCTCGAGGTCAGGCGCAGGCTCGGCAGGTCGCTCAGCGAGACCACCACCTCGTAGGTGCGCTCGTACCCCGTGTGCGCGATCCGCCAGTGGCCGTCGTCGCAGCGCACGTAGCGGTCGGTGTAGAAGGCCGCGCCGCGCAGCAGCATGTTGTGCGCGGGGATCAGCACCGTGTCGGCGAGATACCAAGTGCCCGTTGCGGTGTCGCCGTCCACGTCGACCTCGGGATGGTCGCAGCGGTGCTCGGTGATGACGTGCGGGCCGAGCGTGTTGCGCATGAAGGCGAGGAAGGCGTCCCGCGATTCGAACTGGAGGTATTCGCTGTAGGTCGCGGTGGCCTCGGGAATCATGGTGTCGGCGAATTCTTCCCAGGACTTCGTGTCCAGCGCGCGCAGGTAGCGGAACTTCAGGCGGCTGATGGCCGCGACGTCGTCCATGCCCGGCCGATCGGCGGGCGGCCGGATGACGCGCCGCGGATCCAGGAGGTCACCCTCCTCCGCTTGCGCGCCGTTGCCCGGATCGGCGCGCTCGGCGGTCTGCTCCGTGCGCTCCGCGGTCTCCTCGGCCGCGTCGACGGTCGAGTCGCCGCGCCCCTGCTCGCCGCTTCCCTGATCCATACCTCAACAATCCCATCCGAAGCCGCCGAGCTTCACGGTTTGGGAGATCTGTATCAGATTGCTATCAACGGTCGGGCCTGCCGCCCGGGAAGATCAACTACCGATCGTAAAGCAGGTACGGCAGAAATCCTCGCCGAATTCGGTGAGCCGCAGACTCTTGCGCACGATTTTCGGCGCGCGACCGGCCTTCTTCAGCGCGGCCTCGACCACCGGCTGCACCTCGAGCACCATGTAGCGGCTGAGCACCACCGGATCGTCGGAGGTCAGCGTCAGGCCGAGCCGGTTGAGGTTGATCAGGTACGACCGCGCCCGGTCCGGATAGCGCACGCCGGCCTGCTCCGGCACCGAGGTCAGGTCGCCCTGGACGAGCTCGGAGCCGATGCCGAGCGGACGGTTGGTACGCACGTCCACCGCGGGCTGCGGCCCGTTCAGCGACATGAAGCGCAGGATGCGCGCCTCGTCGGGAGCCAGTTCGTCGAGGATCCGGTCGTAGGCCGGGTGCACGTCCTCGGTGAAGTAGACGTCGGCCGAACGCGCGAGCAGCGCGTCACCGCGGCGGCGCAGTTCCTCGGTGGTCGCCGAGCGCAGGTACGAACCCACCGCGATGGCCTGCTGTGGGCCGTTCGTGGGAGTCGGTACGTAACTGACGATTTCGCGCACCGAACCCTCGGTCACGCCGAGGGCGCTGCGCGCGATCGAACGCAGCGCGTTGCCGGTCCGCTCGGCGATCTCGGCCGAGGACTCGCCGTCCAGCGCGGCCTGGGCGATCTCCTTGGTGACCTCGTACGAGGTGTTCACCGCCCACTGGCCGCCGCGCACGGCGGTGCCCGCCGCCAGCCCGGCGGCTCGGAACACACCGCGGATCAGCCTCGCCTCGTTGCTGATCTGCCGCTGTTCGACATCCGAGCTGCGCTCTACCGCGCGGGAACCGGCCCGGGCCACGTCCTGTCCGGTCCTTTCGTCTGCCACGTCCTACTCCGAAGTGTCGCCAAGTGAACGAATCCGCCCACAGATTATTGCCCGATGGGCTTTCAGGTATAGCGAACCCCGACCGTTCGCGCGTCCCTGCCGACCCAACCGTTGGACCCGATCGCCAGCACCCCAGCATGTTTCATTCCGCGAAACGGATGTGGCGGACGCCATTCTCTCGCCCCGACCGAGACAATGCGGCATTCGAGGCACGTACTGTGACTGATGTCTCAGACACTACCGCGTCCTCCGGTGGACGCGGCGTCGCGTCTCACAATAGGGTCCAGCTGCCGACAGGGTGCTAGTTTGGGGTGCCGGTGAGGCGGCGATCACCGGTTTTTCGGCAGGAGGGTGTCGTTGTTAGAGAGTGTTTTCGGAGTTCACCCCACGATCCTCCTCGAGCTTTTGACCATTCCGCTTTTCACAGGAGTGATCGGCTATATCACCAACTGGACCGGCGTGCTCATGCTGTTCCAGCCCATCGCCTTTCACGGCGTCCGAGTACCCGGCCTCCGGGCGCTCTATCCTTTCCTGCCCAAGCGAATCCAGGTCCTCCCGCTGCTGAGCTACGACGGCAGGATGGGCTGGCAGGGCATCGTCCCCTCACGCGCCGACAAAATGGCCAGCATCGCCGTCGACAAAGGGCTCGCCAAGCTCGGAAGCGTCTCCGATTTCTATCGCGAGCTCGAACCCGACAAGCTCGCCGAACATTTGGCCAGCATCGCCGACGCGCAGATCACCGACATCGTCGAGGAGATCCTGCGCCGCGAGCACCCGCAGCTCTGGTACAACCTGCCCAGTCAGGTGCGCGACATGGTGCACGCGCGGGTGCGTCAGCAGCTGCCCGACATCCTGCGCGAACTGACCCAGGAACTCGGCGCGAACATCGATCAGTTGATCGACGTCAAGCAGATGGTGATCCGTTACTTCCAGGCCCGGCCGCATCTGCTCAACACGCTGTTCCAGGTGCTCGGCGCCAAAGAGCTTCGGTTCATGCAGAACTTCGGTTTCTACTTCGGCGCGCCGATGGGTGCGCTGCTCGTGCTCGTCCTGCACGTCACCGGGTGGTCGACCTGGGTGGTGCTGCCGATCGGCGGTGTGATCATCGGATGGGTGGTCAACTGGATCGGCATCAACATGATCTTCGCCCCGGCCTACCCGAAGTGGTGGTGCCCGTGGCGGCAGGGTTTGTTGATCAAGCGCCAGTCCGAGATCACCGACGGCTACGCCGAACTCGTGTCGAGCCAGGTGATGACGGTGGCCAACATCGGCGACGAACTGCTCAACGGTCCGCGTTCGGATCGCACCATGCAGATGCTGGAGGACACCCTGCGACCCGCCGCCGACCGGGCGCTCGGCCCGGCGCGGCCCGCGGTGAAATTCATGCTCGGCAGCCGCGAGTACGACTCGTTGCAGGCGACGCTGACCACCGAGGCGATGTCCATCGCGCCGATCGCGTTCGCCGATCCGGACTTCAACCTCCAGCAGGGCAAACAGATCAACGATTACATCGCCAAACAGATGTCCGCTCTGCAGCCTCCGGACTTCGTGGAAATGCTGCGCTCGGCCATCAAACAGGATGAATGGTTGCTTTTCGTCCATGGCGGCGCGCTGGGCCTCTTGGCCGGATACGCTCACATTCTGATCTTCGGAACGGGAGTGGCGACGACATGGGTATGACGGGCTCGGGCGAGAACAACGCGGGATCGGACGCCGACGCGGTCGGCGACGATATCCAGGCCACCGAGCATTCCGAGTCCGTCGCGCCGTCGACGGAACTCGCCCGGTGGCCGCTATCCGATATCGAACCCGTGGCCGAGAAGCCCGCCCGGCGGCGCGTGCCGACCCCGCGCCAGACCGTGCGCGCGGCGGGCGGGGTGGCCAAGGTCGCGTTCACGGCCGCGTCCGAGGTCACGGCATGGACCGTGGACACCGCGCTCGGCGTCACCGGAACCGTGGTCAAGGGCAGCATCGCCGGTGTGCCGCCGCGCGAGGTGCTCGCCGAGGCCGAAGCCGAGGTCCGCGACGCGGTGCGCCGGGCCCTCGGTCTGCCTCCCGCGACACCCGAACGCACCGACCCGGCCGTGCCCACGCTGCGCGAACAGGGCGCCGCACTACTACGCCTCTCGGCAAGCACGCACGCCGAAGCGTCCGAGATCCACCCGGCGTTCGCCGGAATGCTCGCCGAACTGACGCCCGACGAGGCGCGCATCCTGCGCTTCCTGCACGTGGACGGCCCGCAGCCGTCGATCGACATCCGCGTCGGACGGCCGAGGGCGCTCGGCGCGGAGCGCTACCTGTCCGGTCTCACGCTGATCGGCGACCAGGCGGGGCTGCGTTTCCCGAACCGGGTTCCGCAATACCTGACCAACCTGCGCAGGCTTGGGCTGATCGAATTCGCCAAGGAACCGGTCGACAACCCGAACCGCTACCAGTTGCTCGAAGCGCAGTCGCCGGTGCGAGAGTTGCTGAAGCGCTCCGGGTTCGGCACCAAGGTGCACTACCGCAGCATCGTGCTCACCACCTTCGGCGCGGACTTCGTCCAGACCTGCCTGCCGGTCGTCACCGAAGGCCGCGCCGAATCCAGCTGACCAACCTCGCCGCGCGGCTCAGGTGCCACACATCTCGCACACGCCTCACATAGGCATCGACTATGTGAGGCGCGCGAACGGTGTGTGGGACAGCCGCGGCGGTCAGACGCCTTCGGCGAGTTCGAGCCAGCGCTCCTCGGCGGTTTCCTTGTCGGCGAGGACTTGCTTGAGTTCGGCGCCGAGGGTGACGAGCTTGTCCGGTTCGGTGGCCGCGTCGGCGAGGGCGGCGTGCAGGCGCTCCTCGCGCTCGCTCAGCTTGTCGATGGCACGCTCGAGCTTGGCGAGTTCCTTGCGCGCCGCACGGTAGGCCGCGGAATCGGTGGCCGCGGCGGCGGGCTTGTCGGCGGACGCGCGGGCAGGCGCGGGTGCGCTCAGCGCGGCTCGCTTCTTCAGGTATTCCTCGATGCCGCCCGGCAGGTTGGTGAGTTTTCCGTCGCCGAACAGCGCCCAGGTGGAGTCGCAGATGCGTTCGATCAGGTAGCGGTCGTGGCTGATGACCACGAGGGTGCCCGCCCAGTTGTCCAGCAGGTCCTCGAGCTGTTGCAGGGTGTCGATGTCCAGGTCGTTGGTCGGCTCGTCGAGCAACAGGACGTTGGGCTCGGACATCAGGATGCGGGTGAGTTGCAGCCTGCGCCGCTCGCCGCCGGAGAGATCGCCGACCGGGGTGCGCTGGCGGGCCGGGGTGAAACCGAGCCGCTCGGCCAGCTGCCCGGCGGATATCTCCTTGTCGCCCAGCATGATTCGCTGCGCGACCTGCTGCACCGCTTCGAGCACGCGCATTTCGGTCGGCAGGTCGTCGAGTTCCTGGCGCAGCCAGCCGATCTGCACCGTCTGGCCCTGGACGCGCTTGCCCGCCGCGGGCTCGACGTCACCGGCCAGCGCGCGCAGCAGGGTGGTCTTGCCCGATCCATTGACGCCGACCAGGCCGACCCGCTCGCCCGGCGCGAGGCGCCAGGTCAGATCGCGCACGAGTTCGCGGTTGTCCGGCGTGGTGAGGGTGGTGTCCTCCAGCTCGATCACGACCCGTCCCAGCCGCTTCCTGGCGAACGCGGCCAGCGACACGCTGTCGCGCGGCGGCGGCACGTCGGCGATCAGCGCCTCGGCGGCCTCCACCCGGTAGCGCGGCTTGGACGTGCGCGCCTGCGGGCCGCGCCGCAGCCAGGCCAGTTCCTTGCGGGCCAGATTGCGTCGCCGCGCCTCGCTGGCGTCGGCCTGCCGCGCCCGTTCCGCGCGCGCGAAAATCCAGTCGCCGTAACCACCCTCGTAGCTCTCGACCTTGCCGCCGACGACCTCCCAGGTGTTGGTGGCGACGGTGTCGAGGAACCAGCGGTCGTGGGTGACGACGACCAGGGCGGAGCGGCGGCTCAGCAGGTGCTCGGCCAGCCACTGCACGCCCTCGACGTCGAGGTGGTTGGTCGGCTCGTCGAGGACGAGCAGGTCGAGTTCGCGCACCAGCGCCGCGGCCAGCGCGACGCGGCGGCGCTCACCGCCGGACAGGTTCGTCACCGGGGTGTCCATGCCGAGGCCCTGGATGCCGATGCCGTCCAGGACGGAGCGGATCCGCGGGTTCGCCGCCCATTCGTGTTCGGCGACGCCGTCGGTCATCTGGTCGTCGGCCAGACCGGCGAGCACCACTTCGCCGATGGTCGCGCCCTCGGGCAGCGTGCCGCGCTGGGTCACCACGGCGAGGCGCAACCCGCCGAGCCTGCTGACCCGGCCGCTGTCGGGCTCCTCGATGCCGGTGAGCACCTCGAGCAACGTGGTCTTGCCGCCGCCGTTCAGACCGACGACACCGATGCGTTCGCCCGCGTGCACGCCGAGCGAGACGTTGTCCAGGAGGGGCTTGATCCCGAAGCTCTTGGAGACCTGCTCGAGGTTGATCAGGTTGGACATGGACGCTGCTAGCCCGCCTCTCCGGGTGATTTACCGACCGTACGAGCCTACTCACCCGGCATCGCGCGCCCGCGCGCGCGTCGGCGGCGATGCGATCAGCGCTTGCCCGAGGTGTCGGTGTCGAGGATGCGCGCGCCGGGCACCGGTCCGCTCGCGGTGCGAACACTGCGAGCGACGCCCGCCCCCGCCAGCTCAGCGGCGACCGCGACGGCCGCGTCTTCGCTCTCGCAGAGGAACGCGCAGGTGGGCCCGGAGCCGGACACCAGTCCCGCGAGCGCGCCCGCGCCGACTCCCGCGCGCAAGGTTCGCCGCAGCTCCGGCTTCAGCGAGACCGCGGCCGCCTGTAGGTCGTTGCCGAGCAGCGGGGCGAGCTGATGCGGGTCGCCGGAGGCCAGCGCCTGCATCAGCCGCTGAGGTTCGCCGAGCCGCGGCGGGTCGCCGTGCTCGCGGAGCCGGTCCAGCTCGGCGAAGACCGAGGGCGTCGAAAGCCCGCCCTTGGCGAGCGCGAGCACCCAGTGAAACGTATTGCGGGACAACACGGGAAGTAGCCGTTCGCCGCGACCGGTGCCGAGCGCGGTGCCGCCGTGCAGCGCGAAAGGGACGTCGCTGCCGAGTTCCGCTGCGACCGAGGCCAATTCGTCGCGGGACAGGCCGATGTCCCAGAGTTCGTTCAGGCCGACCAGCGCGGCGGCCGCGTCCGCGCTGCCGCCCGCCATGCCGCCCGCGACCGGAATGCCCTTGCTGATGGTGATTTCCACCAGCGGCGCCCGGCCCGCGAGATGCGCGAGGCGCACGGCGGCCTTCCACACCAAGTTGTTGCGATCGGTGGGCACCTCGGCCGCGCCCTCGCCGGTCACCCGGACGGTCAGCGCGGCCGAGGGCGCCAGCTCGATGTCGTCGCTGAGCGAGAGCGCCTGGAAGACCGTGGTCAGGTCGTGGTACCCGTCCGCGCGCAGGTCGCCGACGCCGAGGTGCAGATTCACCTTCGACGGCGCGCGCACGGTGACGGGACTGGGCACAACTGACAACACGGTGTTCAAGCCTAGTGGGTGGGTCCGACAACCGCGGGGCTCGATATCCGCCATTCACCCGCTGTGATCCGTTCGGTCACAACAGCGCTGCGTGCGGTTACCACGGCGCCGCGCCGTTGGCCACTTGCGTCCATATACCCATGGGGGGTATATTCACATTCGTCGGATACCCCGGCACCGTACGATCGCAGCGACCGAAGGAGTTGGAGATGGCTACCACCACTTACACCGTCAAGGGAATGACCTGCGGGCACTGCGTCAGCTCGGTGAAGACGGAGATCGGCAAGATCGACGGTGTCACCAGCGTCGACGTCGACCTGGCGACCGGGGCCGTTCGGGTGGACAGCGCCGCGCCGCTCGCCGAGGCCGACGTCGTCGCCGCCGTCGACGAGGCGGGGTACGAGGTAGCTGTCTGATGCGGGATCGGCTGCGGTTCGCCGCGTTCGGTGGCGGGCTCGTCGTGCTGCTCGGAGCCGCGCTCGGCATCGGCGCCCTGGTGGGCGATCCGGGCGGGCGGACCCGGGTCCTCGACACCGCACAACACCGGTCGACCGGGTTGTCGGACTCCGAGTCCGGCTATGTCCTGGCCGACCTGAGCGCGCCCACCTCGCCGAACCGCGCCGGTCCCCTGCGCTTTCGCATCACCGGTCCGGACGGCGCGCCGGTCACCCGGTTCGCCATCCGGCACGAGAAGCCGTTGCATCTCGTCGTCGCCCGCACGGACGCGGCCGAGTACCGGCACGCGCACCCGACGATGGCGGCCGACGGCACCTGGTCCGTCGACTGGACCTGGGCCGCGCCCGGTACCTATCGGGTGTTCGCCGACTTCGCGCCGGGCGACGGATCGGACGACCTGGTGCTGAGCGGCACCGTCACGGTCGCCGGAGACGTGACCGCCCGGCCGCTGCCGCCCGCCGCCGAGACCGCGTCGGTGGACGGTTACCAGGTCCGCTTGCAGGGCGATTCCGACGACCTGCGTTTCACCGTGACCCGCGACGGCCGCCCCGTCACCGATCTCGAGCCGTACCTCGGCGCCTACGCCCACCTGGTCGGCCTGCACTCACCATCGCTCGCCTATCTGCACGCGCACCCGCAGGGCGAGGTCGGCCGGACGAATCCGGGACCGGAGGTGTCGTTTCACGCCGAGCCGCCGATGCCGGGGGCCTACCGGTTGTATTTCGAGTTCGCCCACGGCGGTTCAGTGCACACGGCCGAGTTCACCCGCGAGTTCGTAGCGGTTTCCCAGCCGGACCATTCGGGCGGCCATCACCGCTAGTGCCGCACGCTGGCCGAACCGAGCTACACGAACCGACTCGGCGTGCGCCACGACGGTGCAGTCGCACTACCTGTGCGTGACGGCGGCCGCTAGCCCGGCGGGGCGAGCGAGGCCGCGGTGTCCAAAGTTCCGTGCGCGAGCGGAGTCGGCGCATGCCCTGGTGCAACGGGCCGCCACTGGTGCGGCGACGCTACCCCTGCGCGGCGAGCCGGACGAAGGCCGCGGTATCCAAGGTCTCCCCGCGCGCGGTCGGATCGATGCCCGCCGCGGTCAGTCGGCGCTCGGCCTCGGCGGGTGATCCCGCCCAGCCGGACAGCGCGGCGCGCAACGTCTTCCGGCGCTGGGCGAAGGCGGCGTCGACGACCTCGAAGACGCGGCGGCGGTGTTCGTCGTCCATGGACCACGGGGGCTCGGCGAAGCGCTGCACGCGCACCAACCCCGATTCCACGCGCGGCACCGGCCAGAACACCTGGGTGCCGACCGCGCCCGCGCGGCTCACCTTGCCGAAGAAACCGGCCTTCACACTGGGCACGCCGTAGACGCGGCTGCCGGGCTCGGCGGCCAGACGGTCGGCGACCTCCGCCTGCACCATCACCAAAGAGGTTGTGATGCTGGGCAATTCGGCGAGCAGGTGGAGCAGCACCGGCACCGCGACGTTGTACGGCAGGTTGGCGACCAGTGCCGTCGGGGCGGCGGGCAGGTCGGCGGCGGCGACCCGCAGCGCGTCGGCACGTACCACGCGCAGCCGGTCGGCCAGGTCCGGCGCACGGTCGGCGACCGTCACCGGGAGGTGCTCGGCGAGCACCGGATCGATCTCGACCGCGATCACCGAGTCCACCACGTCCAGCAGGGCGAGCGTCAGCGAGCCGAGGCCGGGTCCCACCTCGAGCACGGTGTCGGCGCGACCGACCCGCGCCGCCGCGACGATCCGGCGCACGGTGTTGGCGTCGTGGACGAAGTTCTGCCCGAGCTGCTTGGTCGGCCGCACACCGAACCGCTCGGCGAGGACCCGCACCTCGGCGGGCCCGAGCAGCGCGGCACTCCCCCTGGCGGAAACATCGGCATCGGACACGCGAAGAACCTACCAATCCGCCCCGCCCACCGGACCCACCCGGCCGCGCGACGATCCGAAAGTCAGCCGAGCCCGAGCCTGCTGGTGCACGCGGGCCAGGCGCCCCAGCCCTGCCGGGCCCTGGTCACCTCGGCGATGGCGATCTGCTCCTCACGGGTGGCCAGGTCGGCGCGCGGCGCGTAGCGCAGGCCGCCCTGCCGCTCCCAGGTGCTCTGGTCGAACTGGATGCCGCCGTAGTAGCCGTTGCCGGTGTTGATGGCCCAGTTGCCGTTGGACTCGCAGCGCGCGAGCGCGTCCCAGATCTGGCCGTCACGCACCGGCGGCACCTCGGTGCCCGGCTTGGTCCCCTTGCGCACGGTCTTGGGCTGGGCGGGCACGGAGACCACCGACTCGACCTGCTTGCGCTCGACTTCCTCGCCGTTGACCCTGGTCACCGCGAAGGTCACGTCGTGCACGCCCGGCACGCCGGGGTTCTCGACGACGGTGCGGCTCATGTTCATCTCGGGGTCTTCGATGACGTTCTCCGGCGGATCCAGCGGCAGCGTCTCGGTGTGGTGCTCGACGCGCTTGCGGGTCACCACGATTCGCAGGCCGTCGGTCAGCGGAGTGCTCGGCGCGGGCTCGACGGTGTCCTGCTCGATCAGCGGGATGCCAGCGACGGAGAGGAATTCGCCGACGGTCGGCGCGGCGAGCCGCACGTCGACCGCGTTGCCGATGCCGTCGAGCAGCGACACCGAGCGCGGGCTGGAGATGCGCAGCGCCGCGCCGTCCAGCGGCAGCCGCTCGTCGCGGGCGGGCCAGACGTAGGTGTCGGCGGGGAGATTCAGCTGGGCGAGCGCCTCGCCCGCGGTGAGGCCTGTGGTCCACACCGTCTCGGCCCTGCCGTCCACGGTCAGCGCCACCTGACGCGCCCGGTTCAGCACGATCGTCGCGCCATCGGTCACCGTGGAGCCGCGGCCCGGGCGGACCAGATCACGTTCGGTCAGGTCGAACCCGGCCGCCCGCAGCACGCCGTCGACGTTGCGGGACATGGTGCTCAGAATGGACCGTTCGCCGTCCACGACCACCGTCACCGTCTTGCGGTTCACGATCGCCAGCGAGGCGCCGACGATCAGCGTCAGCAGCAGCGCCGCGACGGCCGCGTACAGCAGTGGCGACCGCGACTGGTTGATCCTCGTGAAGGGCGACATGGTCACAGTACGATAACGAAGCGACCTTGCCCCGACAACCGCATCTGGGCGAGCTGGAGAAGCTCAGATCACGGCAAGATATCGACGCCGCAGGTAGATAACAGCCTCGAGACACGAAGTGACCTGAGCCACACAACGGGTTTCCAGTCCCCTTACGCGCGGGTACGCGCACTCGCCTTCAGATTCCGTAGACGCGCCGTGCGTTCGCGGTGGTGATCTCGGCCAGTTCGCGCGGATCCTGTTCGCGCAGTTCGGCGAGCGCACGCACCGTGTAGGGCAGGCAGTACGACTCGTTCGGCGCGCCACGGAACGGGTGCGGCGTCAGATACGGCGCGTCGGTCTCCACCAGAATCTGCTCATCCGGCACCACCTTCGCTGCCTCGCGCAGCTCGTGGGCGTTCTTGAAGCTGACCGTCCCGGAGAAACTCAGCACATAGCCCTCGGCGACGCAGGACAGCGCCATGTTGGCGTCCGAGGAGAAGCAGTGGAAGATCACCGTCGACGGCGCGCCCTCGTCCAGCAGGACGGTCAGCAGGTCGTGATCGGCCTCGCGATTGTGGATCATCAGCGGCTTGCGCACCCGCTTGGCCAGCTCGATGTGCCAGCGGAACCCCTCGACCTGGGTCTCGATGTCGGCGCAACCGTCGAGCTTGCCCGGCCAGTAGTAGTCCAGACCCGTCTCGCCGATGGCGACGACCCTCGGGTCGACCGCCAGCCGCTCCAACTCGGCCTTCGCCGCGTCGTCCAGCGCGTTGGCCCTGGTGGGGTGCAGCGCGATCGCGGCGTAGACGCGCGAGTCCCAGTGCGCGGCCCCCACCGCCCACTGCGCGGCGGCGAGATCGTCGGCGACCGTGACCACCTTGCCGACGCCCACCGATTCGGCGCGATCCACGATGGCGGCGGTGGACTCGGCGTCGGTGGCGCCGCAGGCATCCAGATGGGTGTGCGCGTCCACCAGCGGCGCGAGCGGCTCGGGCAGATCGGGCGCGGGGCGCTTGCTGCTCACGACTCCGCCTCGCCAGCGCTCGGCTGCGTCGTGCGCCGCGTGGCGCTGTGTCGATGGTTCGCTCGCCGACGCTCGCTCATCGGCATTCGCTTCCACCCGGGATCGCCGCCGGGCGACGGCCGGGTCCTGCGGGGATATTCACGTGGGCGACGGAAAGCACGCGCATTACAGTAGACACACCATGAGCGCAGCTGAACGCCCCGCCTTCTACATCACAACGGCCATCGCCTACCCGAACGGTGCGCCGCACATCGGACATGCGTACGAGTACATCTCGGCGGACGCCATCGCCCGATTCAAGCGACTCGACGGCTACGACGTGTTCTTCATGACCGGCACCGACGAGCACGGCCAGAAGATGCAGCAGGCCGCGGCCGCCGAGGGCATTCCGGTGGAAGAGCTCGCGGCGCGCAACTCCGACGTCTTCGAGCAGCTCGACAAGACGCTCGACGTCTCCTACGACCGGTTCATCCGCACCACCGACGCCGACCACCAGACGGCCAGCATCGCGATCTGGGAGCGGATGCTCGCCAACGGCGACATCTACCTGGACAACTACTCGGGCTGGTACTCGGTGCGCGACGAGGCCTTCTACACCGAGGAGGAGACGACGCTGCTCGACGACGGCAGCCGCGTCTCCACCGACACCAAGACGCCGGTGGAGTGGACCGAGGAGTCCAACTACTTCTTCCGGCTGTCGAAGTACCAGGACCGGCTGCTCGCGCTCTACGAGGAGCATCCCGAATTCATCGCGCCCGCAACGCGTCGCAACGAGATCGTCAGCTACGTGAAGGCGGGCCTGAAGGACCTGTCCATCTCGCGCACCACCTTCGACTGGGGCGTGCCGGTGCCCGGCCATCCCGACCACGTGATGTACGTCTGGGTGGACGCGCTCACCAACTACATCACCGGCGTCGGCTTCCCGGACACCGAATCCGCTGCCTTCCAGAAGTTCTGGCCCGCCGACGTGCACATCATCGGCAAGGACATCACCCGTTTCCACACGGTGTACTGGCCCGCGTTCCTCATGTCGGCCGGGGTCGAGCTGCCGAAACGCGTGTTCGTGCACGGCTTCCTGTACAACAAGGGCGAGAAGATGTCGAAGTCGGTCGGCAACGTCGTCGACCCGCTCGAGCTCGTCGACGAATACGGCGTCGACGCGGTGCGGTTCTTCCTGCTGCGCGAGATCTCCTACGGCCAGGACGGCAGCTACAGCCACGACGCCATCGTCGGCCGGATCAACAGCGACCTGGCCAACGAGTTCGGCAACCTGGTGCAGCGCAGCCTGACGATGGTGAACAAGAACTGCGACGCGGCCGTGCCGACGCCGGGCGAGTTCACCGCGGAGGACCGCGAACTGCTCGACCGCGCGAACGGTCTGCTGGAACGCTGCCGCGCCGAATTCGACGCCCAGCAGATGCATCTCGCGCTCGAGGCGATCTGGCTGACGCTCGGCGAGACCAACAAGTACTTCTCGGCCCAGGCGCCGTGGGCGCTGCGCAAGTCGGGCACCGAAGAGGACCTCGCCCGCATGGCGACGGTGCTGTACGTGACGCTCGAGGTGGTCCGCATCGTCGCGATCCTGGTGCAGCCGGTGCTGCCCGGGTCGTCGGCCGAGATCCTCGACCTGCTCGCTCAGCAGGGCCGCACCTTCGCCGACATCGCGACTCCGCTCACGCCGGGTGTCGCGCTGCCCGCGCCGGAGCCGGTGTACCCGCGCTACCTGGAGAAGAAGGACTGACGAAACCGGAACGGCACGGCGATTCCCGGAGGAATCACCGTGCCGTTCCGCGTTTTTCGTGCCGCGCGGGCTCTACTTCCACCGCTCGAGCAGCCGGTTGGCCTCGGCCGCCAGCGCGAACTGGAGGTAGGGACCGAAGCTGATCCTGGCCACACCTTGCGCGGCGAGTTCCGCGCGATCCGACTTGTCCGGCAGGCCGATCGCGTTGACGGGCCGCGGCAGTTCCGAGGTCAGGCGGCGCATGTCGGCGTCGGAGTGCCTGCCGACCGGGTACAGCACGTCGGCGCCCGCGGCGGCGGCCAGCGTCAGCCGGGCGATGGCGCGGTCCAGGCGATCCGACTCGTCGCCGACCTGCTTGATGAACAGGTCGGTGCGGGCGTTGACCACGACGTGCACCCCGGCGGCGTCGGCGAATTCGCGCAGCCCGTGCACGAAGTCGGCGTGCTCTTGGTCGCCACGCAGGCGTCCGTTCTCGCTGTGCACGGTGTCCTCGATGTTCAGGCCGACCGCGCCCGCGTCGAGCAGTCCCTCGATCAGCTGGGCGGGCTCGAGGCCGTATCCGGCCTCGATGTCGACGGAGACCGGCACGTCGACCGCGTCGGTGATCTGGCGGACCCTGGTGAGCAGTTCGGTGAAGGTCATGCCCTCGTTGTCGCTGCGCCCGATCGAGTCCGCGACCGGGTGGCTGCCCAGCGTGAGGGCCGAAAAGCCCGCGGCGACAGCGAGATTCGCCGACCACGCGTCCCACACGGTGGGCAGGACGACCGGGTCGCCCGGACGGTGCAGCGCGAGCAGTTCTTTGGCCTTGCTTTCCACAGTGGTCATACACCGATCATGGACCCCGCCCGAGCCCGTCGCAGTGTGACACACCCCATCCCTGGAATCGGCTAGCTGCCGTAGCCTGCGCGGCGGGCGAAGTAGCCTGCATGGGCCGAGTCGGGCTAGCGAGATGGGATCCGAAAGTGCGAACAGTGGGGCGAGGACGCCGCAAGACGGTACGCGGCGCGAAGGTCTTGGTGACGGGCGCGGCGAGCGGCATCGGCAAGGCGACCGCGATCGCGGCCGCCGAGCAGGGCGCCGAGCTGGTGCTCACCGACATCAATGCCGAGGGACTGAGCGCCACGGTCGAGGAGATCCGGCGCGCGGGCGGGACCGTGCTCGACTCGCGGCCCTTCGACATCACCGACTACGACGCCGTGGCCGCCTTCGCCGCGGACGTCCACGACACCCACGGCAGCATGGACGTGGTGATGAACGTGGCGGGCACGTCGGCGTGGGGCACCGTGGAGAACCTCGAGCACCGGCACTGGAAGCGCATGGTGGACATCAATCTGATGGGGCCGATCCACGTCATCGAGAGCTTCGTGCCCGCCATGGTGCGCGCGGGCCGCGGCGGCGCGCTGGTGAACGTGTCCTCGGCGGCCGGGCTGCTCGCGCTGCCCTGGCACGCCGCCTACAGCGCGGGCAAGTTCGGTATCCGCGGCGTCTCCGAGGTGCTGCGCTTCGACCTCGCACGGCACGGCATCTCGGTGCACCTGGTGGCGCCGGGCGCGGTGAACACCCCGCTCGTGCACACCGTCGAGCTGGTCGGGGTGGACCGGGACGATCCAAGGGTGCGCAGGATGACCAAGGCGTTCACCAAGCACGCCGTGCCGCCCGAGCGGGTGGCCGCGGCGATCCTGCGCGGTGTCGAACGAAACCGGTTCCTGATCTACAGCTCGTTCGACATCCGCTTCGGCTACTGGTGGGCGCGCAAGTTCGCGTTCCCGTACGAGTTCGTGATCCGCCGGGCCAGCGCCCAGTTCAACAGGCTGCTGGCTTCGTCGGGCAGTTGAGGTGCGTGTCGAGCACCCTGGCGCCGGGACCTTCCTCGCCGAGCCGGTCGCGCTCGTTGACGAGTTTGCAGCTGCCGAGCGAGAGGCAGCCGCAACCGATACAGCCGGTGAGGTTGTCGCGCAGCCGGATCAGCTGACTGATGCGGTCGTCGAGATCCTCCCGCCACGCGGTGGACAGGGTCTCCCAGTCGCGCCGGGTCGGGGTGCGGCTCTCGGGCAGTTTGTCCAGCGCCTCGCGGATCTCGCTGAGCGGTATGCCGACCCGTTGCGAGATGCGGATGAACGCGACCCTGCGCAGCGTCTCGCGGTGGTATCTGCGCTGATTCCCGCTGGTACGACGGCTCGAGATGAGCCCTTCGCGTTCGTAGAAATGCAGCGCGGACACGGCCACTCCGCTACGCTCGGACAGCTGCCCGGGGGTCAGTTCCTTTGCTCGCCAATCGGCTGTCGACATCACACTCCTCCATTCACCTGAACAATACTTCAGGTTAGAGGTGCTCGGGACGAATTCGGACACCCCACGGCATTGGGAGGCCGATTTCCATCCTGTTACGCCGATCGCGAACTACGGTCGGAGGATGGGAGCAGACGCTGTGCCCGTCGACGATGCAAAGGACTGGCGCGGGGGCGGGCCCGACCGCGCCGGCGAACCGCGTTACGGGGTTACTTCCGAGGTGGGCGCCCTGCGCACGGTGTTGCTACACCGGCCCGGCGCCGAACTGCGCAGACTCACCCCGCGCAACAACGACCAGCTGCTGTTCGACGGCATCCCCTGGGTGGAGCGGGCGCAACAGGAGCACGACACCTTCGCCGACGTGCTACGCGACCGCGGCGTCGAGGTGCTGCTGCTGGCGGATCTGCTCGCCGAGACCATCGCGGCCAGCGGCGCGGCGCGCATCCAGGGCATCTCGGCCGCCGTCGACGCGCGCAGGCTCGGCCACGTGCTCGCCGACGAGCTGGCCGCCTACCTGCGCGGGGTGCCCGCCGAGGAGCTGGCCGAGATCCTGATGGCGGGCATGACCTTCGACGAACTGCCGTTCGGCCCCGACGCGGCCTCGCTGGTGCGGCGGATGCACCACGGCCACGACTTCGTCATCGACCCGCTGCCCAACCTGTTGTTCACCAGGGATTCCTCGTTCTGGGTCGGACAGCGCGTGGCGATCACCTCGCTCGCCCTGCCCGCCCGGATCCGCGAGACCTCGCTGACCGATCTCATCTACGCCTTCCACCCGCGCTTCCTCGGGGTGCGGCGAGCCTACGAATCGCACACCGCGCCGATCGAAGGCGGCGACGTGCTGCTGCTCGCGCCGGGCGTGGTCGCCGTCGGCGTCGGCGAGCGGACCACGCCCGCCGGGGCGGAAGCGTTGGCGCGCAGCCTGTTCGACGACGGACTCGCGCACACCGTGCTGGTCATCCCGATCGCGCAGACGCGGGCGACCATGCACCTGGACACGGTGTGCACCATGGTCGACACCGACGCCGTGGTGATGTACCCGGCCGTCCGAGACGAGCTGCGCGCGTTCACGATTCACCGCGAGGACGACTACGTGAGCCACGAGGGCGGCGGCGGGGTGACGATGCGCGGACCCGATCCGTTCCTGCCCGCGGCGGCCGAGGCAATGGGCATCGGCAAGCTGCGGGTGATCGACACCGGACTCGACGGCGTCACCGCCGAACGCGAACAGTGGGACGACGGCAACAACACCCTCGCCGTCGCCCCCGGCGTCGTGATCGCCTACGAACGCAACGAGATGACCAACGCTCGGCTGCTGGACGCGGGCATCGAGGTGCTGCCGATCCCCGGCTCGGAGCTGGGTTCGGGGCGCGGCGGCCCGCGGTGTCTGTCCTGTCCGCTGTCCAGGGACGACGTGTGAGCCGCCCATGTTCACACTCACGATCAGCCACGATTCGCCCATCCCGCCGTACGAGCAGCTGCGGCTCGCGGTCATCGCGCAGGTGCGCTCCGGCGAGCTGACCGCGGGCACGAAGATACCCACCGTGCGAGCGTTGGCCGCCCAGCTGAACCTGGCGCCCAACACCGTCGCGCGCGCCTACCGCGAGCTGGAGGCCGACGGCGTGCTGGAGACCAGAGGCAGGCAGGGTTCGTTCATCGCGTCCTCCGGCGACCCGACCCGCGACGCGGCCGGACGCGCCGCGACAGCGTACGTCTCGGCCATCCGGCGGCTCGGCCTGGACGACGAAACCGCGCTGCGCTACGTGAAATCCGCGCTCGAGTATTGAGGTACGCCCTAACGCCAGCTGGGCAGCCAGAGATGGTCGTGCCAGCTGGCGGGCGTGATCGGCAGCGCGGTCAGGATCGGCCACAGCCAGATGAAGTTCGCGACCACCAGGCCCAGATACAGGCAGACCGCGAGCAGGCCGAGACTGTGCCGCTCGCTGGGCATCTCGGGAAGGAAGGTGCCCAGCGGGCTGCGCGGTAGCGGCGACGAGCGCGCCGGTCCCAGGACGTCACCCAGCGCCAGCGCGACGCCCATCATCAGGAAGGGCGCGAGCGGCACCGCGTAGAAGTAATACATCTGCCGGTCCAGGGTCAGGAACCAGGGCAGCAGTGCCGCGCCGTAGCCGGTCAGCACCGCGGCGTAGCGCCAGTCGCGCCGGACGATACTGCGCCACAGCAGCCAGCCGACCACCGGAAGGGCGATCCACCAGATCGCCGGGGTGCCGATCAGCATCACGGCTTTCACGCACTGCGCCTGCCCGCAACCGGTGACATTGGTGTCGGCGTAGTAGTACAGCATCGGCCGCAGCCCCATCGGCCACGTCCACGGCTTGGACTCCCACGGGTGGTGGTTGCCCGCGGAATTCGTCAGTCCCTCGTGGAAGTGCAGCGATTCGCCGCTGTAGAACCACAGCGCGCGCAACGGCTCGGGCAGGAACGACCAGAGGCCGTCCGATCCGATCTGATTGCCGACCGCGTACCGGTACACGCCGGTCTCGCTCACGAACCAGGCCCAGTAGGTGGCCAGATAGACGCCGAGCGGGATCAGCACCAGCGCGTAGAGCGCGGGACCCACGTCGCGCAGTGCCGTGCCCACCCAAGGCTTGCGGACCCCGTACGCGCGGCGCGCCGCCACGTCGAAGCAGACGCTCAGGATGCCGAACGCGGCGATAAAATAGATGCCGGACCACTTGGTGCCGCATGCGAGGCCGAGCAGCACGCCCGCGCCGAAACGCCACCAGCGCACGCCTAGTCGCGGACCCCACGGCGTCGCGCCGATGCGTCCTTCGAGGTCGACCCGCGCCATTCTGGCCCGCACGTCGTCCCGGTCCAGCACCAGGCAGCCGAAGGCCGCGGTGATGAACAGCGCCATGAAGATGTCGAGCATGCCGATGCGGGAGGAGACGAAGAGCAGCCCGTCGGCGATCACCAGGATGCCCGCGATGGCGCCGATCAGCGTCGATCGGGCGAGCCTGCGCGTTATCCGGATGACGAGCAAGACCAGCACGGTTCCGGCGAGCGCGGCGGTGAACCGCCAGCCCCAGCCGTTGTAGCCGAACAGGAATTCGCCGATGGCGATCATCTGCTTGCCGACCGGCGGATGCACCACGAGCCCGTAGCCGGGGTTGTCCTCCACGCCGCCGCCGGTCAGCATCTGCCAGGCCTGCGGCGCGTAATGCTTCTCGTCGAAGACGGGGGTGCCCGCGTCGGTCGGGTAGTTCAGCATGGTGAACCGAGTCACCGCCGCGATCGCGGTCAGGAAGGCGGTGACCAGCCAGCCGCGCAGGGTGTCGACGGGCCCGAAATCGGGCGACGGCCGAAGCGGCGCGGGGCTCGACCAGGTGGGCACGGCCCCGGGTACGGTCGCGCGGGAGGTCACCTGGGTCACGCCCCGATCGTATTAGGTACACGCCCCGAGGTCCCGCATCGGTGACCCGGACACCGCCCGAATCACACTTCGTCGCTGCCGGACCGCGGGCGAGGATCGCATACCGGCATACTCGGAAACCGGACGGTATGTACTCCGCCTTCGCTCCGCCACGCGCGGACTGACGGCGGACTGCGTCCGGCAGCGCCCACGGGGTGTACTGCCCTTCGCTCGGATCGTGCGCGGGCAGGCGGCGGACTGTGTCCGGCTGCGCGCACTGGACGTCCGCCCACTCCGCCACGGCAGCGCGGGCGGCAGGATGTGTCCGGCTAGTGCCGACAGGCGTGTCGCCGCCTGCACTGCGGCCATCGCGGGCTGAGGACGGACTCCGTGCGGCAGCGCCCACTAGGCTGCTCGTGTCCGGAACTTGCCGGGTTCAGTACGAGACGGGAGTGCGGTGGGAGACCAGGCGACGGTGGGCGGCTCGGGCGGGCGGCTGGTGCTCGGGGCGACGCCGATGGGCGATATCGGGGACGCGTCCCAGCGCCTGCGCGACGCGCTGGGGTCCGCCGACGTGGTCGCCGCCGAAGACACCCGCCGCACCCGCGCCCTCGCCAAGGCGCTCGGCGTCGAGATCACCGGGCGGGTGGTGAGCTTCTACGACCACGTCGAGACCGCCCGCATCCCGGCGCTGCTGAGCGAGATCGAGGCCGGGCGCACCGTCCTGCTCGTCACGGACGCGGGCATGCCCTCGGTGAGCGACCCCGGCTACCGGATGGTCGCGGCCTGCGTGGAACGCGAGCTTCCGGTCACCTGCCTGCCTGGTCCGTCGGCCGTCACCACCGCGCTCGCCCTCTCCGCGCTGCCGGTGGAGCGCTTCTGTTTCGACGGCTTCCCGCCGCGAAAGTCGGGGCAGCGCAAGGAATGGCTCCGCACCCTGCGCGAGGAGCCGCGCGCCTGCGTCTTCTTCGAGGCGCCGCACCGGCTGGCCGACTGCCTCGCCGACGCCGTCGAGGTGCTCGGCCCCGACCGCCGCGCCGCCGTCTGCCGCGAACTCACCAAGACCTACGAACAGGTCGTCCGCGGCACGCTGGCCGAACTCGCGGAATGGGCCGTCGACAGCGCCCGCGGCGAGATCACCGTCGTTCTGGAGGGCGCACAGCCGAAAGCCGCCGACCCGGCCGACCTGGTCGCCGAAGTCGAAGCACTGACGGCCCAGGGCCTGCGCCTGAAGGACGCCTGCGCGCATATCGCCGGCGCCAACAACGTCTCCCGCCGCGAGCTCTACGACGCCGTCCTCGCCGCCCGCGACTAGCCCGCACCCCTGCGAACCCGCGAGCACTCCTGCTGCCACAGAGCGTTCGTACGCCTCACATAGCCACCGCCTATGTGAGGCGTACAAGTCCCGTGTGGGACCCGCATACTCGGCTGGCAGGCCCCCACACGGTGTTCGTGCGCGCCACAGGAGCACGGCCTGTGTGCCGGGTGCCGAACCTGGGACCCGGATCTTGCTGCCGCACAGCGTTCGTACGCCTCACACAGGCGGTGCCTGTGTGAGGCGTACGGAACCTGTGTGGGACGGCCGGATGGCGGCGGTCAGCGGTTGAGGATGTCGAGCATGCCCGCGACGGCGCGGGGCCAGGTGAATTGTTCGGCGCGGGTGCGGGCGGCGCGGCGGCGGCCGACGGCGGGCATCGCGAGCACGTCGCTGACGGCTTCGGCGAAGGCGGTCGGGTGGTCGTCGGCGACCGCGCCGCAGTCGGCGGTGACGATGTCGGCGAGCGCCGAGGAGCGGCTCGCGACAACCGGCGTGCCAGCGGCGAGCGCTTCCAGCGCGGCGAGACCGAAGGTCTCGTGCGGCCCAGGCGCGAGCGAGACATCCGCGGTGGCAAGCAATTTCGCGACCATCGCCCGATCGGTGATGAAGCCGGTGAAGTGCACGGCGGGCTGCCCGCTCGGCAGCGGAAGCAACGCACGCGCGCGCCGTTCCAGCGCATCGCGGCGCGGTCCGTCGCCCGCGACGACGAGGCGCGCCTCGGTGCCCGCCTTGCGCAGCTCCGCCACCGCCTCGATGCTGCGGTCGACGCGCTTCTCGACCGAGAGCCGCCCGCAGTGCACGAGCAGCGGATGCCCGGCCGCCGCGAGGTCGGCGCGCAGGCGGCGATCGCGGCGACGCGGGCTGAACAGGTCCAGATCGACGCCGAGCGGAACCAGTTCGACATTCGGCGCGCCGATCCGCAGGAACTCCGCGCGCGCGAATTCCGTTGTGCAGACCACGATGTCGTACTCGGCCGCGGTGTGCCGGTTGGCGATGTCGGCGCACCTACGAGCCAGCGAACCCGGCAGGATCTGGCCGAGCAGCCGGTCGAGCCGTTCGTGCGAGATCATCACGCTGGCCACGTCGCGGCGACTCGCCCAGCGGCCGAAACCGCGCAGCGTGAGCCGGTCGGACACCTCGAGCACGTCGGGCCGCAACCCGGTCAGCACGTCGGCGACCCGGCGCGGGTCGGCGGCACGGTAGCCGCCGGTCCACGGAATAGCCAAGGCGGGCAAGGTGATTCGCAGCGCGCCGCCGGGCAGCACCTCCTCGCTGCGGCGCGGTCCCGGCACGATCAGCACCACCTCGTGCCCGGCCGCCACGTAGCCCGCGCCCAGATGATGCAGTGCGGTGCGCAGCCCGCCGGACCGCGGACCGTAGAAGTTCGCCAGCTGCACGATGCGCACCCGCCGATCGTCGCAGCGCAACCGGATACCTGCGGCACCCTAGCGCTCAACGGGCGGTGAACAGCAGTGAAAGAACCGGGGAATCGGCGGTCAGTGCTTCGCGACGCCGCGCGCGGCACGCGGCAGGTCCAGATCCAGCGGAATCCGGCCGAGCGCGAGATGCGACTCGACCTGGTCGGAGGGCATCGGCCGGGCGATCAGAAAGCCCTGTGCCCGATAGCAACCGAGGCCGACCAACGTTCGGGCGGCCACCGCGGTCTCCACGCCCTCGCCGACCACGCCGAGTCCGAACGATCCGGCCAGGCCGATGATGGACTTCACGATGGCCAGGTCGTCGGTGCTCGCGCCGAGCCGCTGCACGAAACCGCGGTCGATCTTGACCGCGTCCACCGGCAGCGCTTTCAAATGCGACAGCGAGCTGTAGCCGGTGCCGAAATCGTCGATGGCGATCTGCACGCCCATCCGCTTGAGCCCGCGCAACGTCACCTGGGTGCGGGCCAGATCCTGGACGACGACGTGTTCGGTGATCTCCAGGCAGACCGAGCTGCCGTCGATGCCGAACAGCCGCAGGATGTCCTCGATCCGCTCCACGAAATCCAAGCTGACGAGCTGCACCGGCGAGACGTTGATGCGCATCACCACGTTGGCGGCCAGACCGCGGCGGCGCCATTCGGCGAACTGGGCGCAGGCCGAGCGGATGACCCACCGACCGAGCTCGCCCGCCAGATTCGTCGCCTCCGCGACGGTGACGAACGCGCCGGGCGGCAGCAGTCCCCTGGTCGGATGCATCCACCGCACCAGCGCCTCCAGCGCGACGATCCGGCCGGTGCGCAGGTCCACCTCGGGCTGGTAGTGCAGCAGCAGCGAGCCGTCGGAGACCGCGCCGCGCAGGTTCAGCTCCACGTCGTCCTGGAGTTCGAACTGGGCCCGCATGGCGTCGGTGAACACCGCGACGCCGTTGCCGCCGCCCGATTTGGCCGACAGCAGGGCGTGGTCGGCGCGACGCAGCACGTCGGCCACCGTGGTCTCGCCGGGGATGCCGACCGCCACACCGACACTCGCGCCCCGGCTCACCGATTCCCCGCCGACGGTCACCCGGCGGCCGATGAGCTGCTGGATCCTGGTGGCCTCCAGCTCGGCGGTGACCGCGTCCATCGGCTTGGCGGGCACGATGACGAACTCGTCGCCGCCGAGGCGGGCGATCATGTCGTTGGCGTCAAGGTTCTCTCTGAGGCGCGAGGAGAGCGTGCGGATGAAGTTGTCGCCCGCGGTGTGCCCGAGGAAGTCGTTGAGCGCCTTCAAACGGTCGAGATCGAGGAAGAACGCCGCCACCGGGCCGGGATTGCCGGGCCGTAGTCGGTCCTCCATGTGCTCGAGCAGCGCGCGGCGGTTGGCCAGACCCGTCAGATCGTCGTGCAGCGCGATGTAGCGCAGCCGCTCCTCGGCCACCACCCGCGCCTGCACCTGGGCGAACAGTGCGGCGATCGCCTTGAGCACGTTGAGTTCCCTGGTGCTCCAGTCCCGGTCGCCCTGTTTGATGAAACCGAGCACGCCGGTGGACTCGCCGCGCGAGATGAGCGGCACGCACGCCATCGCCACCTGGGGAATTCCGGAGGAGCGCCGGATCGTCTCCTGGTAATCGGCGGAGCGGTGGTCGGGGCGCACCACGATCGGTTCGGTGGCGAACTCGAGTTCGCGGAACACCGAGTCGGCGTTCTCGAACTGCACGACCTTCAGCGGATCGGGATCCGGGATCTCGCCGCGGTGCGGCCATTCCGCGACGAGCACGGTGGCGCGCCGTTCCCGGTCGGTGTGGCGCAGGTAGCTGAAGTCGACGTCGAAATGCTCGACCAGCTTGGCGAGCACGCGTTCGCTCGCCGCCACCATGGTCGTGGCGTCGACGCCCATCAACTCGGCGGCGACTTGCGTCACCAGTGAGTCGAGCGTTCGCCGAGGCACCTTGTCTCCGATCGTGCTAGCTGCGGTCGCCCGCACCCGGCACTGGAAGCCGCCTGCTGCGGACCGTGGCTGCTGCCGCGTAGCTCAGGCGAAGCACCAATGCCATGATCTCATGTCCAGGCACTCCCAGCAGGTCCAGGAAACGGCCCTGAAGTGACGTTAGTGTATCCGCGAAATCCGGGGAAATCGCGATCAGCTCGTCGGGGTGCCGCGCGTAGACGAAGACCGGGGACACCGGTTGCACGGCCAAACCGCGCCGTTCGGCCTCCAGCCAGACGCGCTGCAACGCCGCGCCCGCGGTGGCGTATTCGGCCAGACTCGCGCCTTCCGGCCCCGGTCGGCACGGCAGAGTCACCGCGACGAGAGCCGAGCTGGACAGCACCCGATCCCGGCTGTACTCGCCGAGCGCGGCGCCGCCGGACCACTCGTGCAATCTCGCCATCACATCGGCGCGTCCGGCGATCCGCATCTTGGCCTGTTCGTCCGGCGCCAGCTCCATGCCGCGCACGTCGATACCGGTGCGCAGGTCCTCGCCCGGCCAGCGCAGTTCGCCGTACATCTCCTGGTGCAGTCGCGGGGTGAGGTGACGGATCCGGTCGGACTCGCCGAGCAGCGTCGCCGCGTGGGCCAGCTCGGTGCGGCCCGTGATCGCGTGCACCACGCCGCCCGCCGCGGCGGCGGCCGCGGCGAGACCGGCCAGCACGCCGTCGGCGAGCGGCGCGCCGGTGCCGAGCCTGCGGTTGGTGTCGCGGGCGAGCGCCGCAGGATAGTCGCGTGCCAGCAGGGGATCCGAGCCCGCGCCGAACTCCAGCACCGCGGCGAAGCCGTCGTCCTCGACGAAACGATGACCGCCGAGGATGCCGTGCGCCGCGGCGGCCGCGCGGGCGTTGTGCAGCGCGGCGCCGATCGCGACCGCGCTGCCGCGGTAGCCGATATCCAGCGACGAGGACTTATTCCTGGCGAGTTCGATGCGCAGCGCGTCGTCCTCGATCAGCAGCCGCCACGGCTGGGTGTTGCCGCCCGACGGCGCACGCTGCGCGCAGTGCAGCACGTTCACCCGCGCGGGTCCGGACGGCGCGGCGGCGGGTTCGGATTCGTTGTCCCAGACCAAGTCTTCGGGTTCCGGCTCGGCGAGTCCGTCGAGTCCGCGTTCCAGGTCGATCCTGGTCCGGCCGGAAGAGAGCTTGTAGCCGAGGCCGATCCGGCGCACGGCCGTGGCGACGATGGCCGCGCCGAGCTGCACGTCACCGCCGAGCTGCGGCCAGGTCGTGACGGTCTCGTCGATCTCCACCAGGCTCGCCGCCATCCGCGCCGACAGTTCCTTCGGATCCAGGATCCGCATCACGTGCGGAGCTTTCTCCTTGGTGGACAACCCGCGCAGATCGGCCGCGGTCGTCGCGCCGAGCAGGCCGTGAAAGGGCGGTCGCTCCGGTTCCAGGTCGTAGCGCTCGACGTCGAACAGGCCGCGGTCGCTGGTGTCCATCAGCAGCGGCAGCCGGTGCCGACGCGCGCCCTCGCGGACCGCGAACTTGACGTCGAGCGAGTCGCATTCCTCGACGACGATCGATAGCCCGTACAAGAACTCGTCCACCGAGTGCTCGTCGACCCCCGCGGTGTACACCTCCACCGGCAGGTACGGATCGAGCTCGGCGATCCGCCGCGCGGTCACGATCGACTTGTTCACCCCGATGTCGAAGATGTTGCCCGGCACGCGATTCAGGTTCGACAGCTCGATGTCGTCGAAATCCGCCAGGCGTAGTAGCCCGCACGAGCCCTCCATCGCGAGGGTGTGCGCGATGGCGTGTCCGACGCTCTGCCCGATCACCCCGACAGCCAGGCCCGCGAGCCGCCGCTGTTCGGCGCGAGTCACCTTGTTGCGGTTGCGGTCCAGCCGGATCGCGCGGAAGGTTTGTTCGCCGGGCAATCCGACCAGCGTGCGCCGCCACGGGTAATAGACCCATCGGTCGTTTTCCGGGCCGCCCTGAGGCGGATTGTGCACCTTGCGGAGTTCGGCGTGCAGCACGTCACGCAAGTCGAGAATGCGGATCATCGGTGACTTACGCAGTTGCGTGAGGACGGACGCTTCGTCCGGCACCGTCTCGTCGAGGATCAGCGGCCGATAGTCCGCACCGGGACCAGGGTCACCGTTCATGCCTGCGCCAGTCCCCCCGTCCGAGCGTCGACCGCGGTGGACAGGCGGCGCGCCTGGGCGAACCAGGCGCCGAGCGCCGCGCGTTCGAGGGCGAGCAGCGACCCTTGCAGCTTGCTGGCGTTGGCGCGGTACGCGCGGGTGTCCCACCAGAGCGGGACGGTGCGATACCGATCGTCCGGATACGGCACCGGCGGCACGCCCTCGGCGATCCGTCCACCGCTGGATTCGTAGAGGCGGGCGGTGTGCGCCGCGGCGGTGACGAAACCGAACCGCGCGCCGAGCAACCAGGCCGCGTGCACCACACAGCGCGAGATCGCCGCGCCGAGTTGGGCACGGTGCGCGATGCCGTCGCGCGCCACCCACACCGCCTTGACCTCCACGATGCCCTCGCGAATCCGCTCGGAGATCATCGCGCGCAGGTCGGCTTCGCCGGGGCGTCCGGCCCACGCGCCGAGCCCGTGCACCTCGTCCTCGACGAGGTAGGGACCCTGCGCCCGCAGCCCGGCTACCACCTGGCCCGCCGGGTCGACCGCCGCGAAGAACAACGACGTCGAGCGCCCGTCGGCGACTTTCTCGTATTCCAATGCCGGATCGACTTCGTAGTGCCGGTAAACGCGCAGCGCACCGCGCAGATAGCGGCGCCACAGATCCGGATGTGCGTCCGGAGGAGCCACATGAAAGACATAACCGGAATGCATGTCGCGAAACCGCAACACCTCGGCATCGCGCGCGCCGAAGGCGCCGACTGCGACTGTTTCGACAGTCATGGTGTTCCTACTCCGTTGCTACCGCGCCCGCGCGCGGTTTTCGAGCCGGGCCGACCCCCTCACCCGCTGCCCGAGCGCTCCGGGAGAGTTTGCCTAGGGCAGTATCCGTCATCCGGCATGAATTGACCAGGCGTCTGGTTAATCTCCCGAAAACTAATCGTGTACCCCGAAATACATGCAGGTCAAAGGCTAGAAGGTATTCCTAAGTTAAAAAGGAGAGACCAGTCGGTTCACATTTAGTTAACCCGCAGCTATCACACCAGGATGGAGATGAACAACTCGACCGCGTCGGCTCCGCGCCAGACCTCGATCTCCTCCCGATAGGCCCGCGTGATTTCGGCGGACGCCGTCGCGTCGTCGACCTGCGCCCACACGTCCTCTACCGGGTCGTGATAGTCCCCATTCGGTTCGAACCGAGCGTAGACGCCCTTCGGTACCCGTACCAGCAGATCGCCGACAGGAACATCGCCCGGTTCCGCGTATTCGAAACAGACCATCGCGTTGTAGTTTCCGGCCGGATCCGGCACGTAGACGGTGTACATGGGTTGAGCGGCGGCCCCGCGATCACGCAACCGGTCCTTCAGGAACTCGATGAGGTCGCTGTTGCTGACCTTGAAGCTCGGCCGCACCCGCGGCACCACCAGTCCGCCGTAGAGCGCCTCGTTGCGGACGACGATCGCATAGGTCATCGGGGATCGACCGCCAGGTACAGATCGATCTTGTACGCGTGCGGGTAGCACTCGAAATCGCCGGTATAGGTCCGTTTGATCTGCTTGTGTTCCTCGGCGTAGGCGATCTGCGTCCAGAGGTCGGTCATCACCTGCGGAAAATTACCCACCGACGAGAACTTCGCGTAGCTGCCGCGCGGCAAGCGGGCGACCAGATGGCCACGAGTCACCTCGGCGAAGGAGCCGCACTGGTATCCGACGATCTGGGAGTTGTACGTGCCGAGTTCGCCGGTGTAGTCGGTGTAGGCGCTGGCGAGCGGTCCGCCGAGCTCCTGGTGCAGCACGGCCGCCCATGCCGCCTCCAGATCGTGGTCACGCAGTTTCCCGAGCGCACGCTTCGGGCTGCGCACCGGCAATCCGGCAACCCACGTCTCGTCCCGCTCGACGATTTCAAACTGCATGGAAAGACTCTTTCGAGGTGCATCCAGGGGTCCGCCCGCATCCGGTCGGCTAGAAACGCCATGCTATCAACATGATCCGGGTGGTACCGATCACATGTCCTACCGCCCGCCCGACCGGTTGGCCGCGCTGAACTGGACAGATGTCCTGCAAGACGGCGCCGCAGGGTGCCGAATGCGACGCCGTTGTCCACACCGACGCCGCCCCCGATCGCCCGGTGGAACCGGGCTCGGGCCGTCGAACAGCGAACTGATAGCAACGATCGAGCCACCCCTCGCGCGCCCCTGTCGGATCGAGCGCCGACCTGCCGCCGCCGCTCGACCCGACCGCGTCCCGTTTCCCTACTGGGGCACCGGATCCGACCCGACCGGCCGGATCAGGCAGATCAGAAACCGGGGCGGTCCGCCGGGCAGCCGGGCGCCGTACAGCTCGACGGACTGCCAGCCCTGGCGCAACGTCAGCAGCCGCACCGCCACTCTGGTTCGGTCGCTGCGCCGCTCGGCCAGTTCGCGCAGTGCGCCGAGGTAGCCGTCCACGTCGTCGGGATGCACGAGATGGGTAGTGGCCAAATTGAATTCGCGGCCGTCGTCCGGATCGAGGCCGCGCGAGGCCGGATGGTGCCGCCAGGCGATGCCCGCGAGCGGCGGGGTCAGCCATTCGATGATCTGCATGGTCTCGGCGTCGATCAGCGCGGTAGTGCCGCCGAGCAGCGTGACGGCCGCGTCGTCCCGATACGTCGCGGGCACCAGACCGGGGGCGCGGTCCGACGCCACCTCCAGCAAGAGTCCGCGCAGCGCGCCCTCGTCGTGATAGCGCAGGAAACCGAACACCCGCGCGATGCGGTCGCCGGGCGTGCGCACCTGCATGGGGCCGCGCCAGGCGACGCCGGGGCGCGGGGCGAGCGCCGCGGTCATCAGCCGGTCACGGTCCTCGCATTCGATGACGCGCGACAGGAACCAGGCGCCGTGCAGCATCGAATGCCCTTCGGGCAGTACCGATCCCCCGCCGCCGTGGTTGCGCAACGTCCACTGGCGGCTGTCCCACACGAACGCGTCGACGGCGGGCGGATCGGGCGGATCGGTACGCGACGGACCGGCCCACAGCAGCACGGCCAACACCGCGTCGTCCGGCCCCGGCACCGGAATCGCCAGCAGCCGATGCGTTTCGCCGCGCACGAGCACCGTTCGTTCGCACCGCCGCGCGCCCCCTACCGCCTGCTCGATGACCGCGCCCGCCGCCCCGACCAGCGCGGCCGGTCGTATCGCCCGGTGCAGCGCACGCGCGCGCACCGTCCCCTCCTTCGGCAGATGCCGAATCACCTTGTCCGGCTCCGCCGTATCGACAAGAAACCACATACGTCCTCCCCCTCACGTACTTCGGTTGCGTGTACTCCTAGCTGTTCTGCTCCCCATCGGCCGGATCCCCACGGCCACCAACGCCCCGAATACCGACTCTAACCGTCGCGGGAGCGGCCGGGTACCTCGCGAAGCTGCGGCGAGGCGTTCTTCGGTTCAGCCCCAGCCCGCGAAGCGGCCGATCGCGACGAACAGGGCGAGCAGCACCAAGACCAGGTTCACCGGCAGGTTCTTCGTCTCGCCGCGGCGATAGTGCACCAGCATCGCGCCGACCTGGAGTGCGGCAAGGCCGAGCGCGGCCAGCGGCGTGAGGACCTCGGCGATACCGGTGGCGCGGGGCAGGATCAGACCGGCGGCGCCGAGCAGTTCGGCCACGCCGATCAGGCGGACCGCGCCGGGCGAAAACTCCTGCGCCCAGCCCATGCTCGGGTTCGCGGTGAGCTTCTCGTACGGCTGGACGAGCTTCGCCAGGCCCGCGGCGAGATACACCACAGCGAGCAACCCGGCGACAATCCACAGCGCGATGTTCATGGCCCGTCCCTCGTCCGGAATGAAGTTCCTACACGTGGAGCCAAGTGCTCCCCAGAGCGTACTCGGGTACGGCGCGCCGCCCCGGCCAACCAATCGTTACCGGCGATAGTTGGAGGCGATGGACAGCGAGACACAGCAACATCCCACCGCGCCGGACCTGCGTCTCATCGGGATCGGCGTCGCGGCAGTCGCCTGCGTCGTCGGCTGGGCGGCGCTCGGAAAGAGCAGCTTCGGAGCGGTTTCGGACACCGCGCTCGACTGGGTGCTCGGCAACTTCGACTGGCTGTTCGTGGTGTCGGCCGACCTATTCCTCGTGCTCTGCGTGGTGATCGCCGCCAGCCGTTTCGGGCGTGTCCGGCTCGGCGCCGACGACGCCGAACCGGAGTTCAGCAACCTCGCGTGGATCGCCATGATGTTCAGCGCGGGCATGGGCATCGGCCTGATGTTCTACGGCGTCGGCGAACCGCTCCAGCATTTCGTGTCGCCGCCGCCCGCCGCCGACGTCGAGCCGCGAAGCACCGCGGCGGCCAGCACCGCGCTGCAATTCTCGCTGTTCCACTGGACGCTCACGCCGTGGGCGATCTACGGAATCGTCGGATTGGCCTTGGCGTACGCGGGTTTTCGCAAAGGTCGCGGCAATCGGCTGTCGGCCGCCTTCGTTCCGCTGCTCGGCGCGCGCCGCGCCGCGGGGTGGCAGGGACAGGCGATCGACCTGCTCGCGGTGTTCGCCACCGTGTTCGGCACCGCGACCAGCCTCGGACTCGGCGCGCTCCAGGTGGCAAAAGGGCTGAATCTCACGGTCGGCACCCCTGATTCGGTGACCGTGCAGCTGATCGTCATCGGCGCGCTCGGCGCCGCCTTCGTCGTTTCCGCGTTCTCCGGACTACACCGCGGCGTGAAATGGCTTTCGACACTGAACATCGCGCTCGCCGCCCTGCTGGCGCTGTTCGTCTTCACGCTCGGACCGACCGTCTACATCCTGGACACGATCCCGGCGAGCGTCGGCAACTACCTGTCGAATCTGCTGCCGATGGCCACTCGCACCGGCGCCTACGCCGACCCCACGTGGATGGGGACCTGGACGATCTTCTACTGGGCGTGGTGGCTGTCCTGGGCGCCGTTCGTCGGCACTTTCGTCGCCAGGATCTCGCGTGGTCGCACCATTCGGGAGTTCCTGGTCGGCGTGCTGCTGGTGCCGAGCGGAGTGACGGTGGTGTGGTTCTGCGTCATGGGCGGCACCGCGATCCGGGCGACCACCACGGGCGTCATCGATCTGACCGCCGACGCCGCCGACGCCGAGGCCGCGCTGTTCGGCATGCTGGAAGCGCTGCCCGCCGAAACCGTCACCTCGTGGGTCTCCATGGTTTTGGTGATGACCTATTTCGTGACGAGCGCGGATTCCGCGTCGCTGGTCATGGGTTCGCTGACCAGCCGTGGTTCGCTGCATCCGCCCTCCTGGCTGGTGGTCGTCTGGGGCACTCTGATGGCCGCGGTCGCCGCCGTCCTGCTGGTCGCGGGCGGGCTCGGTGCGCTACAGACCGCGACGATCCTGGTCGCCCTGCCGTTCGTGCTGGTAATGCTCGCGCTGTGCTGGTCGCTGCTGACGGAATTGCGCGAGGATCCCGGCGCCGGGCCCGCCGCCCACCACCCGCTCTACGGCCTGCGCGACGCGGTGCGCGCCATGGTCGGCGAGGCGATCAGCGAAGCCGACCGCGGCGGGCACCGCCCGCGCCGCGCATCGGGCCGCGGGATCGAGCACCCGATACAGCGGGAGCCCGGCCACTCGTCCTGATCAGCCCGACGGTAATTGTGTCGTAGAACACTCCTGCGCTACAGTCGAAATCTGAGACCGGACAGTTCCACAGATGACCGGCCCGAGCACCATGGGGGACCTCGATGACGAACGGCCCGGCGACGCGCGGCTGCCGCGCTGCTGATCGCGCTCGTGACGCTGGTGACCGCGCAGACCGCCGCGCAGGCCGAGGAGCCCGTGGCGTAACCCATTTCTCGCCCGTAGACGGCATCGAGCACTACCGCTCGGCACGCGCCGCGATCGCCTGGCTGCGCTACCTGGCACTCGGCGACGCCGTCGCCTGACACCGAACACCGCTTCGCAGAAAGAAATTCACCATGCTCTTCCGCCGCAACGCCTGGGTGACCGGGCTAGGCGCCGCCGTGCTCGTGACGGCGGCGCTGCTCTCCCCCGCCGCCGTGGCCGCACCCGAAGCCGGTTGCGCCGAACCCGCCGCGGGACAGGCGCCGGAACGAAGGGACGCCGCCGAGGTCGGGATGGATTCGGCGGCGGTGGCCGACGCGGTGCAGTTCGGCGCGCGCACCGGGTCGCACGCGGTGCAGATCTACCGGCACGGCTGCCTGGTCGGCGAGCACACGCCGACGGGCAATGTGCCGATGCCGCTGGCCAGCGGCAGCAAGGGTATGGCGGCGGTGGCCGTCGGGCGCGCGGTGACCATGGGCTATTTCGGCCTCGACGATCCGCTCGGCAAGTTCTTCCCGCAGGCCGACGCCGCGCACGCGGCCATCACCGTGCGTCAGGTACTCAACCAGACCACCGGCATCCACTTCAGCTGGCCCGCCGATCTCGCGGGGCTGCAAACGGATTCGGTGCGGCAAACCCTCGCCGCGCCGGTCGAATACGAACCGGGCAGCACGTTCCAGTACGCCCAGAACGTCCTCGCGCTGTTGCCGGAGATCATCGAGATCACCACCGGCGCGGACTTCCAGGACTTCGTCCAGCGCGAAGTCATGGGCCCCATCGGCATCGACCGTGGCAACTGGGTCTGGCTGCGCGACCGCAGCGGAAACACCGCGGTCAACGGTGGTCTGGCGATGCGTCCCGCCGACCTGGCCCGGATCGGCAGGCTGCTGTCGCAGGAAGGCCGGTGGGAAGAACGGATACTCATCGATCCCGGGTACATCCGGCAGGCCACGACTCCGACCGAAGCCAACGGCGGCTACGGGTTCCTGTGGTGGCTCAACGCGGGCGACACCTATCGCGGCGTGAATGTTCCCGTCGCGCAGCTGTATTCGCATCCGGTCTTCGTCGGCTCCCCGCGCGACACCTACGCGTTCTCCGGAGCGCTCGGCCAGTTCCTCACCGTGGTCCCGAGCCGCGATCTGGTGATCGTCCGCCTCGGCGTGCCCACGCGCTTCGAGCCGGGCAACCTCACGGGGATGCTCACCGGCACCAGCAATCCGGACAACAAGGAGCTGTTCCGGAGGGTGGCCGCGGCGGTCACCGATCTGCCCGCGCTGCCGTACGAAGATCCCTACGCCGTCCAGGATCCGAATCAGCCGCTGGTGCGGGACCCGGAGGATCTCGGCAAGCTCGTCGACCCGCTGAACGTCGCGGCCGTCCTGCTCGGCGTCGGGCCGTACGCGTCGACGGAATGCAATGTCTTGTGGTGCAACGGGAAACCGGTCCACGAGGATGTATTCCGGTTGATTCTCGACGTGGCGGGCCAGATCTCCGGAGCGGTGGCCGCGCTCGGAAACACACCCCGCTGAGGACGGCGAGGGTCGGCCAGTGCCAGCACTGCCACACACGGCGCTGCCGTCGCTCGCATGACACCGATGGCCGCCCGGCTCCTCCGTCGCCGGAACGCCTTACGGTACGGGCCGCGGAAAAATCAGTGGCCGCGCTCCGGACTCGGTTATACAGTTCCTCGCGCGCACAACCGCGCGGTGGACGCGACCCACCCGGTCGCCAAGAAGGAGGATGATGTATGCCCCGGCTCGCGCCGAGAGCGCCTCGACGCGTGGCTCGGAACCTCGACCACGCCGGTAACGCCGACCGCCACTGACCTTTTCGAGGCGCACTCGGCCTGCTCCCGCTGCTCTTCACACAGCCAAGGAGTAAGGAGAATCCGGGTGTCCCACCCCAACATCTCGACCCACCGCGGTCCGAGCCCCGCGCTACGGACCGGCACCTTCACCTGCGTGCGCTGCGGCCTCGTCGTCGCCACGCTCGCGCCGGACGACAGCAGGCGCAACCACTGCCCGAGCTGTCTCAACTCGCAGCACACCGTCGACCACGTCGAGGGCGGCGCCTCCGACTGCCACGGCCGGATGACTCCGCTGTCGATCGCGGTGCAGCGCAACGGTTCCTGGTCGGTGGTGCACCGCTGCACCCGCTGCCACGAGCTGTCGCTGTCGCCGGTGTGCGGCGACGACAATCAGCTCGTTCTGATGCGACTGGCCGTGCGTCCGCTCGCGGAACCGCCCTTCCCGCTCGAAGTCTTCGGCGATCTGTAGGGCGGGTGTGAGATGCCGCGAAGAAAGACGAAATCCGCTCGCGCGCAACGCCGTAAGGACGTGCTGCACGGGCCCGGCGGCGAATCCGGCGACGCCTTCCGCTGCGTCGGCTGCCGGATGGCGGTGTCGGTCGTGGCACCGGGCACCGCGCACCGCAACCACTGCCCGCACTGCCTGTCCAGCCGCCACGTCGACGGCCGGATACCTGGCGACCGCTCGTCGACGTGCGGCGGGCGGATGTCCGCGGTCAGCCTCTCGGCCCGCGACGACGGCGAGTGGCTGCTCGTACACCAGTGCGCCGCCTGCGGCGCGCTCAAGGCGAACCGCATCGCGGGCGACGACAATCCGCTGGCGCTGATGCGAATCGCGGTGCGGCCGTTGGCCGATCCGCGACTCGGCAGGCGCGCGCTGCTGGCGCTGTGACGGTCGGGGCCGGGCAGCCCGGCCCCGACTCACCACCAGCCGAGGATCGGCGCCAGCCTGCGACCGAGTTCGGGCGCGAGCGACCGCGAATAACTGGCGGTCAGATGGTGTTCGTCGTGATAGACGAGGATGTTGCCCTCGATCACCGGGCAGACCTCCGGCGTGCAGAGGGCGTCGGTCAGGTCGATCGGGAACACGTTGGGAAAGGACGCGGCGGGCTCGGCGGCGGGATTCACCTCGTCGAGCGCGTCGGTCCTGCGCATGCCGCAACTGACGCCGTCGCCGCTCTGGGCCAGGCAGTCGATGGCGCGGTAGCGGATGCCGTCGCGGCGCAGCCAAGGCGTGTCGCGCACGGCGAGCACATTGAGTCCGTGCTCGGCCAGCCGGGACCAGACCTCGAGGTAATCGGTCGGTGTCTCGTCGCCGATGCGGTCGCGCGGGCGGGTTCCGGTGGTGAACACCCACTGCGGCCGGTCGACGCCGAGCCGGTCGATCACCTCCGCCGACCAGTCGCGACAGTCGGGAATCGGCTCGCCCTTGTACATCGGCTCGGCCGCGACCGTCAGCGGGCAGCCCATCTTCAGGTACACCGTGATGCGGAAGCCGTGTTCGCGGGCGAGCACGTCGAGCGCGGGCACCCAGTGCTCGGCGTGCGAGCTGCCGACCACGGCGATAGTGCGTTCCGCGTCCGCGTCGCCGTAGGTGCAGGTGATCACGTCCCGGGTGTCCCAGTCCGCGATGCACTTGTCCCGCGACGGATACGCGGCGTCGGCGGGCGCCTCGAAGACCGTCGGGCGCATCTTGGCCCGCGGGACGGCCGCGCCCGCCGCCAACGCCTCGGCGCCGGGATAGCGCGTCGGATCCAGGTGCGCGACCGGCTGCGGCGGCAGGATCGCGGTCACCACCTGTGCGCCGACCGCCACCACGAGCAGCGTCGCGCCGACGCACGCCACCGCCCGGCCCGCTCGGCGGCGATACCCGGCGAAGCGGGCGACCGCGCCGGTCCGCAGCGGCTCCTCGACGAAGCGGTGGGTCAGATAGGCCAGCGTGAACGACGCCGCGAGCACCACGAGCCCGCCTTCGATGCCCGCCGTCGGCGTACCGCGCTCGGCGAGCACGAAGATCAGGATCGGCCAGTGCCAGAGGTACAGCGCGTAGGCGAGCTCACCGAGCCGGACCATCGGCGCGGCGGCGAGCAACCGGTTCGGCAGCGGCTGCGCGGCGGTCGGCAGACCGGCGCCCGAGAGGATCAGCGCGACGGCCGCGCCCACCGGGATCAGGGCGGCGGGCCCGGGAAACTCGTTGGCGCCGTTGGTCAACCAGCCGCAGCTCAGCACGACGAGCGCACCGGCCACCGCCAGCAGTACCCGAAACGCGCGCGGCAGTGCCAGTTTCGGCGCGAGCACGGCGAGCAGCGCACCGGCGAGCAGTTCCCAGCCGCGCGCCAGGCTGTCGTAGTAGTTCCAACCCTGGTGCAGTTCCGCGCCGCGGGCGGCGTAGAGGAACGAGGCCACCGCCAGTCCGCCGAACACGACCGCCGTCGTCGGCCGCAGCGCGGTCACCCGGCCGAACCTGCGAACGACGGCCACCAGCAGCGCGATTCCGGCCAGCGCGACGAGATAGAACTGACCCTGTACCGACATCGACCACAGGTGCTGGAGCGGACTCACCGACGGGTCGGCGGCCAGGTAGTCCGACCAGGACAGCGCCAGATACCAGTTCTGGTAGTACAGCAGCGAGGCCAGCGTCTGCGTCGCCGCCTCGGTCCACTGCGTGTACGGGCGAATCAGCACCGTGCCGATCGCTACGACGGCCAGCACGAGCACCAAGCCCGGCAGCAGCCGCCTGCCCAACCGCCGCGCCGTGGCGCCGAGTTCGACAGCGCCGGTCGACTCCGCGCGCCGCAGCAGCGATCCGGTGAAGAAGAAGCCGGACAGGACGAGGAACACGTCCACGCCGCCGGAGACCCGGCCCAACCAGATGTGGAACACCACCACCAAGGCGATCGCGACGCCGCGCAGTCCGTCGAGGTCGTGCCGGTAGGCGTGCTTCCGCTTCGCGCGGAGCCGCCGACCGGCTTCGTCGGGCTCGATGGGCCGTCCCGGCGCCGGAGCAGGACGTCGTCCGATCACGCCCGGCGCAGTGGTCGCCGAACTCCCACGCCGATCGTCGACCTCGCCGGAGCCGACCGCCGGAGACCCCCCTTCCACCGGCCTCATCGATGCATCGACCGGCGCCGGACCCGCGCGCCGCGGCCTCTGGTGTCCGCGAGGCGGACACACGGTGAACATGACATGACAACCCTCTTATCACGTGCGGAGAAGCAAAATCCAACCGGACATAAGCGCGACTAATCGGACAAATGTCACCAATCAGTTCTTGCTTCGTTCAAGCGGTGCTAATACGCTGCGCCCCTTGTGAGCACAATCGCGGCGATCGAACCGCGCCGAGTAGGGCTGAAGTGGGGGGCGATTACCTCACTAGGAGTGATCGCGGGATATCTGGCGGTGTTGCTTGCCGATCCGCGGCACTACTACACCGACGATACCGAGGCCCAGTACGCCCCCATGTGGGTGGCACTCGGAAACCAGCTGCGCGAAGGGCGATTGCCGATCCTCGTCCCGCACGAGTGGATGGCGGGCAACTACACACTCGAGGAGGCGGGGCTGCTCAATCCGGCCCACCTGCTCGTCTTCTTCATCGCCCCCTCGATGGACGACCTCGCCCTCTACGCGACCCTGGTGAAGCTGGTCTTCTCGATCATCGCGGGCCTCGGCGTCTTCCGTATCTGCCTCGCGTACGGCGCACGCGCGCCGTGGGCGGCGGTCGCGGGCGCGGCGTTCCCGCTCAGCGGCTGGTTCCTGTTCTTCGACGAGGCGAGCTGGTTCACCCCGCACGTCGCGACCGCGTGGATGGTGCACGCCTGGGCCTCGGGCGTGAATTACGCGCGCGGGCGCAGCGGACCCATTCCGGTGTTCGTCTTCCTGTATCTCACGCTCACCGTCCAGTACGCCTTTCCCGCGGTGGAATCGGCGCTGGTGATCGTCGCCGTCGCGGCGGGCGAGATCGTCCACCAGCAGCGCTGGGCGCCCGCGGTGCGGCTGATGCTCGCTTCCGGCTGCGCGGCGCTGACGGCGGCGATCGCGAACCTATCCGGAATCCTCTCCTCGCAGGTCACCTGGCGCGGTAGCGCGCAGATCCACAACGATCCGTTCCTGACGGTGCCGTGGTCGGAGTCGCTCAACGCCAGCCTGCCGAGCACCACACCGGCGTTCACCGCCTGGTGGGGTCACGTGCAGCCGCTGCCGATGGTCTACATCGCGTGGTTCCTCATTCCCGCGCTCGCCTTCGTCGACTGGCGGGCGGCGCGCCGCTCCGCACGGGAGTTCAGCGGCATCGCGTTCTTCGCGACGGCGGTGCTGATGTGGACCGCGGGCCCCGGCGCGATCGGCCCGCTGCGCTGGCCCGCGCGGGTGCTGCCGATGGTGGCGATCGCGCTGCTGGTGCTGGTCTGCGTATTGCTCAGCCGGTACGGCGCTTTCGCCGCCTCGCGAAGGCGGATGGTCGCCGCCGGGGTGTTGATCGGGCTGCTGTTCGTCCGATCGTTCTCGGCCGCACCGCTGTTGGCGCTGCGGCATCTGATCGCTGCTGTCGTGGTCGCCGCCCTCGGCTTCGCGGTCGTGTGGCTCGCGCGGCACCGCGGCATCGTCGCGGCGTGCGCGCTGACCATGGTCGCCATGTTCCCGATCGCTTTCACCCAGGTGGCGATCGCGCCGCTGACCCCGCTGTCGTACAACTTCCCGGAGAAGCGCTCCGAGATGCGTGCGGCCTTCCCGGATTTCGACGGGCTCACTTTGCAGCTCGCCGACCGGGCGATCATCGCCCCCGAGGACCGCGGTCTCGACGGCGCGTACGGATCGCTGGCCATCGGCAACTACGCCAAGGCGCTCGAACTCGACTACGTCAACGCCTACACGCCCATCGGCCACACCGGCATCGCCGGACTGCTCTGCATGGCATGGGACGGCAGCACCTGCCCGGACGCGTTCCGCCGCGCCTTCGCCGACGAACCGTCGACCGGAGTTCCCGTCGTCGACCTGATGAAGGTCGATCGAGTCGTCCTCCACCGCGCGCAGTATCCCGACGCGCGCGATCACCCCGCCCCGCCGGGCTGGCAGTGGGTGGACTACCGCGGACACGAGCGCTTCATCTGGGTGCTGGAACGCCAGGACGGTCCGGCCTCCACCCGCGACGGCGCCATCGCGCACACCTCCGGCGTCACCGCGTCGTCCACCGGCTCCTACGACGACATCACCACCCGCGCGAAGGTCAGTTCCGCGACCGGAGGCCGGGTCGTGTTCTCCCGCCTCACTTGGCCGGGCCACCGCGTCACGCTGAACGGCCGCGAACTGTCCACGTTCGCCGTCGCCCGCACCTTCCTTGCCGTCGACATCCCGCCCGGCACACAGAACGCCGAACTGGTCGTCGACTGGCGGCCGCCGGGCTGGCAGATCGGAATCGGCACGGCGCTAGCCGGTTTGGCCGGGCTCGGTGTGTTGCAGTGGGCCTACCTGCGCGCACGCCGGCGGACGGACGATACGCCGGACATCGCGGAACCGGATGTCGCCGAGGAGATGGCCGAGGCGAAGGGCTGACCCGCGTCCGACGCGAAACAGACCGCGCGGGACGCGGTGTGTGAAATTCGTTTCATCCGAATGCGATGCGGCTCCGAATCAGATGCGTAGGAAACTCCGCTTCTGCGAATGAGGACGCCGCATGGCCAACAAGGCAGTTATCCCGTTCCGTTCCTTCTCACTGCGCACGACGACGCTGGTCGTCGGCGCGATCTCGGCCGCGGTCGTCACGGCCGCGCCCGCGATAGCCGACGCGCCTCCGCCCGGCGAGGCCGTTCCGGTCGGCGCCGTCGCCGAACAGTTCCCGTTCGGCGCGAACATCTTCGGCGCGGTGATCCCGCTGCCGATCGTGCCGGCGCCCGCCGCCGACCCGATCGAACCCGCGCCGCGGACGGCCGTGGACGACGAGTTCGAGGCGGCCACACCGGTCGTCGAGGCCGCGCCCGTCCCGGCGCCGACGAACGTGCTCCGCGTCGGCAACGTCGAACTCGGACGGCCCGACTGGATCACCCCGGAGCAGGCCGATCAGATCAACGGCGCCACGATGGTCGCGCAGAACGGCCTGTCCGGCGCACTCCAGTCCTCGGGCATGGAACGCTCGCGGTCCGACCAGATCTCGGCCGACGTCATCGGCACCGCGGCCCAGGGCGCGCTCGTCGGCGCGGCCGTCGCCAGCCCGATCGCGGTCGCCTCCGCGGTGATGGGCGCGGCCATCGGCCTCGTCGTCGGCATTCCCTTCGCCCCGGCCGGGCTGTTCTTCATGCCCGTCCTCGCCGCGACCCTGGCCGTCGGCATGATGTCGCTGCCGTTCGTCGCCGCCGGAGCGGGCATCGGCGCGATCGTCGGCGCCGTGGAAGGCTCGATGGCCCCGCCCATCGCACCCGCCGGCGAGCTTCCCGCCGCCTGAGTTTCGATTTTCGTTAGTACACAACCCAATACGTCAGGGGCGGGCTCGACTTGATCGGGCCCGCCCCGCTGAAGAACGCATCGACTCGGCTCAGCCGGGGCGATGCGGTGGCCGAAGATGCCCCGCAGGTTTCAGTTGGCCCCGCGGGTTTCAGTCGGCCCCGCGGGTTTCGGTCCGCGCCGCGGGTTTCGGTCCGCGCCGCGGGTTTCGGTCCGCCGAGCCGATCGGTCCATCGTGTCGAGAACCCCGAAGGGTCCCCGGCCGCACAGCCGTGATCCGAATCAGGCCCGACGATCCACCGTCGCCCAAGCGGCGACGGCGACCACACCCGACACCACAGCCACCGACGGCCACGCGCCGATCTTCTTGGCCAACGGGTGCGAGGCGCCGAGCGCGCCCACCGACAGTCCCGTCAGCGCCGCCGCCCCACCGGTGCCGACCGCCTTCCGCCACCGCGGCAGCGCGGCCGCCGTCGCCGCAGCGAAAACCACACCGCCGAGCTCGCGCTTCTTCGTCGCCTGCGCGAGCGCGAAACCACCGCCGAGTCCACCGGCCGCCAACAGCGCCGTGGGAATCCGAGCCATGTCCAACTACCTCCTCGTAACGATCACTTCCTCAGCCATAGTGCCAACGCGCTGCGCGGAAGCTTCCAACGTGCGCCCGAAACGGGCGAACACCGCAGGTCAGGAGGGCCGGGATCGGCTCCGGCTCGGTAGCGGGGACATCGAATCCGCGCTGGTTCAGGAGCCGGGCCGGACGATCATGAGCACGACGACGACCACCCACAACAGGTTGTAGACACCGGCGAGCATCCCGAGCACGCGCAGCCGCCGACCGTCGTCCGGCGCCGCGAGCGCGTCACGCTGCATCGGATGGATCTGGACCGCGAGCAGCCCGCCCGCGACGGCCGTGAGCACCATGGCCAGCGTGATCCAGATTTCGCCCATCCGGCCCTGCACCGCGGCCAGCACGATGCCGACCACCGGCACGATGACCCCGAGCGCCGCGTAGACACCGGTCACCCGGTGCATCGCCTGCGCGACGGGGACACTGCGTTCGGCCCCGTCGCGCGTCGGCGCGCCCGCCGCGACCGGGGCGTACCGGGGGAACAGACTCGACGCCACCGCCGAGCCACCCACGAACACGATGGCCGCCACCACGTGAACCGACAGCAAGACATGCTTCACCGATCGACTCCTTCATCCTTCAGTTGGACTGAAGCCTAACGGAAAGCTTCAACCAAACTGAAGGACGTGCGCGGAATCACCGCGCGGTGCGCGATTCGGGAGACTCTCCGGCAAAGGCCGCGAGGATGGCCGCGCCGATCTGCCGTCGGATCGGGTCGGCTTCCGCGCCGAACAATCGCTCGTCCACCTCGGCGACGACCCCCTCGGCCTTGCGGAGCAGCCGAGAACCCTTGGGCGTCAACTCGATCGTCGACGCCGACCCGGCGCGGGCCGTGCGGTCGCGCACCAGCCCCGCGGCGACCAGCGCCTTCACCGCCGTGTGCACGCTCTGGACGCTGATGCCCGACATCCGCGCCAGATCACTGAACGACGCGCCGGGCACGCCGGAGATATGACCGAGCAGCCCTAGCCGGGCGATGGTGAGATCCAGCGGGGCGAGGGCGGCGCCGAGCTCGGTCTCCACCATGCGCGCGAGGGTCAGCACGATGATGGATGTGCTGATCGCGGGCGGTCCAGGTCGGGCGTTCTCGGTGGTCACGCCTTCAGTTTCGCGCATCTCGACCCCCGAGCGCGGCACGGGTGAACAAGTCGCTAACCTTCAGTCTTATTGAAGGATTGCTCGCGCGCCGTTACGCTGTGGCGCATGAGCGAAAGTACTACAGGCAGTAGTAATTCCGATTCGCCAACCGGTCGAGTCTCCCGCCGCACCTTGTTCGGCGCGAGCCTCGTCACGGCGGGAGCGGCAGCTGTCGGCGCGGTCGCCGGTCGAGCGACGGCGCCCGATCCCGCGCCGCCCTCCCGCACCGAGTCTTTCCACGGCCCCAGGCAAGCCGGTATCGCCACCCTCACCCAGTCGCACGCGCTGTTCCTGTCCGTCGACGTCGCGCGGCCGGATCGAACCGTGCTCCGCGAACTCCTGACCGGATGGACCGCGACGGCCGCGGCATTGACCCACGGCGACCCCGTCCCGGAAACTCCGGACACCGCACGCGGTTTCAGCGCGCATACCGATTTCGCCACCGATCTCGATCCGGCTCGACTCACGATCACCTTCGGGCTGGGACCCGCGCTCTTCGACGAGCGCTTCGGCCTCGCGTCCCAGCGCCCGAACCACCTGCACCCGCTCCCCGAATTCCGCGGCGACGCACTGAATCCCGCGTGGAGCGGCGGCGACGTCCTCGTTCAGATCTGCGCCGACGACGCCCAGATCGTGAGCCACGCGTTCCGCGCCCTCCGCGCACGCATGCCCGGCCTCGGCCGCATGCGCTGGACCCAGCACGGCTTCCTCACCAGACCGGCGGACGGCGGTACTCCGCGAAACATGTTCGGCCACAAGGACGGCACGGCGAATCCACGAGCTGGGACCGCCGATTTCGATCGCGCCGTGTGGATCGACTCCCCTGACGAACCCGATTGGCTGCGCGGCGGCACCTACCTGGTCTTCCGCAAGATCCGCATGAAAACGGCCGACTGGGACCAGCTTCCACTCGCCGAGCAAGACCGCATCATCGGCCGCCGTCGCGGCGACGGCGCACCGCTGCACGGCGAACGCGAGTTCGATCCGCTCGACCTCGAGTCCCGCACGGCCAGCGGCGAACTCGCCATTCCCGCCGGAGCGCACGTCCGCCTCGTGCACAACATCCCCATGCTGCGTCGCAGTTACAACTACGACTACGGCACCCTCATCGCCAACGCGGGCGGCGTCGCCGAGGAACCGCACACCCACGCCCCGGGGACGCCGGAGCACACCCACGGCGGACACAACCAGCTCGACGCGGGCCTGCTCTTCGCCGCCTTCATGAACAACCCACCCGAGCAGTTCATCAAGGCCCAGCACGCACTCGCGAACGGCGACCGCCTGAATCCGCTCATCCAGCACACCGGCAGCGCGTTCTTCGCGATACCGCCCGGCATCGAGCCAGGCGGGTCTGTCGCTGACGCTTTGTGGAGCTGAGCGGCCCGCATCCGCTCCGGTCTCGGCTCTGGTGCAGCGCAGCAGCTTCATTCCGGCAAACGTGCCGTGTATCGTGGGCGACCTGACACCGTATTTGTGATGGGGGTCACTCCCCAGTGCTTGCCCCGAGGCGGCGCGTGCCGCATCTCGCCGGGGATATCGGAGCCGCGACAACGGAGCCATCATGAGTTCACCGAATCGATTCGACCAGCTTCAGCACCGGGTCGCCGACATCGCGCCGGTGTTCCGCAAGCCGCTGGATTCGCCGTACGACATCTCGAACGAGCTTTTCGAGGCCCTGCGCCACGTGCTGCACGACGTCGGCGGGCAACCGGACATTCCGGTGGCGTACCAGGAAAAAGTCGAAGAGCCGTGGGAGATGAGCACCTACGTCACCTGCGAATGCCTCGGCTGGCGCGGGGTGTGGAACTCCGAGGAACGCCGACGCGCCGAGAACGACCTCGGCGCGACCCTCTACTTCGGGCTTCCCTACTACGCACGCTGGGCGACGGTCGCGGCGAAGGTCCTGATCAACAAGGGCCTGATCACTCCGGACGAGCTGTCGGCGAAATTGGACGAGGTGCGCGCGCGGCTGAAGGAGCGAGCATGACCCGCAAGTACAGCATCGGTGAGCGCGTGACGGTGCGCGACGCGACGTCGATGTTCCACACCCGGACCCAGAGCTACACCCGCGGCCGCACCGGCGTCGTCGTCGAATACCGGCCGGAGTGGATCATCCCGGAAGACGAGGCGTGGGGACGCGACGACGGCCGCGTCGAGCCGTTCTACGTCGTGCGGTTCCGCCAGAAGGATCTGTGGCCGAATTACACCGGCTTCGACGCCGACACCCTGGAGACCGAGGTCTCCGAGCGCTGGCTCGAGCCCGCAGAGGAGGACGATTCGCAGTGAGTCACACCCACGACCACGGGGCGCACGCGCCGATCCAGGCGAGCGAGGAGATCAGCGAGTTCGAGGTGCTGGAAACGGCGATCCGCGAACTCGCCATCGAGAAGGGCCTGTTCTCCCAGGAGGACCACCGGCGGTTCTCCGAATGGGCCGAGGCGGTCGGCCCGCACGGCGGATCGAAACTGGTCGCGAAGGCGTGGCTGGACCCTGATTTCAAGGCGCGCCTGCTCGCCGACGGCACCGAGACCTGCAAAGAGATCGGCATCGACTGGCGCGACCCCACCGGTTCGGGCACGCCGAGCGACTACACCTACTTCTACGTCCTGGAGAACACCCCCGAGGTGCACAACGTCATCGTGTGCACCCTCTGCTCGTGCTACCCGCGACCCGTCCTCGGCATGTCACCCGACTGGTACCGCACCCCCAATTACCGTCGCCGCCTTGTCCGTTGGCCGCGCGAGGTGCTTGCCGAATTCGGCCTGCACTTCCCGCCCGAGGTCGAGATCCGAGTCCACGATTCGAACCAGAAATCCCGCTTCATGGTCATGCCGATGCGCCCCGAGGGCACCGAGGGCTGGACCGAGGAACAACTCGCGGCGATCGTCACCCGCGACACCATGATCGGCGTCGCTCTCCCCCAAGCCGACTGGACCGCCCAGAAACCACCCGACCAGGTCGAGGACGCCATGCGAAGGGAGGGACGCCGGTGACCGGCCCCTACGACGTCCTGCTGAACACCCTCGCCCCCGGAACCACCCGCGAATCCACCCTCCCCCAACTCGACCGCAAACCCGACCCGTGGGAGTCGAGCATGCAGGCGACGTGCGAATGCCTCTCCTGGAGAGGAGCTTTCGACAACCTCGAACGCCGGCACGCGGAAGACGCACTCGGCGAGACCATCTACCACGACTTTCCGGTGCGAGCGCGGTCGGCGGTGATCACCGCGCATACGTTGATGGATCGCGGGGTCATCAGTCCCGAGGAACTCCGCGCCCGAATGGATTTGGTGCGGGAAAGGTTTCATCGGGAGTAGAGCCCGTAGAGCAGCCCGGGCAGCGATCTACCGCGCTGGCCGGTTGTTCGATGTTCGCCCTTCGATACTTCGATCACCCAAGTCGCCCTTCAATTTTCATTACTCGTTAATCGGCCCGCTTCCAGTTCGCAGTCGATCCGGTCTCAGCGCTGTCACGGGTATATCGCCTGGTCACTGATACTTCCGGACGGCATGATGTGGAGCGAATCACCGATGCCCGCTCCGGGTGGTAGCTTCCCGTACCCCTTGGTAGGTTTCGGCTTGTTCGCGCAGCGTCGCGCAACCTTCAGGCTTTGACCCTCGGAACGTTCCTCCGATCTACAGTTCGCGCGCCTCTCTCGTCGACTAGAGGCGGGAATTGTCATACCCACCCACCCGCAGCCGTTTTCGCGGTCGTTCTCGACGGCGGAGGCGGTGGCGGCATCGATGGAGCTTTCATGACACGCACCATCGCGCCGGCATCAGAACGTGCGCGAGATATACCCGACGCCGTAGTGCGGAGCCGGGGTTTGTTGACGGGGTACTTCGCCGGACTCGGCGTTGTGATGGCCGTCTGGGGAACCAGGATTCCGGCCATCCAGGAGTCCGCCGGGCTGGACACCGCTGGGCTTGCCGCGGTACTGTTCGCCGCCGCGGTCGGCATGGTCGCAGGCCTCCAGATAGGGGGTCGGCTCGCCGAACCCGCCCGACTTCCCCAGCTGTTGACCAGCGGCGCACTAGGTCTCGCCGTAAGCCTCGCGGTGCTCGGCACCTGCCGAACTCCGATCACGCTGGCCGCCGCGACGCTGCTTTTCGGGGCCGCGCACGGTGTGCTGGACGTCGCCGTGAACGGAGCGGCGGTTCGGTGCCAGCAGGCATACGGTCGCCCGATCATGTCGGGCCTGCATGCGGCCTACAGTCTCGGCGCGCTCGGCGGGGCCGTGCTCGCCGCTGTCACCGCACACGATTCGCACACATACGTTTTCGGCGTCACCGCGGGTGCGGCGATCGTGGCGACAGTCGCGGCCGCACCGGCTACCCGCTGCATCGGATTTCCGGACCTCGGTTCGGCGGAAACGGTCACGCCGGAGCGTTTGCCGGAACTGTCCCGGTCCCGGCTCTGGCTGTTGGGCTTGCTGGCCGCCGCGTGTCTGCTCGGCGAAGGCGCTGCCGCCGATTGGTCGGCAGTCCATCTCAGCGGGTTGCACGCGTCCCCCGCGATCAGTGCCGCGGCGTACGCCGGATACAGCGCGGCCATGGCGGCCGGGCGTCTCGTCGGCGATCGACTCATCGCAGGCTTCGGCGCGCCGAAAGTGGTTCGCACGGGCGCGCTTCTGGCCTCGTTCGGACTCGTCGCGGGTCTGGTGGTGACCGACGTGCCCTTCGCGTTGGCCGGTTGGGCCGCATTCGGTCTCGGCCTGTCCGTCACGATTCCTTCGCTGTTCAGCGCGGCCGGCACGGGTGGTCCGCGCGCGGTCGCCACCGTGGCCGTGGCCGGCTACCTCGGTCTGCTCGCGGGCCCGGCGCTCATCGGCGCCCTGGCCACCGCGACGACCCTGCCCCTCGCCCTCATGCTGCCCGCCCTGCTCGCCGCGGGCGTGGCCGTCCTGTCTCATCGAGCACTGGAGAACCGGTGGTAACCGCACTATCTCAGCAGCCCGCGGAACTCGACGCGGTCATCTTCGACTACAACGGCGTCATCGGCCTACAGCCCACTGTTCCCATGTGGACCGGCCTCGCCGAACTCGCCGGCTGGCCCGCCGATCAGCTCGGACACTTCCAGAATGCTTTCTGGAGCGCCCGAGAACCCTACGACTCCGGCGAGTCCGACGACGCCGACTTCTGGACCGCCGTACTCGGCCACCGCCCGGACCCGGAATTGCTCACCCGGTTGCGTGCCGTCGACACCGCGATGTGGACCTCGACCGACGCCCGCGTCGTCGCACTCCTGCACCAGGCCCGACAGGCAGATCTCCCAATGGTGCTGCTCTCCAACGCACCCCATCCGGTGAGCGATGCCCTCGACGCCTCCGCCTGGCGCCCCCTGATGACCGACGCCCTCTACTCCGCCCGGCTCGGCAAGAACAAACCCCACCCCGACACCTACCTAAACGCCTTCGACGCCACCGGAGTACGCGATCCCGGCCGCGTCCTGTTCATCGACGACCGCGCCGACAACTGCCGAGCCGCCGCCCATCTGGGCCTGCGCACCCTCCACTACACCGGCTCACCCGCCGATATCGAGGATCACCTCCGCCTCGCCACCGTCGCCGCGTAGATCCCCCCGCTCGGGCCGCACACGGGATTTCGGGGTCGGCGTAATACAACCGTCAGCACTACGAGGCCTGCCGAACGCTCGGCTGGGATGACCCAGCCGAGCGTTCGAATCGACAGCTCTACCGCGTCGTGCCAGGTCAAGACGCTGAAAACGCCTGGCGTGGTTGGGTAGAACACGGTCTCGGTGGCCGTGTCAGGCGGCTGTCAGCGCGTTGTCAGGCCAGCCGCCGATAGTCGTTGCCATGACAAAGAACAGCGCTTCCTCCATCACCCTCACCGACCAGGACAAGGCCACCCTGCGGACCGCCGCGTACGGCGCCGTATCGCTGCTGGCCGCCGCCGGTGGCAAGCCGCACAAGATCGCCACCGACGGCTCCATCGCCCTGTACTCCGCGACCGGCCTGGTCGGGCACGTGCTCGCCGCGAAGTCGAAGGACATCGAACTGAAGGGCAAGTCCGTCGCCGAACTCGCCGACCAGGTGCTGCCCGCCCTGACCGCAGCGATGAACCTGCTCGCGGAACAGGATCCGGCCGAGGCCGACAACTTCCGCAGCACCGTCCTCGTCGCCATCGACGCCGCCCAGGCCCGTGCGGGCTCGCCCAGCCCCACCGTCGCCGAGATGACCCGCAAGATCACCGCAGCCCTCGACGCCGCTTGATGGAATGCCGACCACGTACATCTCACGCACAGCCAGAGGAAATATCGCCGTGTCCAAGTTCGCCCCGGCCACCACGCTCGCCGCCGCGTTGATCACCGCCACCATCGGCTTCGGCGCGGCCACCGCGCAAGCCGCCCCGGCCGCCCCGGCTCCGGTCGGATACACCGCCGCCACCGACGCCGAGTCCGCCACCATCACCGTCGACTCCGGCACGCTCTCCGTCGCGGACGGTGCGTTCACCATCAGAGCATCCGATGGTGCCGTGCTGGCCGGAACCGAATTGTCCTTCCGCATAGACGATTTCGTCTTTCCGATCGCGGCCGAGATCTCCGGGCGCACCGCCGTCCTCACTCCGCAACTCGATCCGGCCAAGGCCTCGTACCAGCCGGTGGCCCTGCCCTACGAGGACCAGGCCGGATGGCGCAGCCCGTACGAGCGAGAGCAGGCAGCCTGGAGCCGGATGGCCAGCACCATCGGCCTCGGCGTCAGCCTCGGCGCCCTGGTCGGCGGGATCGGCGGCGCGGCGGTGGGCTGCGTGCTCGGCGCGGTCGTCGGCGGCACCGTCGCCGCCGCCACCCTCGTCGGATTGTTCGGCCCATTCCTCCCGGCCGCGGCCGTCGGCTGCCTGGGCGGCGTCGCCGCGATCGGCGCCCTCGGCACGATCGCCGGCCAGCTACTCATCACCGCCCCGGTAGCCATCGCCGCCGCCGCGCAGTACCTCACCACCATCAACCAGCCTTTCCCCGCCACGAAGTAGTCCGCGGACGTAACACCAAGGCCCCGAACGGAACACCGATCGGGGCCTTCGGTCATGATCCCGCCGTCCCGACGGCCCGATGCAATCAGCGCAGATCACGCAAGAGGTAGGCCGGACGCGCTCCGTCGGGTAGGGCCGTGCCGAGTCCAGGACCCGGCTATCAGGCGGCGGATCTGAGAGGCCCTGGGCACGGCTCCGGCGTCAGCAGTCCGTATGCACGAAGACCTTTCGCGTCTCGCCGCCGCTGTTGTGGATGACGACGTACCGCCGCGGATCGCGATAGTCTTCCACCGAGTGCTCGTTTCCAGTGTCTGTCGATAGCAGGTCGTTCATTCCGGTCGCGGCCCAGTAGGACCTCCACGATGACGGAACGCCTGGGGCGAACTTCGCGAAGTCGGATTGCCGTTTGAACTCGTCGACGGAGCCGGCCGGAATATCGACAACGGCTACCGTGGTCGACTCCCTGAAACCGCTGTCATGCTCGTACCAGATGACATCGGCACCAGCTGGGAAAGCGACGTTCGCACACTTCGACAGGTGACCCAAATCGTCCCCTTGGTCCGAGGAGCACCCCCCGACCACGACCGACATCGCACATGCGGAGATACACAGGACGACAGGACGTTTGTGACTCATGCAGGCTCATTCGTAAGCACGTCCGGCGTGAGTGCCGCATCTGATGCGCTGTTGATCGACGTCGATGCCGACTCGCCGGAACTGATCCGGTGACCGCTGTTGCCAGGCCGAAGCAGCGCAGGTCAGCTCGATTCCGTGCCACCACCCGACGAAAGAAACGCTTCGAGCCGGTCGACGAAACCCGGTGCCGCCGGGACGAAATGGCCCGAACCTGGTGCGATGAGCCGTTGCGCCCCGAGTGCGTCGGCGAGCAGGTCGCAGATCCGTTCCAGGCCGGGAGAGTGTCCACCCGATGCGACTAGAACAGGGACATCGGCCGCCCGCAAAGCGGTCAGGTCCGGTCGTGCTTGCCCCGGTAAACGAGCGCCCCACGCGCGGCGCACGGCTCCATCGGACAACCGACTCCCTCCCCCATCCGGTGCCCCTGCGAGAATGAGGAATTCGCGCAGTATTGCGGGGTCGGCGTCGAGACCGTGGGTGAGCACCGCGTTTCCCAGACTCTCCAGCCGAGCCACTTCCGGATCATCAGGGGCGAGAAAGTACAGGGGCGGTTCGATGAGGGTGAGCGAGCGCACGGTCTCGGGTGCCTGAGCGGCGGCGAGGAGCGCCCCAAGTACCCCGTAGGAATGGGCGACCACATGCGGGCGCCGATCCTGGAATATACGTCCGAGATCGGCCGCGTCGATCTCGAAGTCCTGTTGCCCACCCGGTGGCGGCGGACTCGCACCGAAGCCGCGTCGGTGCACAAGCAGCAGCGTCCACCGCGCGGACAGCGAGTCCAGCCCGGTCCAAGTTGCCTTCGGCCCCGCGCCACCGTGTACGAGTGCCACCGCCGGTCCGGTCCCGTGCTCGAGGATCGTCAGAGCTTGCATGACTTCGAGTGTCCGCCATGCGGTCGAAACCGGGCTACCCTGGACTTACTTCCCCTGAGATTTACTGAGCCACACAGCCTTCCACTAGCTCAATGAATATGCCTTCCAGCTCATCCTGCATTTGCCGGCATGAGGTTCATTGGTACAGGAAGGGCAGCACCTGTGGTAATGAGACGTAAGTGCTGCGACAGGTAACAGACTTCCGCGCGATCGCGTGTTGCGAGGGTTGACGTAGCGGGTCCGGCGCCCCTCCCTGGAGCCTAGGGACAGGGTGCGCCGACCAGGGCACAGGCCAAGGCGACCGCGTTGGATGCTGGCGTTGGGGAAGTGCTCCATGCTCGGGGCTATGACGCCCGGTCCGGGAATCGCAGATGGCCAAGAACATCGAGGCCAAGGGCCGCACCGGTGGCGCGCGCGATCTCACCATCGATGAGTTGCGGTTCGTCCTCACCGCTGTACGAACCTCGCAGGTGCCGTGCCCGCGCAAGCTGTCCAAGGCCGAGCACAACCGGGGCACACCGGTCAAGGCGTACACCCCGCCCACGGTCGCCGACTACTGCGACAGCGCCGACCTGGTGATCCGCTGATGTCCTCAGCCACGCCGACCCGGCGATGACACAACGGCACTACATGGCACGGGGAGGAACACCCTGCGGCGGGGAGGCGTACCCGAGGCGGCGAACAAGAACGTGTCTCTCGTCCAGCGAGCAAGGGCGAACCAACCCGAGCAGGCACACCTGGGAGGGGGTCCGGGGGGCGAAGCCCCGCCGGGTGGGGTGTGGGGGCTCCGCCCCCACAAAACACGCGGAACCAACCAAAAAGGCGAGCGCTCTCCGCGAGCACTCGCCTCCGTTGGTGGAGCTAAGGGGAATCGAACCCCTGACCTTCTCGATACCGAGCGGCATGGCTACTACGAACTACTTAGGACTGTCAACAGACGTACGGAAATGGGCAATGACCTGCTGAAACGACAACAATTGACTACTTGCCACGATCGCATATGCGTTCGAGTTCGAACGGCGGCGTGACAATTTGTTGTGACTTAGTTGGAAGGTCGCGCAGGGCTAGCTCGGCGTGTCACCCGAGGGACACGCCGGAGATCAAGTGATGTAGCAAATGTTTGGCAACATTATCGGATCGCCGCAGCGCGCTCAGGGACACTAGGTAGGCATCACTAGATGTTGTGGCTTCCTATTGTGTCAGACCCTAGGTGTAGGGTTTCGGAACCGGCTGTGTGGAGCGTTCAAGGAGGAACCTCATGCATCGCTACAACCTGCACCGACCGACCAACGCCGTGTGTCTGTGCTGCAAGATCGAGAAAACATTCACCTTCAAGTCGACTAGCGATCTGGTGATCTGCTCCGGCTGCCAACGACACCTCGGGGACACCCTGAGCAAGTCGAAGCTTCGGGATTCCGACCACCTCGAAATGTGGGCAGCGGAGATGAACCTGACGAACGCTGACCACAGCGACCAGGTTGCGCAGTTCAGGAAGCAGGTGGAGTTGCTTCGAAAGCAGGTAGCCGAGAAGAACAAGCTCCTGGAAGATGTCCGCTGGTCTTACAAAAATGAGCGCGGACAAGAGGCTGAGTCCGTCCGCCGGTGGCTTGACGCTCAAGAGGTCACGGAGGCGCATGACCAGCGTGACGCGGCCTACCGATCAAGGGACCGAGCGATGGCGCACTTACTCGCCCTCGATGAGCTACACCACGCGGTCGACGGCGAGCACACAAAATGCTCCTGCGGCAAGCGAACCAGCGTCTGCAAGGAATGGGATGCGCTCGCGACAATCACAAGTTCGCTGTACAGCTGGGAGCGAAAGCAGAAGGAACGGCGAGATGCCGGGCTCCCGCACGGTCTGCCAGACGAGCGCTTTCCTTCGCGGTTCCGATCCGCGGGATAGAGCCTGAGGCACATCCGATTCAAGGGTGGCAAGCCCCGGAGGGGCGCGGCAGGACCCTGCGTCTCGAGACCGTAATTGCTGCGGAGAGTACCGGTTTCCGCGCGGTTGCGCTGCGAGGTGAGTGTGATGGTTCGGTTCCCCTCCTGGGTCTGGGCCAGGGTGCGCCGTCCGGAGCGGAGCGGAGGGCGGGGCGACCCTGGGCGGCGCGCGTAGCGCGCCGCTCTTGACTCTGTAGAGAGAAATTCGGCAAGTTCTGATCTGTTGGGTTACCGGTTATCTTCGCCTTCTTTTTCCTACTGATTCCCGGGGGTTCCCAACTTCTCTCACTCTCTCCCAACAGAGCCTTCAAGACTGCGGCACAATAGATTCCGCGAATCAGATCACTGGTTGCCATGCCTGTCGCGACGCGCCGGAACGGCCCAGCCCTGGACCCCGGGAAACCAGTGAGGTGGTGGCCGAATCCGGCGCGGTCAGCCGTCGCTCAGTCGCTTGGCCTAGAGGTCAGGTGGTGCCGGGGTTGCGGCCATGTATGCGTTCGTGGCGTGCGCGTTCGTCGCGTTCGCGGGCTTCGCGTTCGTTGCGTTCGCGTCGATTGCGGTCGGCGGGTGTGGTGGTGGTGCGGTAGCGGTCGGGCGTTGGTTGGGGGCCGCTGAGGTTGAGCACGTGGGTGACTTCCGGTGTCAGTCCGAGTGGTGCGGCGGTCGGCGCTCCGCCCGTTGTCTAGCCAGGCCCTGCTATGCGCTTCCCTCTGGTTCCCGTCCCAGCCCTCGTTGGCGTTGGCGTTCCTGTTCGCGCTGTCGTTCTTTGGCGATGTCGTAGTGCAACCGCGCCTGACTCACCTCGTGCCCCGGCGCAGGCCGTGGCGTCTCGCCCGGCTGCGGCCTCCCCAGCTCCAGGATCTGCGCCACCTCGCGCGGCAGCGGGCTACGTTCGACACGATCGCGGACCTGCTCACGTTGACGCTCGATCTCTTCGCGCCGCTGCTGGGCTTTCGCGGCGTCTTGTGCAGCAGCACCAATCGCGTCGATGTCGCGGATCATGGTCTGCCGCTGGTCCTCTCGGCTCTGTTTGAGGCTGGGCTCTATCGCGTGTATGTGCGCCGCGGGTATCCCTGCCTTCTCCAGCATTGTGCGGGCTTGGGCGTCCTCCATCGCCCGGACGGCGTCGAGCTGCTTGGCGATGCTCTCGTGCGACTTCTTCAGGTCCAGCGCGGAGATAGACCGCCCTTGCTCCCTCGCTTCAGCGAGCCGTCGAGTCTGCGCGTCGACGTCGCGTGACAACTTCGTCTGCGCCTCCCGGAGCTGCGTTGCGCGTTCGCGCTCTTTCCGTTGCCGCGCGTCCTCGCTTCGTCGCGAGCGGTCCCGCTTCTGTTCCTCTGTGCGGACGAGGGAGACCGCGGGCGATTCGCGTTTCTTGACCAAGGACACAGCGGGCGCTTGCCGCTGTCGTTCCTTCTGCTCTCGCGCTTTCTCACGAACACCGGGCAATTCGATCTGCTGACCCGGTTCTCTTTGCAGCCCCAGCGCCCAGATTGCATGCGCATCTTCCCTGGAAATGACTTGATGCGTGAACTCGTCCTTGAAGTCGCGCTTCAGCCCATCGATGAGTTCCTGCACGTCTTTCGCGATGTACTCGCCTTCGACGGTTCGTAGGAGGTGATGGTGGATCTCACCTCTTTCGATGAGTGCACGCACCACTTCCAGTTGCTTCTTGTCTTTGTCTCCCTCCATTCTGCCGGATTTCTCCTCAATGGATGAGACTTCCCCTCGGTCATCCGAAAGCTTGTCGAAAGTTATCTTACCAACACCTTCGACTACATACTTTCTCGACTGTTGAACGTAGCCGTGTTCGCGGTCGCGGAAGTATTGGTAAGAACCATTCTCGAATATTCTTCCACGCGCATTCGATTTGAAATCTTTGCGGTCTTTATCGTATCCATCCGGCAACGCTGAACCACACCCCCCCGATAGGTGGAACGTAGTGGTTAACCTCTATCGACGGCGAACCGTCGTATCAATCGCTACTCCTCGCTGCGCTTCTCCTCGTGCTCACTCGCATACACACGCAACGCTGCCGCGAAATAGGAGAACATTCCAGAATATTCGCCGGGATGATAGTTGATCATGTCTTTCACCAACTTCCACAGGACGATTTCATCTTCGTCGTAGGTGTCGCATTCCACTGCGGGGTTCACGTCCTCATAGAAGGAGTTTTGACGTCCAAACCAATCGCAGTCGATCCAACGTCCGCCTGTAAACTTGACGAAGCATTCGCCTGCGAAGCAAACGAAAGCGTCGGTCATGTCCGCGTTTTCGGGTGCCATCGCGGTCTCCATGTCTGGGAACAGCTCGGCGACGATAGGGTCCAGGCGCTTCACCTCCGGCGAGTCCTCCGGCCACGGCTCGGACGGAATGCGGCGTATGCCTGCGTGGTCCATGAACTTCTGCATCTGGACCTTCCGGCGATCAGGGTCGACCCATTTGCCCCACGCGGTCTGCTCAACCTCGAACCCGAGGTCCAACTGATCCTTGCCCATGCTGTTCCTCCTCCGCCGATCTGTATTCGGTTGCCGCTCATGGTCGCAGACCCGGCTGACAGCGGCAGCGAGCCTCTATTGCGTGTTGTTGCCTAGTGGGGGAATGGCGCGGGTGGGCGTCACCAGGGCACAGGCCAAGGCGACCGCATTTTGGATGCTGGTGCTGGGAAAGTGCTCCACGCTGGGGGCGACGACGACGGTCGCGTCGTGCTGGTGTGCGGTCCACACGATCAACGTGGTCGGCATGTAGGTGTCGGCGTCGATGGTCACCGTGCGAGTCAGCCGGTATCCGCGCGCGTGGCTCAGGTCGATGATCACTCGCTCGTCTCGCAACCAGGAGTGGCTGACGCTGCGGTTGAGCAGGCCGATTGCATTGATGGGCAAGCGATATCACGTCCTCGATTCAGGGGCCTCTGGCGGCCGGGCTGCTGGCGGGTTGGTGTTGAGCCGCTGATAGGTGGCGTTGCCCTCGTCGGTCAGTTCATAGACCGGCTCCGGGCGTTCGGCGCCTGTTGGTTGGCGGATCTCGGTGCGGGCGTGGCCCTTGGTGACAAGCCATTGCAGAGTCAAGGTGATCGGGCCGATGTGGTGCCCGCCCGCCAGTTCCCGCGCCGAGCACGCCCGCCCCGCTTGGGCCAAAGCCGTCAGCGCGGCGGCTTGGGCGCGGCTGAAGGCGTCCAGGTTCTCTTTCAGATGTAATGTGTTCCTGCGCATTTCGTGTTCGCGATGATTCTGTTGGCTGGTGTGGTTGGTCACGGGGTGTTACCTCTCGAGGTACAGGCGCTCGTTTGGAAGGCGCGGGAACTCGCGCTTGTCCAAGTCGACGGTCACCGCGTCGACGTAGTGGCGGGCCTGGTGCTCCTGAACGAAGATCAACGCGGCGGTCAGGCAGGCAACGAAATCCATGCGCTGCCCGTGCAGGAACACACTCAGGTGCACATCGGCTTCGGTGGGCGAGGGCGACCCGTCCATGCTCGGCGCGGGGGTGCTCACAGCGCGGGCTGTCGGGTCGGGGCCAGGCAGGCGTGCACCGCATACAGCACCGCACGTCCAGAGGGGCGGAACACCGAGTGCGCGGCGGTAATCCACCCGCGATACTCCGCGCCCTGATCGGCCGGGGACGGCAGGGCCACGTGATCGCCGTTACCCAAGATCGTGATTCGGCGAGCGCGGAACAACGCCGCTTCGGCAGCGATCATCGTGGCCGGAATATCCGAGCGCACCAGGAAGATCCAGGTGTGCGAGCGAGGATGGGTCACAATCGGCCCACCGCCGTGTTTGTTGCGTTCGAGGTGGACCTTGACCAACTGCCCAAGGTCCGAGGGCATCGCGACCGCCCACACCATGCCCGCGGTGAAACCGATCCGGCCTGTGTCCGGTTGCAGCACGGCGGGCAGGTGACACACGCTGCGGTAGTAGCCCACCCGCGAACGAGGGGTGTCTGCCACCGGAGGAGTATTCGACGACTGCTGCCCAGTCTTCGGGTCACCCGAACCCATCTCATTCGCCAAACTCATCGGTGAAACCCCTCCCTGCTAAGCCAACACGTGGGAAAGCACCCGCCGCCGGGGAACGATGAGGGGCACCGCATCAACTCGGCGGCGGGGCTGACCACAAGCTTTCTCGGCACCGGGAAGATTCGGAACGACTACGCTGTTTTCCAGATCACACGAGCGACACTGAAAACAGGGGGCGTAGGCCGGGTGAGCTCGACGGTGGCACGATTGCCAGGGATGGATCCTCAGCGCACTGGACGGACACTGAAGCAGCTGCGGCTGCGGCAGCGGCTCAGCCTGCGCGAACTCGCCGCACTTCTGTACTGCGACTACTCCTGGTTGTGCAATATCGAGGCTGGACGACGCTGGCCCCGAGATAGAGGCTGGGCCGAACGGACCGACCTAGCTTTGAACGGTGGCGGTGTATTGGTCGCGGCATGGGACGCAGACCAACGCGAGTACGCGCGTGCGGCAGATACGATGCGGATGCTCGATCGGGCGCGCCGGGACTCGCAGGCTCTGTTAGTCGCCCCAGATGGCGCTGCGCTAGACGAGATCAACGATCAGATCGTGCACGTCGCCAAAGGGGCACGATTCGAGCCGTACGAGGAGACTCTGTCGTATGCGCTGGATCTACGGTCTGAGCTGACACGTCGGATCAGAGCGGGTGCGTGCCGTCCGGAGGAAATCCGCGATCTCTACGTTGGCCTGGGTCGGGTATGCGGCGTATTGGCCTATCTGACATTGGATCTGGGCCAGGCCGACACGGCGCGAGTCCACGCTGAGGCCGCGTTCACACTTGGAGATCGCGCCGACCATGATCAGCTCAGAGCTTGGGCACGGGGCACCCAAGCGCTGGCGTTCCGATTCACAAAGGACTTCGAACTGGCTCGGGACGCCGCGACCGATGGACTGCGCTACGTCGGCCGATCGACCGGGACCGCCGAACCCCGCTTGCTGTGCGGCCTGGCGGCCTCGGTTGCGAATCTGGGTGATTCGGGCAGCGCTCTCGAACTGCTTGGTCAAGCCGACCGGGCGCGTGATGCGTGTGGCCCGGATGAAGTACCGGGGCTGTTCAGCTTCAGCCCAGCGAAGCAGATCTACTATCACGGGTTTTCGTTGATGTGGGCCGACGAACCGAAGATTCTGAGGAAGTCGGTGCAGGCTTCGAACGATGCCATCGCGGCATGGCAGGTGCAACGCTCGCCGGGCGATGAGATGCTGAGCCAGATCTATCTCGCATCGGCAAGTGCGCGGCTGGGTGACCTGGACGGAAGCATCTCCGCCGTGTCACCGGTCTTGGAGACACCGATCTCCGCACACTTCTCCTGGGTCAGAAAGCGTTTGAAGCAACTGGAAGCGCTACTTGCCCAGCACTTTCCCGACTCCCGGGTAGCTGCCGAGACCAGGGAAACGCTCAAGGCATACGTGCACTCGGCCTGACCCTGGTCTACTGCTGGGGCCTCGATGATGGATACGAGACAGAAAGCCCTCGTTTTTGCGAAATGAGGGCTTTCTTTGGCATCTGTCAACCCTGACACGGCTTCACTAATCGGCCACCTCTGTCCATTTTCCGCTATACCGAAAAATCGGTACATTCCACCCAAATTGGGTGGCCTTTATCCCTTGACCTTGGGGTATTCGCCGGGATGATTGGGGTAGGGAGAGGTTCAGGACTCGACGGGCAAAGAGTACAGAAAGGATGTGTACGTCGTGTCAGTCTCCCTTGCGTTTGCTCGGGTCGGTCGAGGGGGCCGTGTGGCGATCCCGGCCCGTGCTGGCGTAGGAGCTTCCGTATCGCTGAGTGAGTCGCGGTACGTCACGGGTTCGCTGCGAACTCCCAGATGGGGCCTACCGCATAACGGGTCCGACCCGTCCCCTTCCACACCTGGCGTGTGGATCGGCCTGGCGGATTGTCCGATAAATCGGACCATTGGGTTGCGGCACGAGAGACCGATTGATGTCAAGATGGATAGGGAAGATTGGAGGCAAGTTATCGAATGATTCACTTCGGCTGAGAGCTGACAAGTTTTCGCGGCTGTCCCCCCGCGCCAACGAGGGGACAGCCTGAACGAAACCAACTCCGATGGGCATATGGGTTCACGGCCCGCCCGTTTGGAGTCCCTCTTTCATTCGTGTGCAGAAACGAGGTCTCTGCCATGTCCAGAGTAGTCCATGCACTCAATTGGGGTGACTTCTCGGAGCGTGAAATTTATCCGGTCCGGTTGCGCCTGGCGGGTGTCGGGGCGTGTGCGGTGCGAGCAGGGCCGGGCGGGGTTGGGGGGCGTGATCCACCGGTTCGCGCCGGTAGTGCCCTGCGGATGCGGCGCGGGTGCCGTACCCGAACTCCCCCGCCTTGGTGCGGGATTCATCCAACAACCGACACATCACAACCCTTTGGAGGTGGCCGAGGTGGCCAACGACATCACACCCGACACTCGCAAGAACCTTCGATTCGCCGTGGAGTTCGCGGACTTCTTCCCGGATGGGCTGTATCAGATGGGGCCTGTGAGCCCTGATCTGGTGTACACGGGTGATCCGAACAGGCCCGGTCCGCAGAAGCGCGACGAGCTGACCGGGGCTCTGGTGTGGAAAGCCACCGTGAGCGATCCGGCCGTGCGCAAGGCACGGCGTGCGAGCTATGAGGTTCTGCTGCTGTCGGAGACCGAACCGGCACCCACCACTGCGGAGATCGGCCCGAACCTGCGGCCAATCGAACTGGTGGGCGTCACCGTCCAACCGCGCATCGCTGGCCAGGGCGAATACAAGTACCTGGACTACACGGTGCGCGCGACGGGCTACGCGACCCCGCCGGGTGGCGGTAACCGGTCAGCGAGCGGAGCGGGCGCGGGCAAGACCCCGGCCTGACCCTGACTCGCGGTCGGAGAATTCGGCGGGTCGGCTCGGGCACAACGGGTCGACCCGCCCCCGCACGTCCGTCATATCGAACTGTGCGGCAACAACATTCGCAACAAGATAGTTGGAGTTGATAGACGTGGTTCGTTCCGCGGAGTACGAAAAGCCGCCGACCCGTCCGCCCACGATCCTCGATGATCTGGGGCAAGGGCTGATGCTGCTGCTGGAAGCGATGGTGTTGGGGTTGGCCCACCTGTTGTGGTGGGCGCTGCTGTTCCCGATGATCTCGCTACCGATCGCAGCCGCAGGCGCGGGCTGGTGGTTCCTGGGCTGGCCGATCGGCGCGACTATGGCGGGGTGCTCGGTTGCGGCCTGGGCGATGTGGTGGGCCTGGTGGCCCGGTTCGTGGCGGCGCTGGGTGTGGGGGCGGATGCGCACGCGGTACTTGTCGTGGAAGCGCTACAAGCGGCGCTGGAAGACACTGACCGCGATCCACGGGCTGACCAAGATCCTCGACAACGGCGTACAGACACCGGTCCTGGTCAAGGTCGATAACGGTGACACCGCTGATGAGCTGTTGGTCAAGTTGGTCGGTGGTCAGACGGTGCAGCACTGGGCCAAGCAATCCGACGCGCTGCGCCACGCGTTCGGCGCGGTCGGAGTGCGGGTCCGCCACACGGAATCGGGATTCGTGCGGCTACAGGTGATCCACACCGACCGGCTTACCGAACCGATCCCACTGCCTCGGGTAGAGGCGAAAACCGTTGACCTGGAAGCGCTCACCATCGGCATGACCGAGCTCGGGGAACCCTGGAAGATACGTTTGCTCGGTAACCAACTGCTCGTCGCGGGAAAGATGGGCTCGGGTAAGGGGTCGGTGATCTGGTCGCTGATCGCGGCCCTGGGTCCAGCGATCCGGGACGGGCGGGTGGTGCTGTGGGTCATCGACCCCAAGGGGGGAATGGAGATGGGCGCGGCCCGAGAGTGGTTCGCGCGCTTCGCCTACGACAACGGCCCGCAGGCGCTCGAGCTGTTGCGGGATGCGGCGGCGTTGGTGCAGCAGCGGGGGCAGATCTACATGACCAGGGCCGAACGCAAGATCACTCCGACTGTGGCCGAACCGCTGGTTGTGGTGATCATTGATGAGGCCGCGAGCCTGACCGCGTACTACTCGGATCGCAAGATCAGAGACGAGATTCTGCGGCACATGGGTACCGTGCTCACCCAATCACGCGCGGTGGCGGTGCCGATGGTCGGCAGTCTCCAGGACCCGTCGAAGGACGTGCTCGAACTTCGGCAGCTCTACCCCTATCGGGTGGGCTTGCGCATGAGTGAGCCGACACAGCCGAACATGCTGTTCGGACCGAGTGGGCGCGATCGGGGGGCACTGTGCGATGAGATCCCCGAATCGACACCGGGTGTGGCCTACGTCGAACACGAAACCTCGGTGGAGATCACCAGGGTTCGCGCCTACTGGGTCACCGATGAAGACATCGACTGGATCATGCGCACCTACCCGCCCCTGCCTCGTCACCCTGACGGCACACCAAAACTCGACACCGACACCGACACCGACACCGACAACTGATAGCCCCGCGACCTGGGGAAACGATCACTTCCAAGAACGCACGATAGCCTGGTATAGCCGCGCCAGGTGACCAACAACATCCTTTGCGAGCGGCGAATATGCAGCGCGGATAGCGCATTCACAGTCTTCTGATTCCTGCGCGGGTAGCGCTCGTGACCGTCGTACCGGCGGCGGCACACCCCTTTGAAACCTGCTCCGGTAGTTCGCATTTCACGTTTCACGCGGCACCGGACCGACCGCGCTCGTTCGGCGTTGTCGGCCTGGTGCCGCGTGTGGGACTACGAGACAGGTGATCTCATGACAACCACTGTCTTCGACGACGCGCCACGAGTGACCGATGAGGATGGGAAACCAGCCGGGCGCGGTCCGTCGTTTCTGGACATCGCGATAGCAGCGGCCGACCGGCACGGGGTGTGTGTGCGGCCGATCGTGCTCGAACAAACCGACACCGTGACCGGACGCGTGGCCTACGTTCCGGTGCCCTGCGGGGCCACGCGGGAATCCCAGTGCGGCCCATGCGCGCGTAAGGCCAAAGCGCTTCGGCAAGCTCAATGCCGGGAAGGCTGGCACCTGAGCGAAGAACCGACCAAGCCGCGGGCACGGCCCACCTTCGACCAAGAGGGATTGATCGGCTATCGCGCTGATCTGCTCGCCCTGCTGGGCCAAGCACGCCAACAGCAGCACGCCGCCGACATCGCCGAGCTGGAGGCCGAAATAATCTGGGCCGACAAGCAACTGACCGCGCTCGGGATGCGGGGAACCCCGCCGGCATCGGCCAGCGAAGAATCCGCCGGCCGGGATAGTGAAGAGAGTTCGGCAACCGAGAAACGGCGTCGCTCGACACGTCGGCGCCAAGACGCACCGGACCTGCCCCGCAATCCGGTCTCCGATCGCACCATCGGACGCGAGTTCGGCGGTCACTACTCCTCGATGTTCGTCACCCTCACCATGCCCAGCTACGGCAAGGTCCACAGCGACGGCAGCGCCCGCAACCCAGAACACTACGACTACCAGCGTGCGGCATGGGATGCGATCACCTGCGCCCGGTTGTTCTCCCGCTGGATACAGAACCTACGCCGCGTGGTCGGCTGGAACGTCCAGTACTTCGCCGTGGTCGAACCCCAGAAACGCGGCGCACCGCACATCCACATGGCATTGCGCGGGGCCATCTCCCGCGCGGTGATCCGCCAAGTCAACGAAGCCACCTACCACCAAGTGTGGTGGCCGCAACTGGGCGAGATGCGCTATCCCGGTGCCGTCGTGCCGGTGTGGGACCCGCGCCGCGAGACCTTCATCGACCCCGGCAGCAAAGCGGGACTGACCGACTGGGACGACGCCTTAGACACCATCGGCCTCACCGACGAACCCGCGCACAAAGCAGCGTTCGGGCCGCGCATCGACATCCAAGGCATCGCCGCAGGCACCAAAGCCGCCAGCGAGGCAATCGGGTACCTGTGCAAGTACCTCACCAAATCGGTCACCGAGGTTCTACACGCCCGCACCGCACGCCAGCACGACCACTACGACCGACTACACGCCGCACTGTGCCGCACCCCATGTAGTCCGCGGTGCGCTATCTGGCTGCTCTACGGCATCATCCCCAAGGGCGCCACCGCCAAAACCGTGCCAGGAATCTGCAAGGCACGCGCACATCGGCGCGAAACCCTCGCCCTGCCAGGTAACCGGGTGCTGACCTCGGAGCAGTGGACCGGCAAGACGCTCGGCGACCACAAGGCCGACCGGATGGAGTTCGTCCGAAATCGCCTGGCCGCCGTCGGCATCGAGAAGCCTGCCACCGATCCGCGCCGCTACACCTGGGCCACCATCGCCCCCGGCACCCGAACACCATCACGCGCGAAACTGCTTATGACCGCCATCGCCGAACGCATCACCTGGCGAGCCGAATACGACCGAGCCCTGCTCGCTGCCGCCGATCCACCACGACCGGACGAGGACGGGTGTTCGGCAACACCGACTTGTGCCACACCCACAGTGCAGCAAATATTCAGCAACGACAATGGTGTTGACCGGACAGGAGCCCCCGATGTCTGCTGAGCACGAACACACCGTGCCGATTCGCCGGTGGGCAACCACCAAAGATGCTGCCGCACACATCTGCGTGAACCCGGAAGTGCTCCGGCGCTGGAACCGCAATCGTGACAAGTACCCGTGGCTACCGAGACCCAAGCGGGTCGGAAAGGATTTCCGTTGGGATCTGAACGCGCTGGACGCGGCCCTGGAGGCCCGCGAGGAACCGTGACGCACCCAGCAAAGGGACGGCAGTGAAACGAGGCAGACCCGCCCGTCCCATCGGTGTCCCCGGTGCCCCGATGTTGACCGAATTGTCCCCTGGACGTTGGGAGGCAAGGATTTTGGTTCGCGATGCCTCCGGCAAGAGGCGAGACCTTAAACGTGTCTCGCCTGTCAAGCTCGACGCACGCGGCCGAAAGATCCCCGACCGCAATGGTTCACGCGCGCTGGATGCGGTCATGGCGGCGGCCACGAGCATCCGTGTGGACCTGGGCGGGGAGCTGTCGGAGTCCACGAGCGTTCGGCAACTGTGGGCGCTGTATCGGGCACATCTGGTCGAACAGGGCCGTGCGGGTAACACGCTGGATCGCTACGACGTGGTCGCGGAGTTGTTCAACACCGCGTTCGGTGAGCGGCGGCTTCTCGAGGTCACCACCTCAGCGGTGGAGGCGTTCCTCAAACAGGTAGGCGAAGCCAAGGGGCCGTCCTCGATGCGCACGGCCCGAAACGTGCTGTCGGGGATGTTCCGTTACGCCGTGCGCAAAGATGCACTGACCGTGAACCCAGTCCGGGAATCGCAGATGGCCAAGAACATCGAGGCCAAGGGCCGCACCGGTGGCGCCCGCGATCTCACCATCGATGAGTTGCGGTTCATCCTCACCGCTGTACGAACCTCGCAGGTGCCTTGCCCGCGCAAGCTGTCCAGGGCCGAGCGCAACCGGGGCACACCGGTTAAGGCGTACACCCCGCCAACGGTCGCCGACTACTGCGACAGCGCCGACCTGGCCGACCTGGTGACTCTGCTCGCGGCAACCGGGCTGCGGCGCAGTCAGATACTCGGCCTGTTGTGGGCGGATATCGACCTCGAGGCACGCACCCTGCGCACCACTGGCAAGGTCGTCCGCGTGAAAGGTGGCGGCTTGGTCCGCCTGGAGGTGGAGGACGACCCGAAGAACCGGCGCAACACCATCGCCTTACCCGACTTCGCCGTTCAGATGTTGAAGCGGCGTCGAGCGGCACTCGCGGCCCGGAAACTCGCGTCACCTCCCGACTCGGACGCACCAATGCTCGATCTGGTGTTCCCCTCGGCGGTGTGGACGCTGCGCGATCCGCAGAATGTCGGCCACGAATGGCAGCGCGTTCGTGACGCCCTCGGCATGGCCGACGACATCACTGCACACAGCTTCCGTCATGCGGTGGCGACGATCCTCGATGACGCCGGACTGTCGGCGCGAGTCACCGCTGATGTCCTCGGCCACGCCGACCCAGCGATGACACAACGGCACTACATGGCACGCGGGCGAACCCACCATGCCGCCGCCGAAGCACTCGAACGCGCGGTCACCGGGGCAGGGACATAGTTGGGACTTAGTTGGAAGATGCGAAAGGGCGGGTTCCCGAGTCTGACTCGAAAACCCGCCCTTACCTGCGAGAACTGTGGAGCTAAGGGGAATCGAACCCCTGACCTTCTCGATGCGAACGAGACGCGCTACCAACTGCGCTATAGCCCCGTGCGGTTCCCGGGGGAACCGCGCTGTGCCACTGTAGCAGGCGATGCGGCGAGATACCGAATCGCCTGCCTGAGCTGCGGTTATTCGCCTACTGCCCGGCGCATGTCGCCGCTGGTGCGGCCGCGGAGGGCGCGGGCGGTGGCGGGGTCGAAGGTGTCGAGGTGTTCGAACATCGGGTCTTCGTCGACGGCGTCGAGGAGGGCGGAGCGGCGGCGCAGGGCGCGGGCGGTCTCGCGGTCCATGCCGCGGCGGGTCTCGGTGTCGTCGTCGTGCTGATCCTCGTGGTCGTCGCGGTCCCGGGTGAGGCGGGACGCGCGGCGGCGGCGGATCTCCTCTTCCATGCGGACCTGCCTGCGCAGGTACGCAAGGTAGGTGCCGAGGACGACGGTGGACAGTCCGCAGGCCCACCACAGCAGCGGGCTGACGACGATCGCCAGCGCGCCGCAGAGGATGCCGGTCAGCAGCAGGCCGAGGACGGCGCGCTGCCGGAAGGTGTAGCGGGCGGCGCGGGCCATCGCGTCGGCTTCCGGGTCGAAGCCACCGCGGCCGCGCCGGGTCGGGACGAATTCCGGTTCGTCCGAGTCGGTGTGGTATTCGGGGTCCGAGGCGCGCGCGGGTGCGGCGGAACGGGCGGGCGGGATACGTGCCGTGGTGGGTTCGTAATACGCCGCGGCCTCTTCGTCGTCATCGGCCACGTCGTCATCATCGGACGCGGCGTCCGCGTCCGCAGGCGTTCGGGCCGTCTCGGTGTCGTTCTCGTCCGAATCGAGATCCGAGTCGAGAGCCGACTCGGAATCCGGCTCGAGATCCGACTCGGAATCCGCCGCACGGTCGGCCTCGCTCGTCACGGCGTCCTCGTCCGTGTCGCCCGAATCCGCTTCGGCGGGTTCGTCTTCGGCGTTGTCGGAGCGGACGGCGGACGCGGGGCCCGCCTCGAGCGCCGGGAGGTCGTCCCGCGCTTCGTTGTCCTCGTCGACCTCGGTGACTTGCTCGTCGGCCGGTGCGCTCATCCGGTCCTCCGCATCATCGCTGTGGAAACGCTTTCTCTGCACTCGGGTCGGCCGATAGTCCGGGTCGCTGTCGTGCCCGGCCGCCGGCCCCTTCTTCATGCGCCGCTTGGAGCCGCCGCGGTGCAACACGCGGGTCGCCAGTGCCGCGTCGGTGGTCTGCCGGATCCTGGGGTGCCGGTCGGCCAAGATCGGGAACAGGACGAAGACCCAGAGCACGACGAGCCCGATCCAGAGAATCGAGTTCGGCATCAGGTCAACACCTCCGTCCCCACCTGTTCGTCCGTTCGGCCCGCGCCCGGATGGCGTACCGCGTCGTGCGTTCGCTACCGCTCACGCGCTCGGACGCGGCCCTCGGTCCGAAGACGCCTCTCAGGCTCCCTGCCGGTACCGCAAGACGCGGTACCGACGTCCGTAGGTTAATTCGGCGCACCACGCGAATACGGCAGGCGCGCCGTGCACATCCGCCACATCTGTCACAAACACTGCCCTCCGTCCGCGTGCCTCGCGGGAGTTGACGTGTCACGCCGGTATCGTCCTGCTGATCCCGTATCGATTGCCCGGCCGAAGGCCGTCCTGAGACCCGTGCATGGCCGCGGCGAAGGCGAATCGAGGATCTCAGGGCAGGATGACCCGCCCGTCTCGCACCAGCCGATCCATCACGGTTCCGCTGATTTCCTCGACCGTCAGACCGACGAGCAGATGGTCACGCCAGGCGCCGTCCACATCGAGGTAGCGGCGAAGCAAGCCCTCCTCCCGGAAGCCCACATTGCGCAGAACCGCCTGGCTGGCAAGGTTTTCCGGACGCACGGTCGCCTCGACGCGGTGCAGGCCGACCGGCCCGAAGCAGTGGTCGAGTCCGAGCGCGAGCGCGGCGGTGGCCACGCCCTGCCCGCTCAGGTCCTTGGCCACCCAGTAACCGATCCACGCCGAGCGCAGCGCCCCGCGCACGATGTTGCCGACGGTCAACTGGCCGCTGAAAGCGCCGTCCACCTCGATGACGAGCGGGATCATCGCACCACGTCTGGCCTCGGCCTTCAGGCTCGACCACAGCGAGGGCCAGTTCGACGCGTGATTGCGTGCCTCCCACGCGCCCCGTCCGGTCGGCTCCCACGGCTCCAGATGCTCGCGGTCGCGTAGCCGGATGCGGCTCCATGCCGTGGCGTCGCGCAACCGCACGGGCCGCAGCGTGACCTGTCCCGCGGCGACGCGCACCGGACCGAGACGCGCGGGCCACCCCGGATGCTGGGTCACCCGGAAGACGTTCATCGACTCCACGCTTCAGCCGCGCTGGGAGAGAAAGGCGACCTGCACCTCGTCACCGGTCCTGACCTCGGTGTCCTCCGGGTCGATGATGATCAGGCTGTTCGCCTCGGCCATGGTGGCCAGCAGATGTGAGGAACCGGCGCCGCCGCCGAGGGGCTGCACCAGGTAGTCGCCGGTGGCTTCGTCGCGCATGAGCTGGGCGCGCAGAAAGCCTTTGCGCCCGACCATCGAACTGATGGGGGTGATGGTTCTGGCCCGGATGATGCGGCGCATCGGATGTCTGCGGCCCAGCGCGATCCGGATCAGCGGACGCACCATCACCTCGAAGACCACCAGCGAGCCAACGGGATTCGACGGCAGCAGGAAGGTCGGCACCTCGTCGCGCCCGAGCCTGCCGAAACCCTGCACCGAACCGGGATGCATGGCGACACGGTCGATTTCGAGATCGCCGAGCCCCTCCAGCGCCTCGCGCACCTGCTCGGAGGCCCAGCCGCCGACCGCGCCCGCGATGACGACGACCTCCGAACGCACCAGCTGACCCTCGACGACATCGCGCAGCCGACGCGGATCCGCGCTGACGATGCCGACGCGATTCACGTCCGCGCCCGCGTCCCTGGCGGCCGCGGCCAGCGCGTAGGAGTTGACGTCGTAGACCTGGCCGGGGCCGGGCGTGCGATCGATGTCGATCAGCTCGCCGCCGACCGAGATCACCGACAGCCGCGGCCGCGGATGCACGAGCACCTTGTCCTGGCCCACCGCGGCGAGCAGACCCACTTGAGCGGGACCGATGATGGTGCCCGCGCGCACCGCGACATCGCCCGGCTGCACGTCGTCGCCGATGCGCCGCACGTAATCGCCGGAGCGGACGGGCTCGTAGACCTTGATCCTGGCCCGGCCGCCGTCGGTGAAGTCCAGCGGAAGCACGGCGTCGGCGAGCGTCGGCAGCGGAGCGCCGGTGTCGACGCGCACCGTCTGGCGCGGCTGCAACCGGATCGGCTGCCGGGAACCCGCGACCACCTCGCCGACCACCGGCAACGTCAGATCGACCAGTTCGCCGTCCTCGTCGCGGATATCGGACCCGGCGGCGGCCACGTCGACGCTGCGCACCGCGTAACCGTCGATGGCCGCCTGGTCGAAACCGGGCAGCGGCCGCTCGGTGACCACGTCCTCGGCGCACAGCAGGCCCTGGGCCTCGGAGATCGCGACCCGGACCGGCCGGGGCGCGACCGCCGCCGCGGTCACCTTGATCTGCTGATCCTCAACCGAGCGCATCCAGCCCTTCCTGATCTACTCCGCACATCGAACCGATTCCGCCGCACGCGCTTCGGACGCAACCGCGTTCGGTGAACCATCATTCGTACCCGACGGTCCAGTGTCGACGAAAGCCGAGCTTTCGCTCAGTCGTCCGTCGTCAGCTGCGGATCCCAGTCCGGACCGAGCCGGTGCTGCAGCCACTCCCGCAGGGCGGGGCCGTATTCCTCTCGTTCCAAAGCGAAATCGACCGCAGCACGAAGATAACCGCCCGGGTTGCCCAAATCGTGGCGCGACCCACGGTGCACGACGACGTGAACCGGGTGTCCCTCGTCGATCAGCAGCGCGATGGCGTCGGTGAGTTGCAGCTCACCTCCGGCGCCCGGCTCGATCCGCCGCAGCGCGTCGAAGATGGCCCGGTCCAACAGGTATCGGCCCGCGGCCGCGAAGGTCGACGGCGCGTCCGCGAGCGCGGGCTTCTCCACCATTCCGTTGACTCGCAACACGTTCGGGTTGGTCGCGTCGGGCACCGGCGCGACGTCGAAGACGCCGTAGGCGCTGACCTGGTCCTTCGGCACATCGATGGCGCACAGCACGCTGCCGCCGCGCTTGCGCCGGACGCGGCTCATCACGTCGAGCACGCCGCAGGGCAGCACCAAGTCGTCCGGGAGCAGGACCGCGATCGCGTCCTCGTCGTCGTCGAGCGCCTGCTCGGCCTGCGCCACCGCGTGACCGAGGCCGAGGGGCTCCTCCTGCACCACCGAGGTGACGTCCAGCAGGGCGGGCGCCTTGCGCACCTTCTCCAGCAACTGGAATTTGCCGCGCTCGGCGAGGGTGCTCTCCAGCACCAGGTCCTCGACGAAGTGGGCGACGACACCATCCTTGCCCGGCGAGGTCACGATCACGAGCCGGTTCGCGCCGGAATCGGCGGCCTCGCTCGCGACCAGCTCGATGCCCGGTGTGTCGACCACCGGCAGCAACTCCTTGGGCACCGTCTTGGTCGCGGGCAGGAAACGGGTCCCGAGCCCGGCCGCGGGCACGACTGCCGTGCGGAAACACGACGTCGGCGCACCATCCGCGGACTGTCCTGCCTGTGCTGTCATACGCATACCCTATCCATCCATCACACCGCCCGACCGCCGTCGCGGCGACCTGGCACCCGGTGAGCTTATGGTGATCCCCATGGAGATGCCCGGCGAGCGGGACAAACATGCATGGCGTGGCGAAATTCTCGCCCGGCGGGCGGCGGTGCCCGCGGACGAGCGTGAGCGGGAGGCGCTGGCGCTGGCCGAAGCGATCGGCAAGTTCGAGACACCGCTGGTGTCCGAATGGGTGTGCGCCTACGTGCCGGTACGCGACGAGCCCGGGTCGATGGCCCAATTGGAAGCGCTGCGAGAGTCCGGGGCGCGCATACTCCTGCCGCTCACCGGCGATTCGGGACCGTTGAACTGGTCCGAGTACACGGGCCCCGCCGACCTGCGCCGGGCCAGGTACGGGCTGCGGGAGCCGAGTGGGCCCCCGCTGGGCGTCGAGGCCGTCGCGCTGGCCGAGCTGATCCTGATTCCCGCGCTCGCGGTGGACCGGCGCGGCGTCCGGCTGGGGCGCGGAGCCGGGCACTACGACCGCACGTTGGGCGCCGCGCGGCCGGGCGCCCGGCTGGTCGCGGTGGTGCGCGACGACGAATTCGTGGACCGGCTGCCGGAAGAACCACACGACCTGCGGATGGGCTGGGTGCTCACGCCGCGCGGTGGATTGCGGCAACTCGGCGGCGATCGGGTCGCGGAATGAAGGACCGATTGGCGGCGTTGGCACTGTCGACTGTAGAGTGCTAGTCGACGAACCCTGCGGAGGATCCTGTGCCAACTTATTCATACGCGTGCACCCAGTGTGACAACCGCTTCGACATCGTGCAGTCCTTCACCGACGACGCACTGACGGTCTGCGAGAACTGCTCCGGGAAGCTGCGCAAGCTGTTCAACTCGGTCGGCATCGTGTTCAAGGGCAGTGGTTTCTACCGCACCGACAGCCGCGGCGGCGCGTCCACCGCGAGCGAGCCCGCGAAGTCCGACAGCGGCTCCAGTTCGTCGAGTTCCGATTCGAGCTCGTCGAGCAGCTCGAGCTCGACCACCAGCACAGCCGTCGCCAGCTGATTTCCCGGCTTATCCACAGCCTCTCGCCCATCCACAGATCGCCTTTCGGTGACCGGCGCGGTGTGATCCTGGCCATAGGATCCGGCCATGACTCGCGCACTCGCCGATCTCGGTCGCGGCAGCCCGCTGCGCTTCGCGCTGTGGAATCGGCCGCCTTGGCTCGATGGACTGCTCGCCCGCCGTGTCTTCGCGGCGGCTCTGACGCTCCTGGCCGTGTTTCTCTTCGCGCGCGGGAATCCGAGCGCGGAGCGGGCGGAGGTCGTCGTCGCCGGGCGTGATCTACCGCCCGGCAAGGTGCTCGAATCGGGGGATCTGAGATTTGTGCCGCGCGAATCCGGCACGCTCCCCGTCGGTGCGGTGCGCGACCCCGCGAGGCTGCTCGGCGCCACATCGACCGGCGCGATGCGAGCCGGTGAGGTGTTCACCGATCTGCGGGTGATCGGTCCGCGCTTGGCCGAGGTGGCAGCGGGCGCACGTGACGCGCGAATAGTTCCGATCCGGCTGGCGGACACGGCGGTGGCGGAGATCCTTCGGCCGGGTGACCGCGTCGACGTGATCGGCGGCGACGAGCAGCAAGGACTCGGCGCCCGACCGGCTCGCACGCTGGCCAGCGACGCCGCCGTGGTCTTGGTCTCCCAGCCCGGCGAGCGGCGGGGCGCGGGGGACCGGGTGGTGCTGGTCGCCATGGATTCGGAACACGCCACGGTGGTCGCCGCCGCTTCGCTGCACACCGCACTCACGGTCGTCTTCCATTGACGCCCGGCTCCCCGTATTTCGTGACACGGGCTTCGGCGGGTTGCCGAAGCGCCGGAACCACTGCTCGGTGGTCAGGTCGGCGATATCGCCTTGGTTCGCCGAACATTAACCAACTAGGTCGAAAAACATCGCCTGATACCCGGCACGGCAAGCTTCTCCGAGGGCGACCCCCAGCTCCGCCGAAGAGGAGAAACCGGTAATACTCGAGGGGTCGAGCGATTTGTTCTCTGCACAAACATCGTCTACCTGGCAATTTCGACAGCAATCGGCACCGCTTTCGTCGCGCTCGCCACCGAGACCACCAACGGAATCAACGATTCGCTATTCGCCGTTCTCGACGGAAGTCAGGAACCCGGCGCGGTTTCTACTTGATTGCCGACAAGCCATATGCGTTCAGATCGATACGTCGTCACCACGCCCATGGAGTTTCGCTATTACCGAAACGGCGCTGAATTCCATGCTGGAACTGGCCGCCGCGAAGATGAAAGCGTTTCGGCGGCCACAGGGAAGAGATACTGCGATACCGCGATTCTGGCGCAGATCCGCGACCCGCTAGCAGAGGGCCGCATGAGCGCGGGCGGCGCGCGCCGAAACGAACGGGAAGCGGGCTCCGGAGCTGCGGCCCCGGGAAGCCCGCTTCCGCCGGCCGTCCGGTTTGTCCCCTCCGAACGACAGATCCAGCCTAACGCGAGCGAACACTCGGCATTAACCAGCATGTCACTCGGCGTTCCACCGATGATCATGTTCGGCCCTCGGAGGCCGCCCACAGGGACGAAAACGGGCCCGTCGCCGAAACGACGGGCCCGTTCATTCGAGACGTCAGGCGTACTCGAGAGATCGGCGCAGCCGGACGAATTCCGCCGACGACCAACACGTGGCCGCGGCGGAGGGTGCATCAGCCGAGGCTGAAGGGCTGACCCCACAGCGTCACCCAGGTGACGACGTTGTCGGTCTCGACCTCCACGCTGACGAAGGCGCGGGCCTGCGCGTAGCCACCGCAGCCCGCGAGGCCGATGGTGGAGTCGGACCAGGTGACCGAGCCGTTGCTGCCCTTGAACTTGTTGCGCTTCTTGTGCGCCTCGTTGCCGAAGTCGTCGGCCTCCTCGATGTCGAGGATGTAGAACGAGGTCGCCTGGCCGGGGCCGAGCGACAGGTTGCCGCCGCTGCTCGCGCCGATGCTCGGGCTCTCACCCTGCCAGTCGCTACCGGCCTCGACGCCGCCCTCGGCGCCGCCGCCCGCGATGTTCACCTGGCAGCCGACGGTGTAGCCCGGGAAGATCTTGCCGCCGGCTTCCGAACCGGTGCCGGACAGCTCGACCTGAGCGGAGCCGGAGACCCACGCGTTGCGGTGCACCGGGGTGGAACCCATGGACGGGCTGATGAGCGCGGATTCGCCGACCAGGCGGACGGTCACCACGGTGCCGTCGGACAGGTGCTTGACGATCTCGCCGCCCGGCAGCGGAACGAAGGTATCGGCGTTGGCGGCGCCGGTGGAGAACAGGCCCATGGCGATGGTGGCGGCGGCACCGACACCGGCCATCCGCGCCACGTTCTTACGGTTGATCATTTCGTTGTACCCCTCGAGGGTTGATTCGCTTGAGCGAGAAGATTTTTCGTGTTCGATCGACGGCGGCCCCAGGCACGTCTCGGTCACTCGCGCGACCGCTTCCGGCCCGAGCACGCCGCTGGGGACTCGACAGACGTCAGCCGATGCTGAACGGCGCTCCGTAGAGGGTGGTCTTCGAGTAGTGGTCACCGATGATCTCGACCACGGTGTAGGCGCGCGCCTGGGCGTAGCCGGCGCAGCCCTGGATCTCGATCTCGGCGTCCTGGTACTCGACCGAGTACACACCCGGCTTCAGGATGTCCTTGTAGTCGATCTGCACGAACTTCACTTCGCCCGGGCCGAGGTTGAGGCCGATGGAGCCGCCCATGCTGAAACCATCGAGGTTGACGCCGCCGGAGACGCCCGCGGAGATGGCGTCGTCCGCGATGCTGACCTGGCAGCCGACGATGTAGCCGGTGCTCAGCTGGGACGCGCCGTGCGTCGAGGAGTTGTTGCTGCCCGGGCCGCCGGCGGGGCCGTTGTTCGGGCCGACTTCACCCTCGGGGGTGACGGTCACATCGGCGGTGGCGTTGCCCGAGACCCAGACGACGCGACCGGCGCCGTTGGCGGCAAGGGACGGCGAAATCAGGGCGCGCTCACCCGTGCGGGTGATCGTCACGCCATGACCGACCTTCTGACCGTCCGGCAACGGCACGAAGGTGTCGGCATTGGCAGCACCGGTCGACAGCAGGCCCATGGCAACGGCCGCGGCGGCGCCGACGCCCGCGACGCGGGCACCGCGACGCAGACCGTTGGTGCGGTTCTCGCTCATACTTCCCCTCATCAGGTTCAAACAGTCAACCTCGACCATCGAGGCTGGACAGTGGTCCTCTCAGGCCCAGCTCAGTTTGTCGCCCCTTTGTTGCCGGTATGTAACCGGCTGTTATTTCGGCGCAACGCCCTCACTGGCAACGGAACCGAGCCTTGTTCCGCCGGATCGACGACGTACGTGCCGTATCCGGACCCGCGGGGACCTTCGTTTGGGTGGCCCGTGGCGAAGATTAAACCGTCGGTAACTGCCTGGCAACGTAAAGAATTGTAAAGATCAATGTGATGTAGATCATAGGTGCCCACATGCCAATATCGCTTGACGTGCATAAATGCAGGCGGGAATCCCGCGCATTCGCGGAAACGATCGGCTCGAGTCGCAACGAGGCCATCGGCTGTGTACGAGACAAGGCCGTAATCGATGGCGCAGATCACAGCGCGTTATAGAAAACGGTGAGGAGGTAACGGACCCATATCGCCCGAAAGTACGTACTTAAATAGTAGGAATTAGCTCAACCGTGGTGCGGAGGCACCTGGGAGCGCAACCAGTCGTCGCCGGAGCGGCGATCGTCCGGGTCGTCACCGCGTTCGTCGCGGGTGGTGTCCGGCAGGGTGTCGCCGAAGATCCGCGCCAAACGCGCGGCGTCCCTCGCCCGGCGCGCGGCGGAGCGAGGGACGTCGGAAGAGTCGGCGGCCGGAATTATTCGGCCAATCCGGACAGTTCGCCGATCACTTTGCTGGCGAGCGGCGAGAGGGTTGCCATACCGTCGCGGATGGCGGAGCGGGTGCCCGGCAGGTTCACGACCAGGGTGCTGCCCGAGATGCCCGCCAGACCGCGCGAGAGACCCGCGTCCAGGGAGCCCGCGACTCGGCCGGAGGAGCGCAGGGCCTCGCTGATCCCGGGCAGTTCCCGGTCCAGCACCTGTGAAGTCGCCTCGGGGGTCACATCACGCGGCGACATCCCCGTGCCGCCGACCGAGATGACCAGGTCGACGCCGCCGATCACCGCCGTGTTCAGCGCGTTGCGGATCTCCACCTCGTCGGCCTGCACCGACACCGACGCGTCCACGAGGAAACCCGCCTCGGTGAGCAGCTCGGTGACCAGCGGCCCGAGCGAGTCCACACCTCCATGCGCCGTTCGATCGTCGACGACCACCACCAGTGCACGCCCCGCCACAGGAGCATCGATTTCCATGGTGCTCACCGTAGCGCCTGTGCCGAGCAACCCGGCGGCGGCGCTGGACAATTCCGCGTCACCGAGCCGCCTCACCGGCCACCGTCCGCGGGTGCGCCGGTGAGGGTGACCTCGACGGTCTTGGGGTTGTTGCCTTGTTCGTCGGTATAGGTGACTTTCACCTTGTCTCCCGGTTGGTGTGAGCGGACGGCGGCGATGAGCGCTTCGCCGGAATCGATGGGCCGATCGTCCAGCTTGGTGATGACGGCGCCCGCCGGAATGCCAGCCTTGGCGGCGGGGCCGTCCGGGGTGGCCTCCAGCACCAGCGCGACGCTGTCCTGCGGCCGCAGCTTGATGCCGATCTGGGCGTAGGTGGCGTGGCCGTTCTTGATCAGTTCGTCGGCGACCCTGCGGGCCTGGTCCACGGGGATGGCGAAGCCGAGACCGATCGAACCGCTCTGCTGGCCGCCGAGCTCGCCGACACCGAGGCTGGCGATGGCGGTGTTGATACCGATCAGCTTGCCGCTCGCGTCGACCAGCGCGCCGCCCGAGTTGCCCGGATTGATGGCGGCGTCGGTCTGGATCGCATCGATCACCGGCTGCGGGGCGTTCGGGTTCTGGCCGCCCTCGCCGCTGGTCGACACCGGACGGTTCAGCGCGGACACGATGCCGGTGGTGACGGTGCCCGCCAAGCCAAGCGGCGAGCCGATGGCGATCACCGGCTGGCCCACCTGCAGATTCGACGAGCTGCCCAGTTCGATCGGAGTCAGGCCGCTCTTGCCCTGCACCTTGATGACCGCCAGGTCCGAGACCGGGTCGGCGCCGACCAGCGTGGCGGGCGCGCTGCTCCCGTCGGAGAACATGACCTCCATCTTCGCGCCGGCGCCCCCGCCCGCGGCCACGTGATTGTTGGTCAGGATCAGGCCGTCGGAGGAGAGCACGACGCCGGAACCCTCGCCCTGCGCGCGGTTGCTCGCCACTTTGATCATCACGACGCTCGGCAGCACCTTCTGCGCCACCGCCTGGGTCGAACCCGCCGGGGCGTTGGACGCGTTTCCGACATTCGGCTTCGGGGCGTCGAGCGCGTTGGTCACCGAGGCTCTGCCGTCGTCGGACCGCGTGGCCAGCGCACCGACCGCACCGCCGACGCCGCCGCTGAAGAGCGCCAATGCCACCGCGCCCGCGACAAGACCAGCACTGAACGAGCGCTTGGGGGGCTGCGGGGGCTGTGCGCCGAAGGCCGCGCCGGGCACGGTGTACGGGGGCGGCGGCCCGCCGGGAGCGCCGAAGCCCGGACCCGGTTCGGGGAACGGTTGCGTCTGATAGTGCTGCTGCGGCTGATGGTGCGCCGCGCCGGGCGCGGCCCATGCCGCGTGCTCGGCATGGCCCGCGGCCGGGAACTGCTCGGCATGGCCCGCGACCGGGAACTGCTCGGTCGGCCGGGGACCGGAGGCGTCCGCCTTTCCCGGTTCCACGTTTCGGTTCTGGAAATCCTCCGTCATGGCTTCTCGCTTCTCCTCACGTCTGCCGACCAGCGTGCCGACGACGGCTTAGAGCCGACTGAGACCGTGCTTTCAGTTCTCCGAGATCTGCTGAGTCGACGCGGGACCGTCACCCTCACCAGGTAACACGATACGGATCAGCGCGCCGCCGCGGTCGGACGTATCGATCGTTATCGTGCCGCCGTGCTTGGTCACCACCTGCTTGACGATGGCCAGTCCGAGCCCCGAGCCGGGCATCGAGCGGGACGCGGTGGTCCGGTAGAACCGCTCGAACACCAGCTCCCGTTCGTCCGAGGGGATGCCCGGGCCCGCGTCGTCCACCGCGAGTTCCAGCAGACCCCGTCCGGCCTCGCGCATGGTGACCAGCACCTGGGCGCCCGCCGGACTCCACTTGGCGGCGTTGTCGAGCACGTTCAGCACGGCCCGCTCCAGTCCCGCCTCGTGGCCGTAGACGAACCACGGCCGCAGTTCGGCGACGAACTCGATGGCGCCGCGGCGACGCCTCGCGCGCTCCAGCGCCCGTTCGGTCACCTCGCCGAGATCGATCCGGTCGTAGACGGTCTCCGGCGCGTCTTCGCGCGCCAGGTCGACCAGGTCGCCGACGAGGGTGGACAGCTCTTCGATCTGGGCCATCACGTCCTGGCGCAGCTCGGCCATGTCCTCCTCGGGAATGGCGGGCGCGCCCGGCCTGCTCGAGGCGATGAGCAGCTCCATGTTGGTGCGCAACGAGGTCAGCGGCGTGCGCAGCTCGTGCCCGGCGTCGGCGACCAGACGCCGCTGGCGATCGCGTGATTCGGCGAGCGCCCGCAGCATCGTGTTGAAACTGTCGGTGAGCCGGGCCAATTCGTCGTCGCCGGTGACCGGGATGGGCGTGAGGTCGTCGGTGCGCGCGACGCGCTCGGTCGCGGCCGTCAGCCTGGCGATGGGTCTCAGGCCCGTGCGGCCCACCGCGGTGCCCGCGGCGGCGGCGAGCACGACGCCGCAGCCGCCGACCACGAACAACAGCCAGGCCAGCCGGTCGAGCACCTCGCGGGTCGGCTCCAGCCGCTGTGAGATGACCAGCGTCGCACCGGAATTCGTGCGCACCGCGAGCACGCGCTGATTGCTCACCGTGCGCAGCGAGGAGTTCAGCTTGCCGTCGGCGACGGCGAACTCCTGCTCGCCCACCGGCGGAATCGTCTGCTGCGGCGGCATATAGGGCTTGTGGTCGGCGAAGATCAGCGCGACGCCGACGTCGTTGGAGAACAGACCCGCCAGGATGATCGACTGAAAGCCCATGCTCTCGAAGTTGTTGTCGATCATCGTCGACGCGCGCGCCCGCAACTGCGAGTCGACGTCGGCGTAGAGGGCCCGCGCCACCATCGCGTAGGCGGCGATGGAGGTGAAGGCGACCGCGATGGCCACCACCGACGCGGCGAGCAGGGTGACCCGCCAGCGCAGCGACACCGAGCGGGTCAGCGGCATCGGCGGCCGCATCTCGGTCGAGTCGGGCTGGCCGAGGGTCGCGATGACGGGTCGCCGTGGAACGCTTCGTGCCATTGTCGCGCGGCCTAGGGTGGGGTTTCGCGCAGGACGTAACCGACGCCGCGCACGGTGTGGATGAGCCGCGGTTCGCCCTCGGCCTCGGTCTTGCGGCGCAGGTAGCCAATGTAGACCTCGAGCGCGTTGCCGGAGGTCGGGAAATCGTAGCCCCACACCTCTTCCAGGATCCGGCTGCGGGTGAGCACCCGACGCGGGTTGGCCATCAGCATTTCCAGCAGCGAGAACTCGGTGCGGGTCAGGCTGATCGAGCGGGAGCCGCGGGAGACCTCGCGGGTCACCGGGTCCAGCGACAGATCGGCGAACAGCATCGCCTCGGAGGTATCGCCCTGCTCGGGCGCGCGGCGGCGCAGCAGAGCGCGCAACCGGGCCAGCAATTCCTCGAGCGCGAATGGTTTCGGCAGATAATCGTCGGCTCCGGCATCCAGTCCGGCAACCCTTTCGGAAACCGAATCGCGCGCCGTCAAAACCAGAATCGGAAGATCATCACCGGTGCTGCGCAGCCGTCGGCAAACTTCGAGCCCGTCCAATCTCGGCATCATCACGTCCAGCACGAGTGCGTCCGGCCGTTGGACGGTCGCTTTCTCCAAGGCGTCCACACCATCCACCGCGAGATCGACCGAGTAGCCGTTGAAGGTCAGCGACCGACGCAGCGATTCACGGACGGCGCGATCGTCGTCGACTACCAGAATGCGCATGCCACCAGTTTGACCGCACCGACTGAGAGTCGACTGAGAGGCCATGCCCGACACGCCGCGAACGGGGCCGGTCGGGTGACGCAGCGGAGCACCACCGATGACCTGGGGCTTTCACCGGCGTGCGCGGATTTCGGTCGTTGCGAGTCTCGCAATGGGACCGAAACTTGTTCTGCGTAGCCATATTAGAGAATTATCGCGCCGAGTCCCCCAGATTGCCGTTACCCACTCAGCACGGTATGTTCCCAGCGGTAAAAACAAGACCTCGAGTTGGTTCTCAGCGGGTTGGTCCCATACTTATGTGAAACAGCCACTAGCCATCCGGGGAACCCGCGCGGAGTGGAGGCGACGGAAGCGGATGGATGCAGCACCGCGTTCCCGGCAATTCAGGCTGTCGAACTGGTCCGTCACCCGCAAGGTCGGGATCGTGCTACTGCTGCCGGTGGTGCTCGCCTCGACGTTCGCGGTATTGCGAATCAACGACGAGTTGAACACGATCGGCGACCTCGACGCGGCGACCGACCAGGCCAGGATCATCCGGCCGATGCTCGGTTTCGCCTCGGCCACCGAACAACTCGCCGTCACGACGGCGACGACCTGGGAGAACCAGACGTCCGACGCCGACCTGGACCGCATCGCGGGCCGGTTCGATCAGGCGGCCGCCGATCTCCAGACGGCACTGCGCTCGACGGGAGCGCCGACGGAAGTCTCCAACGAGCTCGACGCGGCGCTGACCGCGGGCCGCGCGATGCGCAACGGCCTGCGCAACAGTTCGCCGGTGGCGATCGGCCAGCAGGCCGACGAGGTCGCCGCCCGCATCGGCAACGCGATCGCGCGCTCGACCTCGCTGGAGGAGATCACCATCCAGCGCTACTTCCTGCAGCTCGGTGTGACCACCAACGCGCGCAGGCTGCACACCCAGCAGTACCTGCTGATCGGTTCGCCGGGCGCGGACCGCAACCCGGCCGTGCGCCCGACGGTCTTGATCACCGCGGGTGGTGAGCTGGTGTTGCTGAGCCAGTTCGCCCAGCTGCAACCGTCTTCGGCGCTCAACGCCAGCGTGTTGATCGACGCGGTGAACGTCCGCCTCGGCGCCTTCAGCCAGAACCTCGGCGACCCAGCGGGCAGCCAGCCGGTCATCGACTCGCTGCGCACCAGTGCCACCGCCTACGACCAGACGACGCTGAACCTGGTCGACACCATCGACGCGCGACTGGCCGACCGGACCGCCGAAGTCCGCGGCATCGTGTTGCGCGATATCGCGATCGTGGTCGCGACGCTGCTCGCCGGTCTGGCCCTCGCGCTCGCGGTCGCCCGCTCGCTCGTCGTCCCGATTCGCCGCCTGCGCCACGGCGCGCTCCAGGTCGCGCACGTCGACCTGCCCAACGAGCTCGAGGTCGTGCGTTCCGGCAACGCGACACCGGAGCCGACCCGAGTCGACGTGCACACCACCGAGGAGATCGGCCAGCTGGCCCGCGCCGTCGACGACATCCACAACGCCGCGCTCCACCTCGCCGCCGAGCAGGCCCGTCTGCGCCTGCAGATCGGCAGCATGTTCGAGACCCTTTCGCGCCGCAGCCAGTCGCTCGTCGAGCAGCAGCTGACGCTGATCGAGGAACTCGAACACGACGAGGACGACTCCGAGCGCCTGCAGAGCCTGTTCCGCCTCGACCACCTCGCCACCCGCATGCGCCGAAACGGCGACAACCTGCTGGTGCTCGCGGGCACCGCGCTGCGCCGCGGCCACCTGCCGCCCGTTCCGCTCTCGGACATGCTGTGGAGCGCGGTCTCCCAGGTCGAGGACTACCAGCGCGTCGAGATCGGCAGCGCGCCCGACGGCATCGTGCCCGGTGAGCCCGCCGTCGACGTCGAGCACCTGCTCGCCGAGCTCATCGACAACGCACTGCGCTACTCGCCGCCCACCACCCCGGTGGCGGTCTCGGTGGCCCGCGCGGTGGACGGCGGCTACCTGATCGAGATCATCGACCGCGGTCTCGGCATGTCCGCCGAGGACCTGCAGACGGTCAACGAGCACCTCGCCTCCGGTGGTGAGGTCACCGTCGAAACCGCGCGCCGCATGGGTCTTTTCGTGGTCGGCCGACTCGCCAAGCGGCACAACATCACGGTCAACCTGCGCCGGACCTCGGCGATGGCGCAGCAGCCAGGCATCACCGCGAGCGTGCACCTGCCCGGCACCCTGGTCTCGCCGGTGCCGATCAGCGACAAGGCGCCGCAGCTCACCGCGCCGCAGCCGCTGGAAAGCGCGCCCGAACCCACGGCCGCGCCGCCGCGCATGCTGGTCCCGGTGCCGAGTCTGGCATTGCCCGAGCACACTTCCTCGTTCGAGATGAGCAGCACCGGCCTGCCGCAGCGGCGTCCGGCGATCCGGGTCGCCACCCCGGCCGACCGCCGCCCGTCGGTGATCGATGCCGAGACCACCGATCCCGGCCGCGGCGGCCCGCTGCCGATCCGGACGCGCAACGAGAACGGCGCGCCGCGACCGGTGGAGTCGCTCGCGCTGCCCGCGCCGGCGGGCGAACCCGCCGAGCCCGCGCAGGTCGACGTGTGGGCCGAGACCGCCGTCTACGAGGTGCCCGAGCCCGCGGCCGTCGCGAACGCCGCCCAGGCCACGGTCACCGGGCTGCGTCCGGTGAACCCGGAATCCCCGACGCCGATCTACCAGCGCATGGTCTCGGAGTGGCTGGTCGAACCCGCCTCCGCCGGATCCGAGAACGAAGGCGGCGCTTGGTCGTCCCCCGCCGACGTCGGCTGGGCCGCCGCCGCGGAGGCGAGCAACCCGACCACCTCCGGCCGCACCTCCGGCGGCCTGCCCATTCGGCAGCCGGGCGCGCAGCTGGTCCCCGGCGGTTTGGCGCCGGCCAACGAATCCAACACGCGGAATCCTGATGAGATCCGCAACAGCTTGACCAGGCATCTCAGCGGGGTCCGCAGCGGGCGGGCCGACGCCCAGTACAACGACGGAGGGCTTGCATGACCGACAAACCAGGCAACACCACAGACGAGAATCTGAACTGGCTGGTCACCCGTTTCACTCGGGACGTGCCGGGTGTCACCCACGCGGTGCTGGTGTCGGCCGACGGCCTGCTGCAGGCGACCAGCCCGCACCTGCCCGCCGATCGCGCCGAGCAGCTCGCGGCGGTCACCGCGGGCCTGGCGAGCCTGTCCAGCGGCGCCGCCCAGTTGTTCAACGGCGGCAAGGTGATGCAGTCGATCGTCGACATGCAGCGCGGCTACCTGCTGGTGATGACGGTCGGCAACGGCTCGCATCTGGCGGTGCTCGCCAACAAGACGCACGACATCGGCCGGATCGGTTATGAGATGGCGCTGCTCGTCGATCGTGTCGGTTCGGTGGTCCAAGCCACCGCCCGGACGGCCGTGTAGAGCGTGCGATGTCCAACCCAACCGGCGGGGGGCCGGGCATACCACCCACCCGCGTTCGTCCCTACGCCCTGACCTCGGGGCGTACCGAACCCGCGGTCGACCTTCCCCTGGAGGCGGTCATCGAGACCATCTCCTACACTGCACATTTCGAATGGCCGGTCGGCGATATCCGGACCGATATCGTGCGGCTGGGCACCGCACGTCTGTCGGTCGCTGAGATATCGGCTCAGCTACAACGGCCGCTCGGCCTGGTCCGAGTCGTGATCGGCGATCTCGTCGTCGCCGGGACGCTGCGCGTGCATTCGACCCTGAGCGACCAGGCGAGCTACGACGAGCGCCGGACCCTGATGGAGAGGACTTTGCGTGGACTCCGCGCCCTATAACTCCCAGCCGTACGGCTCGGCATCCATGGACAATCGCACCGCGTCGACGAAAATCGTTGTCGCAGGGGGTTTCGGCGCGGGCAAGACCACCTTCGTCGGCGCGGTGTCGGAAATCGTCCCGCTGCGCACCGAAGCCATGGTGACCGGCTTCTCCGACGGCATCGACGACCTGGCCGCGACGCCGGGCAAGGAGACCACAACGGTCGCCATGGATTTCGGCCGCATCGTGTTGCCGGGGAACCTGACGCTGTACCTGTTCGGCACGCCGGGCCAGCGCCGGTTCTGGTTCATGTGGGACGACCTGATCCGCGGCGCGATCGGCGCGGTGGTGCTGGTGGACACCCGCCGCATCGAGGACAGCTTCGCCGCCGTCGACTTCTTCGAGGCACGCGGACTGCCGTTCCTGGTGGCGGTCAACCGTTTTCCGGACGCACCGCGGTTCCCGGTGGCCGAACTGCGTGAGGCGCTATCGGTGCGGTCGGGGGTGCCGATCGTCGACATCGACGCGCGCAACGCGATGGAAGTGCGCCAATCCCTGGCCGCTGTCACGGAATACGCGATCCAGCGGCTCGCGGCGCAGCAGCACGAGCAGCCCGTCGGACAGGTGTGAGGGTCGCTGTCTTGTCCTACTTCTCCATGGGTTATTGGGTCCTAGGACTGTCGATCCTGGTGGCGATGGCGGGCGCGCTGATCGGTCTGATCTGCATCCGCCAGTCGACCAAATCGGTGACGTCCAAGTTCCGGCTGGTCTGGCTGGCCTCGGCGGCGGTCTCTATCGGCGGAATCGGCACCTGGCTGGCGGTTTTCGTCACGATGCTCGGCGTCACGCCCTCGGGCGACGCGCTGATCCGCTACGACGTCGCCCGGCTCACCGGAGCGGCGGTGCTCGCGGTGCTTTCGGTCTTCGGTGGACTGATGGTGCTCGGGCGGACGCTGCAGCTGTCCCGCCTGCTCGCCGCGGGCGTGCTGATGGGCACCGGACTGAGCCTGATGCTCGCCTTGGGGATGAGCGCCGTGCAGGTGCGCGGCGACATCGAGTACGGACTGTGGCAGGTGATCGTCTCCGGCCTGCTCGGCGTCGTGATCTCGCTCGGCACACTGTGGTTCGTGCTGCGCTCGTGGCCGACGATCGCCGTCGTCGGCGCCTCGGCGCTGTTCGGATGCGCCGTCGTCGGCATGCACTACCTGCGGATGGCCGGACTGGAGTTGCGGATCAATCCGCGCGCGGCGCTCCCGACCGGTGAAGACCTGTTCTCCTTCCTGGTGCCGATGTTCGTCATCGGCATGCTCTCGCTGGCCGTGCCGATCACCGCGGTTCTCGTCGCTCCCGATCGACGCACACCGTCCACGCCGCCCGCACCGGCGCGGCGGCCCGAGTTCACGCGCTGAACCCCGGCGAACCGCACCGTCCACGTCTTACAGTGGGAGACATGCGGTTCGGCCTGGACTACGCCGGTGGACGGCCGGGCGGCGCCGCTATCCGGGCGGCGGGTTTCGATTTCGTGGTGCGGTATCTGACGCCCGGCGGTCCGAGTCTGCCCGGCAAGCTGCTCACCCCGGCGGAGGCCGACGACCTTCGGGCGCACGGCATCTCCATCGTCTCCAACTGGGAGACCACCGCCGCCCGCATGCTGGACGGCTACAACGCGGGCATCGTCGACGCGCGCGCCGGTCTCGCGCAGGTACTGCGCTGCGGCGGTCGCCCCGACCGGCCCGTCTACTTCTCGGCGGATTTCGACGCCACTCCACAAGACCAGGTGCCGATCAACGCGTACCTGGACGGCGCGGCCACGGTGCTCGGCGACGCGAATGTCGGTATCTACGGCGGGTATTGGTCGGTGAGCCGGGCGCTGGACGCGGGCAGCGCGGCCTGGGTGTGGCAGACCGACGCGTGGTCGGGCGGCAATGTGGAGACCCGCCGCAACATTCATCAGACGCTGCGCCAGATCCGGGTCAACGGCGTGCTCTGCGACGTGAACGTGGCCGAGACAGCGGATTTCGGCCAGTGGGATTTCGGACAGGAGGAGCCGGACATGACGCCGGAGCAGGACGCGGTGCTGCGCGACATCCAAACCCAGTTGCGCGGCCCCGGTCTCGCGGGGTGGCCGCAGCTGGGCACGGACGCCGAGGGACGGCACCTGACGCTGGTGGACGGGTTGGCCGCGGCGTTGCGTCGCATCGACGCGCTGGAGGGCGACACCGAGGCACTGCGCGCCCAGATCGGCGAACTGCGTACGGAGATCAGCGAACTGGAGGCCACCACCGCCGATCTGGTCGAGCAGGTGCGGCAGCTGGAGGGGCACCGCTGGCCCTGGCCGCTCTCCTTGATCGAGGGGCCCGCGGAGTTGATCGGCGCTCAGCTCGCGCGATTGGAGTCCCTGCTGCCGGATTTGCCCGGATTGCCGGGACATTCGGAGGCGGAATCCGAATCGCGAAACGGGAAGCCGTAAGCGCGCGAAACAGGTTTCGCGAGAGTGCTTTACGGGAGAATGCCGAAGTTTGGCGATGAGCGGGTTCTTCCGAGAAACCGGAAGAACCCGCCCTCTCGGATGAGGGTACCGGCGCGTGAGCACGAAATCATCACTGCACGGAGACTTTTAAGGCCGCTAAAAACAAACTTTGGGTATGCATTTCATCGTCCAGTTACCTTGCCGCACGCGATAATTCAGGAATAGCCGCATGTGACGCAGAGCACATCGGGTAGCTGATCAGTTGCCGCAGTATCACGATCGCAACGAACCGTCCGGTCCGCCACCGCAGCCTATGGGCACCAATCCGCCTGGCGCGTTCGGCACACTGGCGGCCATGGGGCGGGTTGCGGCCGACCTGGCCGGCAAGCAGGGCTGACTTCCACTCTGCGGCACGACAACGCGTAGGGCCCGGCGGTGGATCCGCCGGGCCCTACGCGTTCGACCGGAGCTGGATCAGAGGCGGTCCAGGTCGATCAGTCCGCGGCGCACAGCCTGCACCAGGCGGCGCGGCACCTGATGCACCACTCCCCCGACGGTCACCGGCACCAGCGCGGGCGGGGCCGCCTTCCACTGGGCGCGACGGCTGCGCGTATTGGACCGCGACATCCTCCGCTTGGGCACCGCCATCTCAGGCCTCCTGTCCGGCGCGCACGCGCCTGCCGTACTTGCGCTCGAACTTCTCGACCCGGCCCTGGGTGTCCAGCACGCGGTGCGCGCCGGTCCAGAACGGGTGCGAGTCGGCGGTCACGTCGACCACCAGCAGCGGATACGTGTTGCCGTCTTCCCACTCGACGGTCCGCGCGCTGGTGGCGGTGGACCTGGTGAGGAACCGCTTGCCGGTGCTCGAGTCCTCGACCACCACCGGGTGGTAGTCCGGGTGGATACCTGTCTTCACTTTCCTTCTCCTCTCCGACTTTTCGGTTCCGCGACCTCGTCGACCAGCTCGCCCGCGTCCTCGCACGGGTCGGCGTGCCAGTCGCCGAACGGGTCGTCCCACAGCGCGACGCGCTCGGGCGCGCGCTCGACCAGTCGCAGTTCGTCGTCCTCGACCAGCGCCCAGTGCAGGGCCCGGCGAATCTCGCCGGGATCGGCGTCGTGCGCGAGGATCACCAGTGAGACGTCCCGATCACCGAAGCGGTCGTCCCAGCGCAGCGCGGCGAGCGCCCGCCGAGTCGGATCCGCCTGTGCCAGTTCGTCTTCGCTCATCGCGGCGAGCCAGCGCCCCGCGCCGCCGACGCGCAGCCCGCCACCCGCCGACTCCAGCCACACCACCTCGTCGGGCTGGGTGGCCAGCCAGAGCCTGCCGCGCGCGGTGACCACACCTTCGAAGAGCACGTCGAGCGCGTCGTGCAACCTGCCGGGATGGAAGGGCCTGCTCGCGGCGAACTCGATCAGGCTCACGCCGTGCTCGGCGACCAGCGGCGGCTGCCCGCGCAGCAGCGGTGCGTGCGCGTCGAAGATCCGGCCGCGCCGCGACTGCGCCGGAATCCGGGCGAGCAGGGCTTCGATGTCGGTGGCGGCGACGGCGTCCAGGTCGTCGATCCAGGCGACAGGCGCGTCCGGCACCAGGCGGGTCAGCACCGCGCCGAGCCTGCTCTGCTCCACGGCGTCGAGCGCGGGGCCGATGGCCAGCACCGCATCGGCGAAATCGACTTGGCCGACGGCGACCTGCGCGACGGTGCGGTCGTCGTCCGCGGCCGCGAGCCCGCGCTCGGCGAGCGTCTCGTCGCCGGTGGCGTCGTTCAGCCACTCCTGGTTGTCCAGGCAGGTCAGCACCGCCTCGACGCGCACGTCGCGCCCGGCGGGGCCGTCCACCCGGCCGACGACTCCGGTGACCACGACATCACCGATGGCCTGGCACACGGCCTCGGCCTCGAAGGCCGGATCGAGCGCGAGGACGATGCGCCGCACCGATTCCCGCGCGGCCAACGTGCACAGCAGCGGAAGCAGGTCGGCCCGCAACGTACAGGAGACGCAGCCGTGCGCCAGCTCGAGCACGGCGGTCTTGGCGTCCGTCGCGGTGCGCACCGTGCGGCGCACGACGCCCTCGCGCAGCTCGCTCAGCTCGTGGCGCACGACGACGGTGCCATCGCCGCCGAGCAGCGCGTCGGCGACACGGTCGACGCCCGCTGCCGCGCGTCCGGGCAGACCGGCGACCAGCACGACCGGCGTCCGGCGATCGGGCTCGGGCGGGAGCAGGGCGGGATCAGGCACAACCACCAGAACCCCTTTCGATAACGATTTTCATTTACCGGAGGGCAACGGTACAGTGTCGGACAGCCGTTGTCGAAAATGATTGTCATCTCGCTCTACTTACCCCCGAATGGAGGGAGCCCACATGTCGGCCCACTGCCAGGTCACCGGCCGCAAGCCGGGGTTCGGCAAGTCCGTGTCGCACTCGCACAAGCGGACCAGCCGCCGTTGGAACCCCAACATCCAGCGCAAGACCTACTACCTGCCCAGCGAGGACCGCCGCGTCACGCTGAACGTCTCGGCCAAGGGCATCAAGACCATCGATCGGGACGGGATCGAGGCCGTGATTTCCCGCATCCGCGCCCGCGGCGAGAAGATCTAGGAGCTCTCATGGCATCGAAGTCCACCGACATCCGCCCGATCGTCAAGCTGAAGTCCACCGCGGGCACCGGCTACACCTACGTCACCCGCAAGAACCGGCGCAACGACCCGGACCGCCTGGTGCTGAAGAAGTACGACCCGGTGGTGCGCAAGCACGTCGACTTCCGCGAGGAGCGCTGACGTGGCGAAGAAGTCGAAGATCGCGCGCAACGAGCAGCGCAAGGCCGTCGTCGCCCGCTACGCGGCCCGCCGCGCCGAACTGAAGGAACTCGTCCGCAAGCCGGCCACGTCGGACGCCGACCGGGCCGCCGCGCAGGCCGCCCTGCAGCGCCTGCCGCGAGATGCCAGTCCGGTACGATTGCGCAACCGGGACGCCGCGGACGGACGTCCGCGGGGTCACCTCCGGAAGTTCGGTCTCTCCCGTGTGCGTGTGCGCGAGATGGCCCACCGGGGAGAGCTGCCCGGTGTGCACAAATCGAGCTGGTAAGAACCACCGATCCCGTAGAAGGAACCCCTGATATGGCAGTCAAGCGAGCACCGTCGAAGAAGGTCCGCGCGGAACAGGCCCGCCGCCCCAAGAAGAACCCGCTGATCGCCGCGGGGATCGAGACGGTGGACTACAAGGATGTGAACCTGCTGCGCACGTTCATCTCCGATCGCGGCAAGATTCGCAGCAGGCGCGTTACCGGGCTCACCCCGCAGCAGCAACGTCAGGTCGCCGTCGCGGTGAAGAACGCCCGCGAGATGGCCCTGCTGCCGTTCACCAGCCGGTAGCGCGAGCCCTTCCGCTCTCGACGGCGGGGGTTCGGGTGTGTGACACACCCGAA